>JBHJGR010000179.1:0-4045 GCA_050331615.1 Elainellaceae cyanobacterium
CCCCCACCCCCACAATCCCCACTCCCCCCAATCCAAAATCCAAAATCCAAAATCCAAACTCCCACCCTCCCTCTCCACCAAACCACCTTCACCCAACCCGCCCTCTTTGCCCTGGAATACGACCTGGCCCAGCTCTGGCTATCCTGGGGAGTACAGCCTGCGGTGATGGTGGGACACAGCATTGGCGAGTATGTAGCCGCGTGTTTGGCTGGCGTGTTTGATTTGCAAGACGCCCTGCGGCTGGTGGCGGCACGGGGAAGGCTGATGCAGGCTTTGCCTGCGGATGGGGCCATGCTGTCGGTGATGACCAGCGAAGCGCAGATGCAAACCCTGCTGATAGGTATTGGAGAAAGGGTGGCGATCGCCGCCATCAATAGTCCTCAAAGCGTGGTGCTGTCGGGACGGGAGGAGGCTATTTCCAGCATCGCTGACCTACTGGGAACCAAGGGCATCAAACACACGCGCCTGGAAGTCTCCCACGCCTTTCATTCTCCCCTGATGGCACCTATGCTGGCGGAGTTTCGCCAGGTGGCGGAGTCAGTCACCTACCATGCCCCTAAAATTCCCATCGTATCTACAGTGACGGGAGAAGCGCTGACCACAGAGCTTGCCCACGCTGATTACTGGGTGAAGCATATTTGCCAGCCGGTGCGCTTTCTCGCCGCCATGACCACTTTGCATCGTCAGGGATACCGAACCTTCCTGGAAATCGGGGCTAAGCCAGTCCTGCTGGGGCTGGGCAGGGCTTGCATTCCCGACGCAGACTGCCAGTGGCTTCCCAGTCTGCGCCCTGGGCAATCGAATGAGACCGTACTGGGTCAAAGTCTAGGGGAATGGTATGTGCAAGGGGGCATCATCAACTGGGCAAGGGTATTTCAGGGGCAGAATGCAAAGTTTGTTCATCTGCCCACCTATCCTTTTCAGCGGCAGTGCTACTGGTGGGAAGGGGCACGGGTGCCCAGCATGGAGCCGGTTCAGGTCGCTTCTCCAGCCTCACCACACCATCCGTTGTTGGGCGATCGCCTCCCGCTGGCTGGAACCCCTGAAATCCGCTTCCAATGCACTCTCCAGCCCCACATCCTCGCCTATCTTCAGCAACACACCATCCTGCACCAGCCGATTTTCCCCGGTGCGGCTTATGGAGAGATGGCGATCGCCGCTGCCCGTCAACTTGACCTATCCCACCCGATTTTGCAAGACCTGGTGATCGAGCAACCCCTGAAGCTCCAGGACACGACCATTCCTCTTCAGACAGTGCTGACCCCCGCCGCTGACGGCTATTCCGTGCAAATCTTCAGCCAGGATGGCAATGACTTTCATCGCCACGCAACCGCTACCCTCTGCAATGCCCAAAGACTTTCTTCAGCAGAGGTCGATCTCAATCAATACCAGACTGCTCTGGCGTCTCATGCCGTTGCTGTCACGGACTTTTACCAGATCCTGGCGGCCCAGGGCTTAACCTATGGTCAGGCGTTTCAAGGGATCCGGCAGCTTTGGCAAAGACCGGGTGAAGCCCTCAGCCAGATTTGCTTAACTGAAACTTTGCGCCAGGATGCGGATCGCTACAGCCTCCATCCCGTGCTGCTGGACGCCTGCTGGCAAACCATTGGCGCAGCGGTAGCGGATATGGCCACGACCGGAACCTATCTACCTGTAGGATTGGAGGCGCTGCACTTTTATCAGCCGCTGCGATCGCACGGATGGTGTTTTGTTCAGGTACAGGATACCCAGGCCAGCAACGGCTCCCATGCTCCCAATCTCAAGGCCGACTTGCAGGTTTGGGATGAAACAGGGGCGATCGCCCTGCAAATCCACGGCATGACCCTCCAGTTCGTGAGTCGGGCATCTTTGGCAAAACTGGTGGGCAAGCAGGCCCAGCCGGAATCAAGTACGGATTTGGACTGTTTTTATCAACTGGTTTGGCAAGCTGAGGTTAGGAGTCAGGAGTCAGGAGTCAGGAGCCAGGAGTCAGAAGTCAGAAGTCAGGAGTCGGGAGTCGAAAATCCAAAATCCAAAATCCAAAATCCAAAATCCAAAATCGGGAGTCAGGAGTCGGGAGTCGAAAATCCAAAATCCAAAATCCAAAATCTAAAATCGCAAACGTGGTTGGTATTTGCAGATCGCTGTGGAATAGCCGAGCGGTTGGTGGCGGCGTTGCGGCGGGAGGGCGATCGCTGTTTGCTAGTCGAGCCGGGGGAAACCTACGCCCAGCTTGAGCCAGAACGCTACCAGATTAACCCCAAACGGGTTGAAGACTTTTACCAGTTGTTTCATGACATGGCGGCGACGCAAGAACCGTTGATCTGTCAGATCGTCCACCTCTGGAGCCTGGATCAGGAGACTGGATGGGACTTTGAGGGTATTTCATCAAGTAACGCAGAGGCTTTGACCGCTGATCTAATCATAGGCTGTGGGAGTGTGCTGCATTTGGTGCAGGCGATTTCCCAGGTTGTCAACCTCTCAGCACAGCTCTGGTTAGTGACGCAGCAAGCCCAGGCGGTGGGCACTCCCGCCCCTTTGCAGGTTTCTTCTGCAAGTCTGTCTTCTGCAAGTCTGTGGGGATTAGCGCGGACGATTCGCCTGGAGCACCCCGATCTCAACTGCCGCTGTCTGGATTTGGATGAGCGAGTGGATGATGAAACCCTGGCCTTGATCGTCCATGACCTGCGCGATCCGAATTGGGAGGAACACCTGGCCTATCGGGGGGGCGATCGCCACGTTGCCCGACTGGTGCCCCACGACTCGCCTTTGATCCCCCAGCATTTGCCTTTCCCTGGAGAGCCCTGCCGGTTAGGGATTTCGGCCTATGGCGTGTTGGACAACCTCACCCTGATGCCTGCCCAGCGGCGATCGCCCCAACCTAGTGAAGTAGAAATCCAGGTAAAAGCCGCAGGCGTCAACTTTCGTGACGTACTCAATGCCTTGGGAATGCTACAACCCGTCCTGGAGCAGATGGGCTTTGCTGGAGCATCCGACGTACCCTTTGGCGGCGAGTGTGCGGGAACCATTGTCGCTTTGGGGGAGGGGGTGACGGACTTTCAAATCGGTGAGTCGGTAATCGCGGCCCAGGCTGTAGGTAGCCTCGGCCAGTTCGTGACGGTGCCAGCGGCGTTTGTCGTGCCCAAGCCCACCTTCCTCAGTCCGGCGGCGGCGGCTACGGTGCCCACCACCTTTCTCACGGCCTACTATGGGCTGATCGAGTTGGCGAAGCTGAAGGCGGGCGATCGCGTCCTCATCCATGCCGCAGCGGGTGGCGTCGGTCAGGCGGTGGTGCAAATTGCCCAGTGGGTAGGGGCTGAAGTATTTGCTACGGCCAGCCCCGGCAAGTGGGAGTACTTGCGATCGCAGGGAATCACCCACGTCATGAACTCCCGCACCCTCGACTTTGCCGATGAAATTCTGGCAAAGACCCAGGGACGTGGGGTAGACGTGGTGTTCAATAGCCTCAATGGCGAAGTTATTGATAAAAATCTGGCGGTGCTGTCCCCGGGTGGCCGGTTTGTAGAAATCGGTAAAATCGGCATCTGGAGCGCTGCCCAGGCCCATCAGGTGCGCCCTGATGTGATGTATCATCCCTTTGATTTGCTGGAAGTCTCCCAGGCCCAGCCCGCTTTGATCAAGACCATGCTCACCAGGCTGATGGATCTCTTTCAGCAGGGCGACTTGAAACCATTGCCCAAAACCGTCTTCCCCATCACCGCTGCCCCCGATGCCTTTCGCTATATGGCCCAGGCCAAACACATCGGCAAAGTAGTGATGACCCTACCGGCGATCGCCCCTTCATCTCCTCCTATCCAGCCTAACGCCACTTACTTGATTACGGGGGGCCTGGGTGCCCTGGGCCTCCAGCTTGCCCAATGGCTCGTCCAGCAGGGCGCACGTCACCTGATTTTGCTGGGACGGCGATCGCCCACCCCCGACATCGAGCCAACCCTCCAATCCCTCCGCCATGCCGGAGCCACCCTCCACATCCTCCAAACCGACGTCACCCAATTCAAAGACCTCCAAACCACCCTCACCCCCCACCTCCCATCCACCCACCTAC
>JBHJGR010000180.1:0-48422 GCA_050331615.1 Elainellaceae cyanobacterium
GCCCATGTCATCAAAGTAGGCGGCGGTGAAGCGGGGGTTAAAGTCCTGGATGAAGGCGTAGGGGCCGTAGTCGAAGCTTTCCCCGGTGATGGACATGTTGTCCGTGTTCAAAACGGCGTGACAGAAGCCCACCGCCATCCATTGGGCCACCAGAGTCGCCGTGCGCTGCACCAGCTCAGCGTAGAAGCGGGGATAGGCGTCGGCCTGACCCTGGAGATGGGGGTAATAGTAGGTGATGATGTGGTCTAGGAGCCTGGTGGCTAAATCGGGGCGATCGTGGTAGTGGAGCCGCTCGAAGGTGCCGAAGCGAATGTGGGAGTGGCTGAAGCGCACCATGACGCACGATCGCGTCGGAGACGGTTCGTCGCCGCGCCAGAGAGACTCGCCTGTTTCGACCAGGCTCAGGCAGCGGGAGGTGTTCACTCCGTAGGCATGGAGAGCTTCGGCGGCGATCGCTTCCCGCACACCCCCCTTCAACGTCAGGCGACCATCCCCCCCACGGGAATAGGGCGTTGTCCCCGATCCTTTGGTGCCAAAGTCATACAGGTTGCCGTCCCTGCCCCACACCTGGCCGTAGAGAAAGCCCCGGCCATCCCCCAGATACGGGTTATACACGCCAAACTGGTGGCCGTGGTAGCGCATGGCCAGGAGGGGCGATCGCCCCTGAAACCGCCCAAACGCCTCCACAAAGTCATCATCTGCCACCTGAGCCGGGTTTAGCCCAATCTGCTCCAGCAGGTCGTCGTTGCGAAATCTCAAGGTATGCCGGGGAAAATCGGCTGCCGCCACGAGGTCGGAGTAGTCGGCTCCCAGAGACTCAAAGGCAGGTTCGTACTGGAGCGCCAGGAAAGGGTTGGGGGATGGGGTCAAGTCAGAAGCCTCCGCAAGCTAAGTCGCACCCAGTGGCTCAGGTGCCTATGCCTCTCATTTTGCCAAAGGCTTGCCAAAAGGGCAGCGATCGCCCGGTGGCCATTTTCCTCGGCTGCAGCCTCACAGACTGTGATACCGTTACATCTGAATAGTCATTCTCGGGAAGCGATCGCCCGACTAATCCGCATGATGCTGCACAAGACAAAGTGGATGTCGCTCGGGGATTCAATCTGGCTGCGCAACCTGGTTCTAGTGCTGCTAGTGTTGGGCATCTTCTTCCGATTTTACAACCTGGACAGCAAGGTCTACTGGTACGACGAGACCATGACCTCGCTGCGGATCTCGGGCTATACCCAGTCGGAGTTCATCGCTGCCGCCTACACCGGGGAAACCCGCTCCGTCGGCGAACTTCTGGGACAGTACCAGTATCCCAATAATGGGTCAACCCTGGAGGAGTCCTTTCGCGCCCTGGCCCAGCATCCTGAGCATTCGCCCCTCTACTATCTGCTGGCTCGGTGGTGGATGCGGGCATTACCTAACTCTGTTGGCGTCATTCGTCTGCTGTCGGCGATTATCAGCCTGCTTGCCCTGCCCTGTATGTTCTGGCTCAGCATGGAGCTGTTTGCCTCGCCTCTGGTGGCCTGGTCGATTACTGCCTTCTTTGCCATCTCGCCGTTTCATATGCTTTACGCCCAGGAGGCGCGGGAATACAGCCTGTGGACGGTGACCATTCTGCTATCGAGCGCCAGTCTACTGTGGGCGATGCGGTGTGATAAAGCCTGGGTCTGGACCATCTATGGATTAACGGCGGCACTGGGATTATACACTCACCCCTTTGCGGGCTTGGTTTCCGTTAGCCACGGGCTCTATGTGCTGATTGTGGAGGGGGTGAACTTCAGTAAGCGCTTTGTCGCTTACCTGCTGGCATCTCTGTTTAGCCTGGTGCTGTTTGCGCCGTGGCTGCAGATCGTGATTCAGAACTTCGATCTATTCCTGAGCAATACCCAGTCAGTGAACCAGGACCGCGCTGGTAGCCTGCCGCTGTTCTGGCTGCTCAACCTCAGCCGCGTCTTTGCCGACTTCAATCAGGGACCGAGCGCCATCAATCCCCTCCACTATTTACTGGCGATTCTGGCGATCGTTTCAGTGGTCTTCCTATGGCGGCGGGCACCGCTAGAGAGCGCCCTGTTTCTCACGCTCCTCATGGGCGTTACAGGACTGGCCATTCTCGGCCCCGACATCCTGCTGGGAGGGCGGCGATCCAGCATTACTCGCTACGCAGTGCCCTGCTACCTGGGATTACAGATGGCGATCGCCTACTTCCTCACCAGCCAGATTGTGTCCCGCCCCATCACCGTGCGAGCCAAGACGCGATCGCGCAAACGGTGGCGGGCGATCGCCATCACCCTAGCCACCCTCGGAGCCCTGTCTGTCCTCGTCAACTCCCACATCGCCGTCTGGTGGCACAAAAGCTACGCCAAAAGCCGCCGCAACCCAGATGTGGCCGCCCACGTCAACCAGCTAGACGCGCCGATTCTGCTCAGTGACTACCAGCCCGCCGGACGGGTACTGTCCCTGGCTCACCTGCTGGAGCCCACGGTGCAGATTCAGCTAGTAGAGGCCAATAACCAGGCTTCCCTGCCTGAAGACGGCACGCCCCTGCTGCTCTACCTGCCCTCCGATCGCCTGATGCGGTTTTTGGAGAATCGCCAAAACATCACCCTAGAACCCGTACAGTTTAACGAGGAGGAACCCTGGCTGTGGCAGGGCAAGCAGGAAGAATGAGCGGGTGGACTTAGGTTGAGGTGTCCGCAGATGACGCAGATGACGCAGATGGATGATATTTCTGTAGGAAGCAGTGGAGGCGGTTTGAGTGAAAGATTGAGTGAAAGATTGGGCATGACCACGTATTCTGAACCAATCGTCTCTACCCGTACCCATTCTCTATCTGCGTTCATCTGCGTCATCTGCGGATAAACTCCCCCCTCCCGATTAACCCTATCTGCCTCACACCCCTTCTCACCTTGCGATTTTCGTTTCCCGCCCATGCTCATCCCCCGCCTGCAAAAATGGCTCACTACCCCAGTCAAGAATGCGACCGATCCCCGCGTGATTTTCTGGTTTAGTTTGAGTCTGGCGATCGCCACCACCTATGCCCTGGTGGCATTGCGGGAAGCCTTCAGCAGTCCCTACATCGTGCAGGATGACGCCCGGCAGTATGTGTTCTGGATGCGGCGGTTCCTCGACCCCAGTCTTTTTCCCAATGACTGGATTGCCGACTATTTTCAGTCGGTGAGTCCAGTAGGCTATGTGGCGCTCTATCGGGCAGCAGCAGCGGTGGGGATTGACCCGATGGTGCTCAATAAGCTGCTGCCCCTGGCACTGGGGCTGGTGACCGCAGGAACTTTTTTCTGGCTCACCCTGCTCATGCTGCCTGTGCCGTTTGCCGGATTTACGGCCTCCCTGCTGCTGTCCCAGACAATGTGGATGAAGGATGACATCATATCTGCCAGCCCCCGATCGTTTGTCTATCCTTTCTTCGTTGCTTTTCTTTATGTGCTAGCGCGTTATGAGGCGAGCGAAGGGGGCTGCATATCGAGGAGCGCGTTTTGGCGATCGCTCCTCCCCGGTCTGGTCATCCTGGCGCTGCTGGGGTTGTTCTATCCTCAGTACGTGCTGGTGGCGGCGGGGGTGCTGCTGCTGAGTCTGGTGCAATGGCGGCAGGGGAGACTGCGGCTCTCGCGGCAGCCACGGGACTACTGGTTCTGCGCCAGCCATCTGGCAGTGATTTGCCTGGTACTACTCTTCTATGCCCTGACGGCTTCCGAATTCGACCCGGTAGTCACCGCTGCTCAGGCTCGCGCCATGCCCGAGTTCTGGCCGGGGGGACGCAGCTTCTTCTTCAACGAAAATTCCTGGTGGTTTTATCTGGTGGGCGATCGCAGCGGTATTTTCCATGTCGGCCTGCTGCGGCCCGCTACCCTCTGCCTGGGGTTGGGGCTGCCGCTGCTGTTGCGATCGCCCCGCCGTTTTCCACTAGCCCAAGCGGTGACGCTCCGGATTGGCCTGCTGCTGCGGCTGCTGGTGGCCTCCCTGGGAATGTGGGGGCTGGCCCACCTGCTGCTGTTTCGCCTGCACCTGCCCAGCCGCTACCTGGACCATAGCTGGCGATTTGTCATGGCGATCGCGGCTGCGCTTTTTCTCACCCTGGTGCTGGATGCCCTCTGGCGCTGGCGCTCAGCATCGTTTTCCAAGCAGAGGATGGGAGGGCGATCGCTCCTGGCCTGGGGCGCTACGGGCCTGATTGCCGCGCTGCTCCTGACCTATCCAGCGTTTGTGAAAGATTTTCCTCTGACCAAGTATAAGCAGGGCAAGGCTCCCAAAACGTATGAGTTTCTGGCGCAGCAGCCATCGGATATTCGGGTGGCGTCAGTGGTGGATGAGGTAAACAATATTCCCACCTTTGCCCGCCGCTCGATTTTCATTGGGCGGGAGTACGCCATTCCCTACCACGTGGGCTACTACAACGAGTTTCGACAGCGGGCGATCGCCCTGATTCAGGCTCAGTACACGACCGAGCTGACGGAGCTGCAGCAGTTCATTCGCGCCTACGATATTGACTATTGGATGCTGGACCGGGACGCCTATGAGCCGGGTTATGTGGCAGACATCTGGGTTAACCAATATCTGCCGGATGTGGTAGAAACGGTTACTCCAGTTGAGCAGGGAGCCACGGCTGCCCTGGCGGCTGTTCCACGGCGGTGCTGGGTGCTGCAGGAAGCGGGGCTCATGCTAATCGATGCCCAATGCGTGCTTGACCAGCCGCTTCAGAAGTCGTCCTCTCGTTAGGTGAAGGATCGCCCCCACCCGATTAGGCTAAGAAACGTAGGCAAGTATCCCGTTCATCAAGGAGAAATGGCAAGATAGGGGCAGGGCATCAGGGCCTACGGGATCTGTCTTCAACGGTTTATCCTCAGCGGGAGAGGCGCACGCTGCGGCGCAGAATATGGTGGAATTTGTCGCCCACTCGGAATTTGCAGAGGCGGTGGCTCAGCTTTTGAGCCGCTACGGCTTTGACCTGGAAGGGCGATCGCCCCAGTTTATCATTGCTCGCTGGCTGCAGCACTACCCAGAAACCTGGCTGCGGTCGGCGGTCCTGGAAGCCCTCTACCAGGGGCGCTATAAGGCGGTGTCGGTGGAGCAAATTCTCAAGCTCTGGCAGCGGCGGGGGCACCCCATGTGCCACTTCAACGGCGAATTTGAACGCATCATCTGCGATGAATTGCCCCACCGCCCGATCGAGGCGGAAGCCGAGCGGGGCGCGCCTGAGTCGGTCTCACTCCCCGCCACCCCGACGGCTAAAGCCGTCGTTAAATCGGTGGCAGCAGAAGCTGGTGACGGAAACTACGGCCTCGTCCAGGATTCCCCCTGTGCCTTTCCCTCCTCTAAGGGCTCGGCAAGTGGAGATGCCAAACCTGATGAAATCAAATTTTCCACCTGGGTACAGGCTGCGGGGGGACCCCACCCCATTCACCGATTCGTGCCGGTGGCAGAACCATCCAGCTTCTATGCCCGACTAAAGGAAATCGCCCAGAACGGAGAAGAACCAGCGCTGCCCCAGCCCAATGCCTTGCCGTCCAGCCTGCCTGATCTGAAAGACCCCCAGCTAGAGAATGTGGCCAGCCTCGACCCGGAGCACCTGGGATGACTTGACCCACTGGGCATCGAAGGCCCCGAGATGGGTTGTGGTAATGATCGTCTGAAAGCGGTCTTGAATGGCGTCGAGGAGCTGATTTTGTCGCTTCAGATCCAGCTCTGCCAGTACGTCGTCCAGCAGCAGCAGGGGCGGTTCCCCCACGATCGCCTCGATGAGCTTCAGTTCGGCTAACTTGAGCGCCAGCACCAGGGTGCGCTGCTGCCCCTGGGAACCATATTGACGGGCGGGGGTTTCGTTGATTAAGAACTCTACCTCATCCCGATGGGGACCCACCAGAGAGGTGCCCTGGTGCTGTTCGGCGATCGCCCGCTCCTGCAGCTTGCTGAGAAACGCCCGCTGAATCCGAGCCGGATCGTCCTCCTCCAGGGGAACATTGGGGGCGTACTGGATAGTGAGCTGTTCCGTTTTGCCGCTGATTGCCTGGTGCCACTGCTCTGCCAGGGGAGCCAGCCGCTGCAGGGCCCGGGCACGGCGGCGAATCACCCGCGTCCCGGTGGCGGCGAGTTGAGCGTCCCAGACAGCAAGCTGAGTGGCATCGCCATTGGCAATGTCCGCGTCGGCCTCATCAGACTTGAGGCGCTTCAGCAGGGCATTGCGCTGACGCAGCACCTTGGTGTACTGCTGCAGGATGTAGGCGTACACCGGCTCAAGCTGGATCAGCAGAGTGTCCAGCCAGGCCCGCCGCTCGCTGGGGCCACCCCGCACCAGGTCCAAATCCAGGCTAGAAAACTGGACGGCATTGATAATACCCAAAAAGTCAAACTGCCGCCGCAGCGCTTCCTGGTTGATCGCCACAGTCCGACGCCCGCTGCTGCGCAGGGTAATTTGCAGCGACAGGGTGCCCATCTCCCGCTCCAAATCGGCTTCGATCAGTCCAGCGGGTTCCCCGTCCCGCACCAGCTCGCGATCGCGCGTGGCCCGGTGCGATCGCAGCGTCGCCAGCATCTCCACCGCCTCTAGCAGGTTGGATTTACCCTGGGCATTGTCCCCCACCAGAATCGTCTTGGGGGCATGGAAGTGGACGGGCTGCTCTGAGAAATTGCGGTAATGCCTGAGGTGGAGGTGCTTCAAATACATCGAGGGCAGACGAGACTACGTGGGGCAGGACATTAATCCCAGTCTGCCAGGTTTCACAAATTTTCTGGCCAACAAGTGCTTAAGCACAGCTAACTACAGCCCGTGGTGTGTACGCCCCCGGCGAGGGCGCACACCCCCACAAAAACAATTTTGTTTAACGCCTGACCCCTATCAACCCACCCCCCCAAATCCAAAATCCAAAATCCACCTCACCGAGCCTCAGCCAAATCGCGAATCAGCGTCAGCCTTGACTGGATGTAGTTGCTGTAGATCGTGGCCTCAGACTGGTCGATAGGGCGCTCGGAGGCGACCCGGTTGAGCAGCCACGCGACCAGCCGACCGTCATCCAGGTTAGTGAGTATAGTAGATTGGGTATTTTCAACGACTTTCCAAAACTGGCGAAGCATAGCGGGAGTCATGGAAACCTCTGGAATTCTCGAATCAGCAGCCTAAACCTCGTTTAGGTTGGGAAATGGCGTTTTCCCAAATGGTCTTAACTCAATTACCTAATTTGACTATATCTCGCAGGATCAGGGGGTAGATGAGGGGCACATAAGACGACATAAGAATTACACAAGCAGTAACAAAGCGATCGATATCTTAAGTGCTCAAGCGCACTCATTACACCTTGCGGGGTGTGCGCCCTAGCAGGACATCTCCTCCCAGAGAATTTGCTTAACCTCTTGTCAACCATTGGCGGGCGTTTCCGAGGCTGAGGGAGCGATCGCCAGCACCTGGTTAAACCGAGAGTAGTCAATCACGAACTGTCCATCGGGGGAGTAAGAAAACAGGTCAGTGAACTGGTAATCGGGCAGAATTTCCACCGGAATGTAGGAGTGGCGAGCGTGGACGGTTTGGGAGAAGGTTTCATCCAGCCCGGTCAGCATGACGATCAGCTCGGCATCCAGATCCTCCAGATCCTCAAGGGTCAAGCCATAGAGCGGGCTGCTGGTATCGATGGGGTGCATTACCGTCCAACTTAGGGCAAAAATTGGGGTCTGCGATCGCACCAATGACAGATCATAGAATCGGCGCATGGAGTGACCTTCCTGAGTTACCTCGTGGCGCACCAGGGTGACGCAAATCTGGGCCTCTAGCATGCGGTTGCGGCGCTGGTTGGCGGTGCGAAACATCAGGGTGGGGACGCCGTCATAGGGGGCAATCACCGCTACTCGACTAAAGATCACCCGAGCCGTCGGGCGGGAAAATCGGGCGAACATGAGACCAGTGGCGATCGCCACCCCCATTAGTCCGGTTAGCGCCTCGACGGTCACCACCAGGTTGGCATAGGCAGTTTGGGGATACATGGCCCCGTAGCCAATGGATGCCATCGTCTGCACGCTGAAGAAAAAGGCATCGGCAAAAGATCCAGGGCGGGCATTGGCAATGTTGTCGCCGCCGATGAGGTAGGCCGTGGCGAACAGGGCATTCATCACCAGGTAGACCAGGGCAATCACGCCAAAAAAGCCCACCCACGGCAGGGTCAGCATGGAGTGGTAGGCATCGCTCCACAGGGTGGAAGACTCCCCCAGTCGCCGCACGTTGAACGTGCCGTTGGGAGTCACAATGCGCTGATGGGGCGGGCGGGTACACCGCATGGAGGCGCGACGTCCTCCAGACCGAAAATCCCCGCGCTGGGAGCGGGGCTTGCCAGCAGATAGATGAGATGGGTCAGCGGGCGATCGCGACGATTGGGGTGACGGCTCAGCGGGCTGGTGGGGCTGACGGATAACCATGCGGCGGATAACCCTCCTTAACTAAGACTTTATAGCGCTACGCTTTCGCGTTAGGACATTTAAGAGGTGTGGACCCCCCGCGGCGCAGGGGTTCCACACGCAAACCTTAGCCCGTAGGGCTATAGGAATGAATGCTTATCCAAAAACTCGGGTGAGTTTTTGGATAGGTTCTAGGGTGATGATGAATAAGGCGATCAATGGCTGGACTGGGCCGTTCATCCCAAACCTTACAAAAATCTTAAGACATTCCCAATGATAGACCCATCCACTCCATCGCTCCCCCAGGGGACTCTATTCGGCATCAGCGTCGGGCCGGGCGACCCGGAACTGGTGACCGTGAAGGGGCTGCGGCGGCTCCAGCAGGTCGGGGTGGTCGCCTTCCCAGCGGGGGTAGGCGGTAAGCCGGGGATTGCGGAGCAGATTGTAGACGGCTGGCTCCAGCCCCATCAGGTGAGGCTGCCCCTGACGTTTCCCTACGTGCAGGATGAGGCCGTTCTGCAGCGAGCCTGGGAGCAGGCGGCCAGTGAGGTCTGGACGCACCTTCAGCAGGGCATCGATGTCGCCTTCTGCTCAGAGGGGGATGTGGGATTCTACAGCACCTTTGCCTACCTGGCCCAAACTGTCCAGCAACATCATCCTGACGTTTCCATTGAAATTATTCCAGGGGTCTGCTCACCGCTCGCTGCCGCCGCTGCCCTGGGTTTGCCTCTAACGGTACGCGCCCAGCGATTAGTGGTTTTGCCTGCCCTATACACCGTTACCGATTTGGAAACGGCGATCGCCACGGCAGATGTTGTGGTTTTATTGAAGGTGCGCTCGGTCTACCATCAGGTGTGGCAGGTTTTGCGGCATCGCCGTTTGCTGGCCCACAGTGCGGTGGTCGAGTGGACGACCTGGCCCGAGCAGCGAGTCATTCGGGATTTGGGCGATCGCCCCCACCTCGACCTTTCCTATTTCTCCCTGATGATCATTCAGGTGGCTTCAGATGGTGGCACACTCGGGGCTCCACAATCGTCCGCCCCCTGTCTAGAATGATTGGAGAATCGGTCAATTTCTGCTGAGTCAATTTCTGGCCTATGTCCTTTCGCTCTCTCGTCCAGACCCTTCCGGTGCAGTTTCGGCAGATGACGCGCCAACCGGGCTGGTGGGCTGTTGTTTCATCGGTCGGCTTTCACGGGCTGCTGTTCGTCGTGCTGCCCCTGCTGCCCACCCCCTCGTCTCGGGCGAGCGAGCCTGATATTCTCGACCCCGTCGCTGTCGTCGAGCTTGGCCCTGATGAAATCGGTCGGCTTCCCGATTTTTCTGACTCAGACGTGACCCTCCCCCCCCTACCTGACGGGGAGGAGCTTTACTCCTTTGGCGACGACTTTGACGAATTTTCTGAACTTGATCCCGGCTTGCCCAGCTCTGCGCCGATTCCTTCCCCATTTCCCAGCCTGTCTACCCTGCCGCCTTTGCCCCCCCTACCGTCCCGCACCCCGCTTCCGCGACCCCAGACTTTTGGTGACTTATTCCGGCAGTCTCCCTCCATCTCCCCTGGCTCGCCTCTGCCATCTACTGAAGTCGAACCTGCGCCGGTTGAAGAACCAGAAGCCCCTCAAGCCGAAGACTCCCCGGCAAACTCCGCAGATGACTTGAGGCCGCAGCCGACTGACGAAGCCGCCGTGCCAGAGCCGTCAGAACCGTCTCCGCCGGAGCCCAGTCCCGAAGAAATTGCTCAACAGCGGCAGGAAGCACTATTGGCCGAGCAGCAGCGGCTCCAGGAGCTGTTTACCTTTAACCCGTTTGGTGAATCCGACGTCGAAAATGCCTTTAGTGCATTTAATAATTCGGCCAAAAGCATCGATGCTACTGAGGGTGAACCGCTGACCCTGTCCCTGCCCTATCCCTCTGGGGCCTGTCCCCTTAATTTTGAGGAAGGTCAGGTTATTCAAGTGGTTTGGGGAGCGTTTGTAGACAGTGAAAAGCAGGTGCTTGGCTCGCCGGAGCCGATCCTGATCTACAGCTCGGGCTACAAGTTTTTCGACGATATTGCCCGTGAGGCGATCGCCTCCGGATCGTTTACTGAATTAATTAGCAATGATGCCGGGGTCAATCGGGCGTATGTAGTGACAGTCGAATTTACCTACAGCAGCGAGAACTGCCCAATGACGTCACCTGCCGATGAGGATTTGGCAGATGAGCCCTCTGGTGATGATGTGGCGGCAGGTCCTGTACCCGAGTCGCCCAATCAGACATCGAACGAGGGATAACCATGGGGCTTCCGGCTAGCTTTTGCGATCAGCTTCGGGCTGCCAGCGATCGCCTTTTCTCCCTGATGGACAGCTTCTCCCAGGTGCGCATTCTCGTGGTGGGCGACCTGACTCTAGACGAGTTTCTCACAGGGCAGGTGGAGCGGGTTTCGCGGGAAGCGCCCGTGCTGATTCTGCGCCATGAAACTACCCGACAAGTGCCGGGGGGCGGGGCCAACGCCGTTTACAATGTGGCGGCTCTAGGTGCCCAGGTATGGGCGGTGGGGCTGGTGGGTAAAGACGAGCAGGGGCAGGCCATTCGCCGCATCTTTACCGACTCCAAAATCGACACCAGCGGCATTCTCACTGACCCCAACCGCCCTACCGTTACCAAAACCCGCATTTCGGGGCACGCCCGTCAGTCGGTGACGCAGCAGATCGTGCGGGTCGATCGCAAGTCGGACGATCTGCCCGACGCAGATTTGCAGGTGCAGTTGGCAGCCTACATTCAGCAGCGGCGAGGGGAAGTCGACACAATCGTTTGCTCCGACTATGGAGATGGGGTCTTGACGCCGCCAGTAATTGAGGCGGCCCTGGGCCATTCCCGGGTTATCGTCGATTCCCAAACCCAGCTCCATCGCTTTGCGGGGGCTACGCTGTTTACCCCCAACCTGCCGGAGGCGGAGAAGGCGGTGGGCTATGCGATCGCCACGCCCCAGGACCTCCAGCGGGCAGGCCGGGATCTGCTAACGCTCACCCAGGCCCAGCAAATTCTTATCACCCGTGGGGAAGAGGGGATGAGCCTCTTCAACCAAAATGGCGAAGTTTCCCATATTCCGGCCTTCAACCGCACCGACGTCTTTGACGTAACCGGGGCGGGAGATACGGTCGTCGCTGCCCTCACCCTGGGGCTGAGCCTGGGGGCATCTCTCTGGGAAGCTGCGGTGCTGGGAAACCTGGCGGCCAGTCTGGTGGTACGCCAGTTTGGCACGGCAACCACCAGCCCCGTTGAGATGAAAACTGCGCTACAGACTTTACTCGAAGTTCAAGATTAGGCTGAATCTACGTCCAGGCACTTGCATCAGTCGAGTTTTTTGAGCTATTAATCAAAAAAAGTCAAGTACGGGAATCTCACCTCCAACCAGTTCGGTCCAGTGGGGCGGAGTGATTCTGGCTTAACTGACTCCCGGTTCCCATGACTTGACGGAGGCACTTGGTTGCGCGTGTCATCATAGGAGACTGGCATGAATTACGCCTTTAACATCGTTGGTATTACCCCTATCCTCACTTTTTTTGATCACCAGCTTAAGACCCAGCAGGCCGACCACCAGTATGCTGGCGCAGAGTACGTCGGGGCCTATCGCTGCACCTTGGATGCCTTTCTAGAATCGCTGGAGGCCGTTCCCCGAAAGCGAGGATGGGATGGAGACCAAGCAGTCAATAGCGTCATTCAGTTCTGGATGTCCCACGGGTCGCAGGTACGCCACTGGCAGGAGCGCCTTGCCGATGCGGGCGATCGCAGCCTCATTGTGGGACGACTGGGGACAATGACCTCCCTCCGCTCGGAGCTGGAGTCGCTCTTTAGCTCAAATACTTAAGGGCTAGAGCACAGTTAATTAGGCGATTTCTGGGAAAAATTCTACCCCCGCTTGCACGGTCGGTAGGGGCAAACGGCCATTTGCCCTTACGTCATTGGGTAGGATCATTTGCAAAAATCGCCCTACAGCTGATGGGGGGTGTGCCCGCGACGATGGGCCTGGGCCAATTGACGCCTGGTTATCGTCCCTCTAGGATATATTTCAGGTCAATCAGGCTGTTTGAGAGCCGCATTGGGCGCAGCAAGATTAGATAGAATGCACTGGAGCGATCGCGGGCATTCTATGATTGCAAGCTGCAGTATATTTTTGTTGCGCCTAGCAGGTGAGGGTGCGCATGACGGTCAACCAACTTTTGGGTGGACGATACCAGTTTCTACAAACGTTAGGGTCTAATTCTCCCACCAACACCTATCTGGTGGCAGACACGTACTTACCCGATCATCCCAAATGTGTCGTCAAGCGCTTGCCTCTAACCAGCAAGGGACAGCGGGCTATGCAGTTTGTGCTGTTGCTGCTGCGGAAGAAGGCCGAAGCGCTTAAGCACGTCGGCAGTCATGAGCAAATTCCTAAAATTCTCGCCCATTTTGAAGAAGGCAACAGCTTTTATCTGGTTGAGGAATTTATTCCAGGCCAGTCGTTTGGCGAGATCCTCAAGCCCGGCAAAGTCTTTTCTGAAGCGACCGTGGTGCGCCTCCTCCAGGAAATTCTCAAAATCCTCCTGGTGATGCACAGTTGGGGGGTGATTCACCGATGCATTAAACCAACCAACATCATTCGACGACAGCCTGACGGCAAGCTCGTTTTGACCGGGTTTGGCATCTTCAAAGAGATTAGTGCCCAGGATGGCCGATCTGCTCATGGTGCTGCCCCGACTGCCGTCAGCTCCAGATCGCCCTACCTGGCTCCCGAGCAGTCCCAGGGACAACGCCATTTCTCGGGCGATATCTATTCTGTAGGAATCATCGGCATCCAGGCGCTAACCGGGCTCTCTGCCGCAGAGTTGAGGCGGCTGAAGCAGGCAGGGGCCACCAGCAATGGGCACAAGGGTGTGGGAACATTTGCCTGGACAGAATATGCCAAAGTGACTCCCACGATTGCCGCCATTCTGAATCGGATGGTTGCGCCCGATATCGAGCAGCGCTATCAAACTGCCGCTGAGGTACTGGAAGATCTGCGGCGGATTGGGGCGGACAAGCCGATGGGAGCACAGCCACCCCATCAGGTGCCCCCCATCGATGCCACCACCGTTAGCGGAGCGATCGCCTCGAAGCCCTATGGCCGCCGCTGGCTAATTCCCGGCATCGGCGTCCTGACCGCTGCAGCCCTAGTAATGGTGGCGTTTGGATTGCGCATCCCGCAAAAAACATGGGCACATTTCTACGCCCAACGAGCCGCGGCTCAGGCCCAGCAGGGAAATGCCCCCCAGGCGATCGAGTTTTACACCCAGTCTATCCAAGCCTTTCCCACCAGCACGGCCCACCTGCAGCGGGGCATTGCCCACTATCAGGCAGGAGAATGGCGAGCGGCGCAGCAGGATTTGTCAGAGGCGCTGGAGTTCAATCCCAAGTTGGGGCTGGCCTATTTTTATCGGGGCAACATTCGCTATGATTTGGGCGATCGCCAGACTGCCTTATCCGACTATACGGAAGCGGTGCAGCACGACCCGAGCCTCACCAGGGCCTACGTCAATCGGGGTAGCGTGCGGGCCGAGTTGGGGGACGAGCAGGGGGCGGTCGCCGACTACACCACAGCCCTTCAGAAAGACCCAAATCTGGTGGGCGCTTATCTCAACCGCTGCCTGTCTCGGTCCAATCTGGGGGACCACCAGGGTGCGATCGCTGACTGTAGCCAGGCGATCGCGCTGGAACCCAATTCCTTGCTCGCCTATCAGAATCGGGGGCTGGTGCGCCGCCGCCTGGGGGACACTGAGGGTGCGATCGAAGATTTCAATATTGCCATTCGCCTCGATCCTGCCGATGCCGACCCGTACTATAACCGAGGCATCGCCCGCATCGAGATTGGAGACATGGCGGGGGCGCTGGACGATTTTGACGCGGCCATCAACCTCGACTCTCAGCATCCCTTTGCCTACTATGAGCGGGCGCTAGTGCGGCACGAGCGTGGGGATGACGCTGGGGCGATCGCCGATCTAGAGCAGTCAGCACGCCTCTGCCTGGATGCCGGGATGGTAGGCTGCTACGAAGACGCTCAGTTTCAGCTCTCCCAACTGCAGGCACCAATTCCGGTGGAAGCGCCTGGGGCTTCTCTCTGAACCCCTAAGGGTTGGTTATTGGGTAACGGGTGCTTGGGAAACAGCATAGATTTGGCGACGCCCGCTGCCTCGGTGCGCTCGATTCCGCCCGCTCGAACGGTTGGCTTTCATCACTGCTTCCGATGTAGTAGAATTTACAATGGTTTCGCTAGGGGTGACGGCCTGCCAGCCGACTGAACCACCCAATAGCATTAAGCAGGAAAGCATTGCTGCAAGAGGAAAACGCATGGTCACCACCTGTTTGTAATCCGTTATTTATCTATTCGAACGGCCAGGCAGAGGTCCGGATAGTTTACCCCGTAGGGACGATTGACAACGGCATCAAGAAGCAGTCAGAGAGCGTCAGGCTTCCGTAAAATTAAGGATGTTGATGTCCACCCGTGAGCCGGTTTTTTGTCCGCCCCAGCTCGCAACCCTCCCCTCGCAAGACTTGCCACGATCAACTGTTTCGCAACATTGTGTAAGGTTGTAATCAGGAACACAGCTCTCACGCGAGAATAGGAGGGGCAGCGTCTATGGGTCAGACATCGACATACGCGATTGATTTTGGGACGAGTAATACGGTCATCGCCCGGTGGAATGGAGCGACTCAAGCCGCAGAAACCCTACCAATGCCCGATCTGTCCCTGCGGCTGGTCAATAACCCGCCCCTCATCCCCAGTCAGATCTACGTTAAAGATGCTGCCGCCGCTGAGCTTCTAGTTGGGCAGCAGGTGAGCGATCGCGGCCTCAATTTAGCGAGCGATCCTCGCTTCTTCCGCAATTTCAAGCGGGGCATCGGCGTTCCTATCCAGGGCTTTCTACCCGAGCTGGACGGTGTCTCTGTGACCTTCGAACAGGTGGGGCAGTGGTTCCTCGCGCACCTGATTCAGACGCTCCAGAAGTCGGATTCGGCCCTCAATTCCCTCATCTTCACCGTCCCGGTGGACAGTTTTGAAGCCTATCGGCACTGGCTCGGTCAGGCGTGTCAGGCATTTCCCGTGGAGCAGGTGCGGATGCTGGATGAACCCACTGCCGCTGCTTTGGGCTATGGGCTAGCGGATCAGGAAACGCTGTTGGTGGTTGACTTTGGCGGCGGTACCCTGGACCTATCGCTGGTGCAGCTAGAGGTCAGTCGGCAGTCGGCGGCCAAACCCCTCGGCTTTATCCTGAGATGGGCCAATCAGCCGATGGCTGAAGATTCTGCCCAGCAGCAGCAGACGGCACGGGTGCTGGCAAAAGCCGGACAAAACCTGGGCGGCGCAGATATCGACAACTGGCTGGTGGACTACTTTGCCACTACCCAGGGAATGGCAGTGTCTCCCCTCACCCTGCGGCTGGCGGAACGGCTGAAGGTGCAGTTGTCCAGCCAGACGGCGGCCAGCGAAGTCCATTTCAATGACGAGACGCTGGAAACGCTGGAGCTAGAGCTGGATCGCGATCGCTTCAACGCCATCCTTACTGAACATCAGTTTTTCCAGCAGTTGGATGAATCCATGACCCAGGTGCTGCGGCAGGCGCGGCGGCAGGGTATTGAGCCCGAAGACGTCGGCGCGGTTCTCATGGTGGGCGGCACCTGCCAGATTCCCGCCGTGCAGGACTGGATTAATAACTACTTTCCAGCTCACAAAGTTCACCGCGATCGCCCCTTTGAAGCGATCGCCCACGGTGCCCTCCAGCTCAGCCAGGGAATGGACCTGAAAGATTTTCTCTACCACGGCTACGGCATCCGCTACTGGAATCGCCGCCAAAATCGCCATGACTGGCATCCCATCATTCCTGAAGGCCAGCCCTACCCGATGGAGCAGCCCATCGAGCTGGTGCTGGGCGCATCGGTGGACAATCAGCCCAGCATTGAGCTGGTGGTAGGAGAGCTAGGAGCCGAAACCACCCGCACCGAAGTTTACTTCGACGGCGATCGCCTCATGACCCGCAATATCTCGGAAGGACCATCCCAGGTGCAGCCCCTCAATGATCGGGAGGGTGCCCGCAGCCTCGCCCGCCTCAATCCGCCGGGGTATCCGGGGAGCGATCGCATCAAGCTGCAGTTTTGGGTCGATCGCGATCGCACCCTCCGGGTCACGGTTGAGGACTTGCTCAGCAACACCGTCCTGCTCCAGAGTCAGGCGCTGGTGCAGCTTAGCTGACGCGCTGCTCAGGGAAATTTAATGAAGAAAGGTTAACATCTAGATGGAGTTGATTAGACTTGGCATCTTGAGGGCTAGTCATGCGATCGCCAAAACCCAGAGTTGTGATTGCGGGAGCGGGCTTTGCGGGCATCGAAGCCGCCAAGACCTTGTCCAAATCCGCTGTAGACGTGGTCCTCATTGACCGCAATAACTATCACACCTTCATTCCCATGCTGTATCAGGTGGCAACCGCTACCGTTGATCCGCAGCAGGTGGTCTACCCCATTCGCCGCCTCTTCCGCCACTCGCCAGCGGTGCGCTTCCTCAATGCCGAGGTGACAGCGGTGGACTTCGAAAACCAGCGCGTCCACACTGACGGTATTTCGCTGGATTACGACTACCTGATTCTGGCGACAGGAAGCCAGTCTCAGTATCTCGGGGTTCCCGGTGCCCCCAAGCATTCCCTCCCCATGCGGAGTTTGTCGGAGGCGATCGCCATCCGCAATCACGTCCTGCGCTGCTGCGAGCAGGCCGCCAAGACTGCTGACCCAGCCGAGCGCCGCAGGCTGCTGACCTTTGTCATTGTTGGCGGTGGGCCGACGGGCGTCGAGCTGGCAGGGGCCTTAACCGAACTGCTGCCGGGGCTGCTCAAGCGGGACTATGCCACCCTGGATGCTAGCCTTGTTCAAATCTTCCTGCTGCAGTCGGGCGAACAGCTGCTCAAGAGCTACCCCAAACGGCTCGGAGACTATACGGCTCGCTGGCTGCGCCGCCACGGAGTCAAGGTCCATCTGGCCACCCGCGTCAGCGAGGTTACGCCAGATTCAGCCCACTTAAATGAGGAAACTACCATCCCGACCCGCACCGTCATCTGGACGGCGGGGGTCAAAGGTGCCCCGCCAGAGACGCATCAGCCGGTAGAAACCGTTGCTGGGAATAAGATCTTCGTGACGCCGACCCTACAGGTTGCTAGGCGATCGCAGGTCTATGCAGTAGGAGATCTGGCCAAGGTAGATGGCGAATCTTTAACGGGAGTCGCCCAGGAAGCCATGCAGCAGGGCACGGCAGCAGCCAAAAACATTCTGCGGCAGTTGCGCGGGCAGGTGACACAGCCGTTTGAGTACAACAACAAAGGCCGCCTAGCCATTATCGGTCGCCATGCAGGCGTTGGCGAAGTTGGCCAATTTGCCTTTACCGGGTTCCTGGCCTGGCTGCTCTGGCTAGAGGTCCACCTCTTCTATCTACCCGGCATTCGTAACCGCCTTGGGGTTCTGTTTAACTGGCTCAAAGCCTACTGCTTTGGCGAAGGTACAGTCCGGCTGATTATCGAACCAGGGAACGAACGGCCAGCTAAAATCAGCAACCCAGGTATGGGTCGCTAGTGCTCTGGCGGAGATAGTTTTTCGGAGAACCTTCAGCGAGCTTCCTTGAAAAGAGATCTTTCTTGAAAAGAAAGAAAGCTAATCCAACCTGTTATTAAGGAGATTACCCATGTCCATACCCAAGTACTTTCCCCTTGTCGGTCGCGCCCTACTGAGCTCGATTTTTCTGTATGCGGGCATCAACAACCTGCTCACCTTCAGCTCAACGCAGCAGGGAATTGCCGCGTCAGGATTAATCCCACCCGCCTTGGCAGCGCCAGCGGTTTTAGGAAACGTTTTTTGCTGTATTGTCGGTTCCCTCTCGCTCATTTTGGGCCTCAAGGCTCGCTGGGGAGCGGCGTTGCTGATTATCTTCCTGGTACCCACGACGCTTCTCTTTCACCAGTTCTGGGCAGATTCGGCGGAAACTATTCCTTTTCTCAAAAATATGTCCTTAGTTGGCGCGCTGATCTACGTCGCCTATTTCGGAGCGGGACCAGTCAGCTTGGATGCCCGGTCAACCTCCTCCGACGTTTACAGCCGCGAGTATGCTTCAGACCCCGCCAATCGCCCAATCAATCGCTAGTATGGCGCTACGCTTTCGCGGTAGGACATTCAAGAGGTATGGAACCCCGCGTCGCGGAGTTTCCACACTCAAACCTCAGCCCGCAGGGCTATAAAGGTAGCGGCCTGGCCTGGCTGATTTGACGGAATAGGCGTAGGGTGGGCAATGCCTACCCGTCAAAAGTTCGACGCGATCGCCTGATGCACTATCTTAGGCTTGTCAAACCAGTAGGGTGCGTCACGCAGCGGTGACGCACCCCCAAGAAATCTAGTCAAAATTGCTCAAGCACTTAGAACAGCTCGAAGTCGTTATCGATTTGCACATCGGACGCTTCAGCTCCCCTAGCGCCCCTGGCGATAATATCCCCATCAACGATGAGCTTGTTGCCTTCGATGGTAATTTCGGCATTTTTGCCAATACCCGTAATGATGATGCTGTCTTTACCTGACTTGAAGCCCTGAATGCGATCGGGTTTCCCTTTGAAGTCCTTGAGGTCAAAGACGTAAGTATCGTCTCCTTTGCCGCCCCTGAGTACATCTCGGCCTGCGCCACCTATGAGGAGGTCGTCTCCGCCTCTGCCAACCAGTTGGTCATTCCCGCCGCCACCAGACAGGCGATCGTTACCTCTACCGCCATCGACGATGTCATGCCCCGAGTCGCCGCTGACAATGTCATCCCCTGCGCCAGCATCGATGATGTCTCTCGCATTGCCACCGCTAACGATATCGTCACCTGCGCCAGCATTAATTTGATCCCGACCTCTATCTCCGTTGACTAGGTCGTCTCCCTTGCCGGCGTCGATTAAATCGCTACCCGACCCGCCGTCGATAGCGTCATTGCCGCCACCAGCGTTAATGGTATCATTGCCATCGCCACCGCTTAGGTTATCAATGTCTTGGCCACCGATAATAAAGTCGTCCCCAGCGTCGCCAAAAAAGTCATTGCCCTTATCACCACCTAGCATCACGTCTCGGCTAGACGACCCGAAGAAAACATTCTTCTGGTTATCGAAGCCCTTGATATCAAATCCTCCATCTGCGTTGGTTGTGACGCTCTCGGCAGTATTAGTTAGTACTGTTGACATAGATCCCTCAAATTATGCGGGTGTGGTAGACAAGTAGAAATTAGTTACTGAAAATCTGCACCCCTAACCAGCGCTGCCTTCGGCTCGGTTCTCGCTAAGCAATTGACCAAAGAGATTGGGCCAATAGCTTAGCGATTTGTGCCGTTAAGCCACCACCAAACAGTCCTACCAGACGCTGGCAGGAGTAGTTAAAAGGGTCAATAGAGGGAAGCTTTTTGCTTAAAGATTCTAACTAGGAACCTTCTCTAACCTTCCAAAACTCATACCAGTTTTGCATGAAGACGCACAGGAAAAGTCCGGACAGACAAGGGGCTTAAGCCCCTTGTTGTATGCAGCCTCACAGAAAAACGGTATTGTGGAAAGCAGGCTGAATTAGGGAATCCTTTAGAAAAAACTTCTGGAAATGAGGTTAGTTAACCTCTCTCATTCTTATTCTCTAATATTCCACATTTATCCTTGTGAATCATCAGCACAAGCTCTCAACCCTGTTTGTGTCGATTTTCTAAACCGACGATTTAGGACAGGGAAGCGTACCCTTCATCAGGGTTTATCTAACGATGGGCAAAGGGTTTAAGCGCGCAACGACGCTTACACCATGTCTCTAAAATCGATAAAAAAGAAAAATTATCTTTTCAAAAATTATTCGATTGTGGACTTTGCTGATGGGATATTGAAGAGGCTATACAAAGCCCAGGTAAATTACGGAGGCGCGGTATTTGAAGCAGATTTAGCTGTATAGCCCTACGGGCTAAGGTTTGAGGGTAGAACCCCCGCAGCGTGGGAGTTCCACACCTCTTGAGTGTCCTAACGCGAAAGCGTAACGCGATAGCAGCAAATTAGGACTAAGTAGGTCGGCACAATTAAATTCATGTTAGAAAACCGGGGGAGCGCCCCGGTTTTCTAACCTTCGTTTTTCAACGCAGTTCTACTTATAAATCAGCTTCCTTGCCGCCAACGAGTTGACGCAGCCCTACAATTAGCGCTACCCCGGCCAGAGCACCGCCGAGGTGGGCAATGCGGTTAACGCCATCGGCAACGTTCACCTGCTGGATCTCGTTGAGCACCTGCATTACCACAAACTGCCCCAGAATCAGGACTTCGACAATTCTGCGCCAGTTCCAGCTCAGGCGAATGAGGACGCTGACCACGAATAGACCAAAGACAGCCCCAGAGGCTCCCAGGGAGACGATTGGGCCGGGCTGTAAAACCCAGCTCAGCAGGTTTGCCGCAAGTCCAGTAATCAGATAGCTAGCCACTACCCCAAGCCAGCCTTCCTCCTCCTCCACCAGCCTGCCGAAGATGTAGAGCATGAACAGGTTACCGGAGAGATGGGTCCAATTGGCGTGGCAAAACATGGAGGTGATGAACTGGTACCACTGGGGGTTAGCGTGATTGAGGTAGAGCCCTTCCAGCGGCAAGCCCAGGGGGTGATCCAACAGAAACACGATGAGATTGATCAGCAGCAGGACGAAGACGCCATTGTAGGTCTGTTTAGGGGTGGCGGGAGAGGGAGAGGTGTCTAGCATGGGTCGCTGCAGGGATAAAGAAGAGACCAATCACCACTATAGCCCTACGGGCTAAGGTTTGAGTGTGGAACCCCCATGTCGCACGGGTTCCACACCTCTTGAATGTCCTAAAGCGAAAGCGTAGCGCTATCGTTGCTAGTTGAAAATCGCCACGCCTAGGATTGAATCGCTAGGATCGGATCGCCGTTGCCGGAAGTCTCACGAGGTTGGATGACATACGAGCCCCTTCACCATAAATACCGTCCCCAGACCTTTGGTCAACTGGTAGGTCAGGACGCGATCGCCACCACCCTCAGCAGCGCCCTCCGGCAGCAGCGCATTGCCCCTGCCTATCTGTTCACGGGTCCGCGGGGGACAGGCAAGACCTCCAGTGCTCGCATCTTGGCTAAGTCACTTAACTGCCAAGCGGGGGAGCAGCCAACGGACGTACCCTGCGGGGAGTGTGACATGTGCCAGGCGATCGCCCGCGGATCGGCCCTGGATGTCATTGAAATTGACGCAGCTAGCAATACAGGGGTGGACAACATCCGCGAACTGATTGAACGGGCTCAGTTTGCCCCCGTCCAGTGCCGCTACAAGGTCTATATCATCGACGAAGTCCACATGCTGAGCACGGCAGCATTCAACGCCCTGCTCAAAACCCTGGAAGAGCCGCCAGAGCGGGTCGTGTTTGTGCTGGCGACGACGGACCCGCAGCGAGTACTGGCAACGATCATCTCCCGCTGTCAGCGGTTTGACTTCCGGCGCATTCCCCTAGACGCGATGGTGGCTCATCTGAGCACCATTGCCAGCAAAGAGGCAATCGCCATCACCCCCGACGCCATTCAACTGGTGGCCCAAATTTCCCAGGGAGGATTGCGAGACGCCGAAAGCTTGCTAGATCAGCTGAGCCTGCTGGAGGGCAAAATCACCGTTGAGCGGGTGTGGGACCTGGTGGGAGCGGTGCCCGAGCGGGATTTGCTGGCTCTGGTGAGGGCGATCGCCCAGAATAACGGTGCAGCCGTGCTTGACCAAGCGCGCCATCTGATGAATCGGGGGCGGGAACCGCTGATCGTGCTGCAAAATTTGGCCAGCTTTTACCGCGATTTGCTGATTGCCAAGACGGCGGGCGATCGCCAGGATCTGGTAGCCATTACCACACCCACCTGGCGGGAAATGGTAGAGCTAGCCCAGGCCACGGCGCTAAGCACTATCCTGCATGGGCAGCAGCACCTGCGCAGCAGCGAAGTGCAGATTAAAAACACGACCCAGCCCCGACTGTGGCTGGAAATGACGCTGCTGGGGCTGCTGCCATCGGCGATCGCCATCGGCACCGCTGAATCGACTGGCAGTCCTGCTGCTTCCAGCACGGCGATGCGCCCTGCCCAAGCCCCGGTCGTCCAAAAACCTGCGTCCCCAGCGGGTGGGCCAGCGATGCCAACCCCAGCCTCAAATGCGGCAGTATCCTCGCCACAGTCTGCCAAACCAGAGGTTACCCCCCCAGCCGCGCCTGAAACCGTCGAGCCATCCGAACCGACTGAGGAACCGGAGCAGCCTGATGAATTGCCGGCTGCTGCCGGCCCCGGCTCCAAGCTGGTGCACCAGCCCACACCCACGGTGCCCACCGGCAGCGCGACTTCCATTAATCCTATCCCTTTAGATCCAACGCCGGTACCGTCTGGGTTTGCCGCCTATCAGCAGCAAAAACTTGACCAAATTTGGCAGCAGGTGCTGGTTCACATGCGTCCCCCGTTTACCCAGGCCCTGTTTCAGCAGCATGGGCACCTGCTGTCGCTGGAGGGGGCGATCGCTCGGGTCGGCATCAAGTCGGCTCCGCTGATGCGCATGGCCGAGCCGCGAGTGGCAAACGTGGAGGCGGCATTTGCACAAATCTGGGAGACGCCCGTGCGAGTAAAGCTAGAGGTAGCCCCACCGGGCGGCGGGTCTGCCCCATCCCCACCTACCAATCCATCGCTTCCGCCAGCGGCTCCAGTGAGTTCTGCCGCCACCGGATCACCGGTGATACCGCCCCCTCCGTCGGAACCGCCCACTTCTCCAGGAGAGACGCCGGGAGCAACATCGTCAGGACTCTTTGATCAGGCAGAGGGCGATCGCCCCCATGCCGAATCGTCCCCGGCTCCACCGGCCTGGCAGGCTGAAGACGAGGTAACCCGTGCCGCTAAGAGCTTCGCCCTCATGTTCAATGGCCAAATTATCGATTCAGACGATGATGACCTAGATCAATCGCTCGGTGGGGCGATCGCTCCCCCAGCCGATGAAACTAGCGCTTCCCTGAGCGAATTGGACAGCTCTGACGACGGGGATGTGCCCTTCTAGACGCTTGTCCTAGTAATCGTAAGGATTGCGGGGTTCCGGGATTTCTTCAAGGGAGGTGGCCTTGATGACGAGCTGGCGCTGGTCGTTGAGGGTTTCCGTCATCATTTCGCCCTGAATTTCAAACCAGCGATCGGCAGGGTAAGCCGAGCGATCTTGGGACAGCTTCACCGGAAGCCCCACCGGATAGGCATCCGCCGCGCAGCAGGTGATGATGAATCGGGAAATCATCAGGTAGTCGTCGGGCAATTCACTGGGATGGATGACAAAGCCCTGGACGTTGGCCCGCTGCCCCGTGTAGGCATCTGGTTCGGGATAAACGTTGAGGGTGCGCACCCACTCGATTAGCGATCGCTCCTCTGGACGGTTGGTGGCGTGAAAAGCCTGGGGTTGCGATCGCGTCATCGTCAATGTGTCGGTAACGCCCCGCTGCAGGGCAATATCGCTGGCAAAGGGGCGGGGGGTGATTACCAGGCCCAGCACTCCTACCGCGATCAGCAGGGTACTGCTAAAGCTGCGGGGGAACAGAGAGATATGCTGAACGTTCGCTAGCTTGGAGCGCCGAGCCGAGCGTCGGGGTAGCGGTAAAATTTGCCAGATCAGAAAGCCGCCAAGCCCCAGCAGCCCAACACCAGCGCTCGTGGCTAGCCACATGTAGTCTGGATGGAGCAGAAAGTAAATCTCTCCAGTGATTTGATACTTCAGCAGCAAGATTCCCCAAGTCAGCACCACAGCCACATCTAAGTAGCCCAGCCAGGATGAAGCGAACGGCGAGCTGGAAGGCGGCATTTGCGGACGAAAGCGAGGCGGTCGAGATCGAACAGTCATGGGAAAAAACAGTATGTCCGGTGAGGACCTTCACTAATGAGAGCTAGCAGAATTAGCGGGCGCAAGGTCACAGTTGCCCAGCGTGAGTGAGTGAATCTAGCTTACATAAAGGTTAAGAACGAGGGTGAGTAGAAAGGTGAGCTGTGCCGCTAGCGCAAAGAGGTAGAAGATGGCTCGACTGCGGAAAATTGAGAAGAGCAGACCAATGTTTTTCACGTCGATCATCGGCCCGAACACCAAAAACGCCAGCAGGGAGCCACTGGTAAACGTTGAGGCAAAGGATAGCGCAAAAAAGGAGTCAACGGTAGAGCAGATGGATACAACGGCGGCCAGGGTCATCATGGCCAGAATTGATGTTACTGGTCCCTGCCCTAGGCTGAGGATGATTTCTCTGGGAACGGCCACCTGCACAAAGGCGGCGATCGCACTCCCAATCACCAGCATTCCCCCCAGTTCTCGCAGCTCCTGCACCACGTTGTTGAGCATGAGCACCAGCCGCGCAGCCAGGGGTTGGGATAGGGTTTGACCAGAGGAGAGGGCCATGATGCTGGGACCGTCTAGCCGCTGGGGCGATCGCCCCGACCCCAGTAGAAACGTACCCGACTGCAGCAGCGGGGAGGCCGACGTAGGCGCGGGAGAAGCACCGATCCACCAGCTTGGCTGCTGCTTTTGGGGTGGTGCTGGCACCATCTGGGCCAAAAAATCCTGTAGAAATGGGCGCATATCCCGCTGGCGGCTAAAAATCCAGGCAATGGTAACGGCAACGATTAAGGACAGCGCAAACCGCAGCGCTACAATTTCGGGCTGGTCACGAAATGCTGTCCAGGTGGCCCACAGCACGATGGGGTTGATGGTGGGAGCTGCCAGCAGGAAGCCGATAGCCACCGAGGCGGGGGCACCCTGCATCAGCAGCCGCCGCGCCACGGGCACGTTGCCGCACTCGCAGACTGGAAACATAAACCCCAGAAGACTGCCCATCAAAGCCCCCAGCAGCGGCTGACGCGGCATTAGCGCAATGAGCTTCTGTTCGTCGATAAACAGCAGCAGGGCACTTGAGAAGAGCACGCCAATCAGCAAAAACGGCACGGCCTCAACCATCAGGCTGAAGAAGAGCGTTAGTGCGCCACTCAATTGATCCATGCAGGTTACTCACTCCTGATGTCTTTGATAAAACAAGGGGTTCCGTAGAAATACGGTTGCCCATTTTTGCCGAGACGGTTAACCAAGCTTTGCCGACGGTCACCTGTGACGGGGATCGCCTGCTAATTCTACAGGAGACCATCCTACCGAAATATACGTCAATATTTCTCAAATGCCAAAATGCCCGGTCAGCCCAGTTCGCCATCGGAAGTTCAGACCGGTCTGATACCTGCCTGGACTCCGTTAGGGCGACCTGAGCCTAGAGATAGCCGTGCTCTGCCAGAAACGCTGAAGTCATGGAGGAAGTCCGTCCGTCCGCCGCTACTTCCCAGTGTTCCAGGGCATCCCCAGTGGGGTGGGCGATCGCGTCAGCAGCGGGTCCGAGCCGCAGAAATTTCTCCACATATTTACCCAGCACATCCCCTTCCAGATTCACAGGGCTGCCCGGCGTCAGGTACTGAAGATTCGTTTCGGCATAGGTGAGGGGGATGACCGCCACGGTAAACCAGGACCCTTCCTGATTGCAGTCAGCCACCGTCAGGCTAACGCCATTGATGGCGATGCTGCCTTTGGGCACGATGTAGCGTGACACACGGGGATCGGAAACGGTGAAGGCCATTTCCCAGGCATTGGCGATCGCCACGGACGACTGCAGATAGCCGATGCCATCGATGTGCCCTGTAACAAAGTGACCACCCAGCTTGCTACCCGCCCGCAGCGACGGCTCTAGATTAACGGCGGTGCTGACCTGCTGGTGGGCCAAGGTAGTGCGGCGCAGGGTTTCTGGCGAGACTGCGGCGACAAAGCCGCTGGGTAGGATTTGGGTAACGGTGAGGCAAACCCCGTCTACGGCCATGCTGTCTCCCAGCTCCATAGCGGCTTTGAGGGAATCGGAAACCTGCGCACCCCAGGCGATCTGGAGCTGGTGGTCGGTGAGGGATTGGAGGGTGCCAAGGGTTTGAATCAGTCCTGTAAACACGGCGGTTAGGGGAAAATATGGGCAAAAATTTGACGATACAGAGGGATTTTGGGGGATTTTGGGGGATTTTGGCCTCAGTCGGGGCGATCGCGCCCTGGTGAGGCTCCTGCTGCCGAATCTATCTTTTGGTTAAACTTTCGAAAGTGTCGCTACAGATCCATATCGGGATCAGGGCATACTGGAGTTCAATGAGAGCGTTGAGCTGAATCTGATAGAACTGATGAATCTATAAGCGGCTGTTGCCGATCCTTAACTCGAAATTAGACTTTTACCTCACGTTCACCTCTTCTGGCCATCATAGAGGTAGTGAACCAAATTGAGGCCGACGCATCGGCTAATGATCTGGGAAGCTAATCTAGATTTGCGTCTATCCTTAATCTAGGACCTATTCACCCGAGCCGATCTCTAACCGATCCTGTTCCCTTGTTTGATCCCACCCGTTAATGGACTTTGGAGGCTAAGTCAATGCTAGAAATGAAACTCGCTGGAATTGCCCTCGATGCAGCGACCCGTAGCCCAATCGTATTGCTGCAAGACACGGCAGATCGGCGACGACTCCCGATCTTCATCGGTCAGGATCAGGCAAGAGCCATCATTAACGCCCTGGAAAATCAGACCCCGCCTCGGCCCCTCACCCACGACCTGATGGTCAACGTCTTTGAAGAGTGGGGCATTGAGGTCGAGCGCATCGTGATTCACTCGCTCCAAGACAACACCTTCTACGCCACCCTCACCCTGCGCCAGGGCGACTCCCGCAAGGAAGTCGACTCCCGCCCCAGCGACGCGATCGCCGTGGCCCTGCGCACCGACAGCCCCATCTGGGTGATGGAAGAGGTGATTGCCGACGCCTCGATTCCGGTGGATCGGGACGCCGACGAAGCTGAGCGCCGAGCCTTTCGCGACTTCCTCTCCAACCTCAGCCCCAAAGATTTCTCGGAGCGGGGCCGCCTGAGCAGCGAGGAGGCATAGGCGAGCCAACGGCAGGTGGGGTATGCGCTATCGTCGCTTCGGTCAAACCAATCGCAATCTGTCGGTCTTCTCCCTGGGGACAATGCGCTATCTGGCTTCCGAAGAAACGGCTTACCGGGTGATCCAGGCGGCGACGAGTCGGGGCATTAATCACGTTGAGACGGCGCGGGGCTATGGCAAGAGTGAGCACTACCTAGGAACGGCGCTAAGGGCAGGGCTGCTGTTGCCGCGATCGCGCTTTTTCATCACCTCAAAAATTGTGCCGCTAGCGGATGCGGACGAGATGGACCGCGCCATCGACCAATCCCTGGCCACCCTGGGGCTAGACTACCTCGACGGGCTGGCCCTCCACGGCGTTAACACCTGGGAGCACCTAGCCCGAATTGAGGCCGCAACGGGCTGCATGGCGGCAGTATGGCGAGCCGTGGATGATGGGCGGGTGCGCCATGTGGGGTTCTCCACCCATGCGCCGTTGGAGATTATCCTGCGGGCGATCGCCACTGATCAGTTCGCCTTCATCAATCTCCACTACTATCTATTCTTCCAGCGCCACCAGCCCGCCCTGGAGCTGGCTCACGCTAAAGACATGGGGATTTTTATTATTTCCCCTGCCGATAAAGGCGGTATGCTCTACACGCCGCCCCCTGCTCTGGCGCAGCTGTGTGCTCCCCTGTCGCCGCTGGCGCTGAACTATCGATTTTTGCTGAGCGATCGCCGCGTTACCACCCTCAGCGTGGGGCCTGCCGTGCCGGAGGAGCTGGACCAGCCCCTGGCAGAAGCCGACTGGGAAGGGAACCTGACTGATGTCGAACTCGCTGCTCTGGAGCGCCTGGACCGGCAGCAGGCCCAGACATTGGGCACCGACCAGTGTCACCAGTGCTATGCCTGCCTGCCCTGCCCTGAGCACATCCATATTCCCGAAGTGCTGCGCCTGCGCAACCTGGCGGCGGCCTATGATATGACCGAATTTGGCCGCTACCGCTACGGCATGTTCGAAAACGCAGGCCACTGGTTTCCCGGACGACGGGGCGATCGCTGTACGGAATGCGGGGACTGTCTGCCTCGCTGTCCGTCTAACCTGAATATTCCGGCGCTATTGGCCGATGCCCATGACCGGCTCAAGGGGCGAGACCGTCGCCGACTGTGGGATGAATAGCCAGTGGTCTAGCGGGGGTGGGGCGGGCGATCGCGTCATCGTCTGCGGCTTGGGTAGCCTGGGGCAGCACTGCGTCCTCATCCTCAAGGAGTTTGGGGTGGCGGTGAGCGGCATTGAGCTGCACCCACCCAACGACTGGGAGATCCCCGAAGTGCCCGAGGTGCTGGAGCAGCTTTTGCTGGGAGACTGTCGCAGCAGTGAGCTGCTCATGCAAGCCCAGGTACAACAATGTCGGGCGATCGTCCTGGCCACCAGCGATGAGCGGATCAATATTGAAGCAGCATTTGCGGCGCGGCTGCTGAATCCAGCCATTCGTCTGGTAGTGCGATCGGCCAAGCAAAACCTCAATGAACTGCTCAACCAGCAGTTTGGCAACTTCGCGGCCTTTGAGCCCACCCAGCTCTCGGCTCCGGCCTTTGCCCTGGCGGCCCTGGATGAGGACATTCTGGGGTTCTTTACCCTGGAGGGTCAGCTCTTTCAGGTGGTGAGACGCCACGTGCAGGCGGGCGATCGCTGGTGCCAGGTGCGCAAGCTCTACGAACTCAATACGCGCACGCGCCGCATCCTCAGCCATACGCCCGTGCAGTCAAGGCTGCCCTCCTCGCCCCATACCCCCACCTCGAAGGAGTTTCACAAGTGGGAGCCCAATGCCGTGGTGCAGCCAGGGGATGTGCTGGTGCTGGTGGAGGCAACCACGGTGCTCAGCACTCGGAGTGCGGCTGATGCAGCGATCCCCGATGCCGACGATGCCGCCTCTCTGGGTAATGCAGACCTGTCCTGGCAGCGCCCCGGCCAGATGCTCCGTCACCTCTGGCGCAAAAGCTACGAGAACCAGATTAGCCGGGTCATCCTCATCTGCGGGCTCATCGTCTTGGGGCTGCTGGTGGTAGGCACAATCCTGTTTTGGACCTACTACCCGGAGGCGTCGTTTGTGGGGGCGTTCTACGCCACGGCGGTGCTCTTGCTGGGGGGGTTTGGTGACCTGTTTGGCGATATTCCCATCACCATTGCCCTGCCCTGGTGGCTGCGCCTGTTTGGGCTGCTGCTGACCCTGGCAGGGACGGCCTTTGTGGGGGTGCTCTATGCGGTTTTAACGGAGAAACTGCTGACCTGGCGGCTGCAGTTCTTAAACCGCCGTCCGCCCGTGCCGACTCAGAACCATATGGTGGTAATTGGCCTGGGCCGGGTGGGGCGACGGGTGGCGGCCCTGCTGCTGGAACTCAAGCAGTCGCTGGTAGGAATTGTGGAAACGGCTCCCGATTCGGCCCTCTTACCGCAAATGTCGATCCTTTCCGGGGATATCTCGAATACTCTGACTAAGGCCAATCTAAGCCGCTCCCAGAGCGTCATTGCCGTTACCGAAGACGAAATGCAGAACCTGGAGATGGGGCTCATGGTACATGCGGTTAATCCCGACAGCCGTCTGGTGATTCGGACCTATAATCGGCGCTTTAGCGATCGCGTCGCCCAGCTCTTTCCCTATGCCCAGGTGCTGTGTGCCTCGGCTCTGGCCGCGGAAGCTTTTGTGGCAGCAGCCTTTGGGGAAAACGTGATCAGCCTGCTGCGGTTTGGTAGCCGCACCGTGCTGGTGACCGAATACCTGATTGAAGCTGACGATACCCTCTGCAACCGCCTGCTGGCAGACATTGCCTATGGTTATGGCGCTGTGCCCATTCTGCACCGACGCTCGGCTCCAGATGCGATGCCCAAGTGGATGCCGTCGGACGACATTCGTCTTCACAAGAGCGATCGCCTGGTGGTGCTGGCTACCATCGATGGACTGCGGCAAATCGAACACGGCCAACTGGCCCCCAAGAGCTGGCAGGTGGTTGTCGAAACTGCCCTCACCTCCCAGGCCGTCTTTGACGGGGCGGCAGAGATTGCCCTGGTGTCGGGATGCTCGATTGAAACGGCGCGATCGCAGATGGACCACCTCCCGGCGGCACTGCCGTTTCTCCTTTACAAACACCAGGCTATGCGCATGGTGCGGCGACTCAGCAGGACGCAGGTGATCGCCCACGTGAAGGCGAGCGAGCTTTGAAAGCTAAGCCTTAAAAACAATCGCCGGATCGACGTGGGTCACCTTTTGAATGGCAAACAGGGCTGACCCGACGCACATGATGACCGTAATGCCAAAAATTCCGGCGGCCATAGTGGGCGTAATCAAAATCATGATGCCCTGGGTGGCGTAGGTCCAGCTGCCCAGCCCCAGACACAGCAGCATACTGGGAACGTAACCCAGAACCGCCATCCAGAGAGACTGCTCAACGATCACGCTGTAGATCATCCGATCCGAGGCCCCCATTGCCTTGAGGGTACCGTACTCCCGCAGGTGATCGGACACCGACGAGTAGAGAATCTGGCCGACAATCACCATGCCCACCACCATCCCCACCGTAGCCCCCAGCCCCAAAATGAAGCCGATGCCCGTCCGCAAGCGCCAGTAGTTGCGGGTAATGGCAGCGATCTCATCCTGGGTGAGGGCCTGGGCTTCTGGGAAGGCAGCTTCCAGCCGCTGCTTCAGAGCCTCCAAATCCTGCGCAGGTGTCGCCTCAATCAGCACGTAGGAAATGGGGTCGGAAACCGTCAGCGGCTGCGGCGCGGCCACCGGTTCCGACTCGTCCGCGCGGCTGTAGGTGGTGGTACAGTCCAGACCACCGCCCCGCTGCACGTCGCAGAGCACGTTTGACGTGAGGCCCGCGGTCGAGTAAGCCTTAGCGTTCTCTAGGGAAGTAAAGACCATTGTGCTAGAGACGATGGACTGGGTGTCCTTCGTCAGGCCCACCAGGGTAGCAGGGGCGCTGCTGATTTCTCCCTCGTTGCCCAGTTCCTGGAGCTGGAGCGAGCTGATGTTGGTGGCATCGGTCATGATGTTGAAGGGTTCCGTGATGCGATCGCGATCGCCCGCCACCAGCTCCCCCGGCTGGAACAGCCGCCCGTTGGGGTCAAATCCAATAATGCGCAGCGGTCCAATCTTGCCATCAGGACTGCGCCATCGCCCCCCAGAGAGGATCAGCGCCTCGGCCCGCTCCACTCCCTCGATGCCGCGGGCAATGGTGGCATTCTCCAGCGGCATGGGCTGGGTCAGCTCAAAATGCACCATCTCATCAGCGGCCAGCCAGATATCAGCTTCGGACCCCTCAATTAGGCGAGCAGTAGAGCGGGTGAAGCCATTGAGGATGCCAAGCTGAATGGTGACCAGGCTAACGGCAAACATAATGCCGGCCTGAGCTACCAGAAATCGGGGGATGTCTTCAAACAGGTTCTTGCGTGCGATGGAAACCATAACCGGGGGACCTGAGAATTCGCAACGGGATAGGAACTGGCAGCTAGCTTGGCTCAGTCGGCGATCGCACCGATTAGCCAATCCAGCCCAATTCCTTCTGATTTATTGTAGTCACCCGCCGTTGGATTGATCCTTGGTTAACCTGCCTACTCCTATTGGCATCCCTAGGTTCTGTCTGGACTATAGGGTTTAGGTGGGCAGTGCCCACCCTACTTGATGAATAATCCAGGCTAGGAAACCTTGGTGAGTAGCCCCAGGAACCACTTGGTACGCGGGGTCAGCAGGGTCCGCCGATAGGCATCCGCCGCCTTTTTCACCCCCTCGGCCTGGGTAGGGTAGGGGTGAATGACGCTGGCCATTTTGCTCAGACCAATTTTATTGGTAATTGCCGTCGTGACCTCGCTGATGAGGTCCCCAGCGTGGCGGGCAACGATGGTGGCCCCCAGAATTTCATCGGCCCCCTGCTTGTGAAGAATTTTGACGAAGCCGTCTTCTTCTCCGTCGGCGATCGCCCGGTCCAGGTCGTGAAACGGAATTTTGATCGTCTGGGTAGCGATGCCCTGCTGCTGGGCCTCCGCTTCATAGAGCCCCACGTGGGCGATCTCTGGCTCAGTGTAGGTGGCCCAGGGCATCACCAGGTCGCTGAGCTTATAGCGACCCAGGCCAAACGGGGAGAAGAGAGTGTTTTTGATCACAATCCGCGCCGCCGCATCCGCCGCATGGGTAAACTTCCAGTTCATGCAGACATCCCCTGCCGCGTAGATATTGGGATTGGAAGTCTGCAGATAGTCGTTGACGCGCACCCCCTTGCGGGCGTCATAGTCCACCCCGACCGCCTCCAGGTTGAGGGACTCCACATTGGGAGCACGGCCAGCCCCGATGAGAATTTCGTCTACTGTAATAGTCTGGGCCTGGCCGTCCTGCATATAGTGGATGCGCTTACCGTCGGGAGTCGCCTCGAATCGGGTGGGCTCGCTGTTGAGGGCGAGCTGAATGCCCTCCTGGAGAAACTGTCGCTGGACAATCTCGGCGGCCTCCGGGTCTTCCTTATTCAGCAGATGATGGCCGCGATGGAACAGGATCACCTCCGATCCCAGCCGTCGAAAGGCTTGGGCCAGCTCACAGCCGATTGGACCGCCGCCCACCACCGCCAGCCGCCGGGGTCGCTCCGTCAGGTTAAACACCGTCTCATTGGTGAGGACGTCCACTTCATCGATGCCCTCGACATCAGGACGCACCGCCCGTGCCCCGGTGGCAATGACCGCTTTCTTGAAGCGCAGAGTTTTGCCCGCCACGCTAATGGTGTTGGCGCTGGTGAAAGTCCCGCTTCCCAGAAACACATCGACTCCGGCCTTTTGGGCGCTGGCGGCAGAATCAATGGGGCTAATGGTGGCCCGCACCCGCCGCACCCGCTGCATCACCGCTGGGAAATCCACCTCCGGTGACTCGACGGGCTTGATGCCGTAGCGATCGCTCCCCTGCATCTCGGCCACCACTCGGGAGGAGCGGATCAGGGTCTTAGAGGGCACACAGCCCACGTTCAGGCAGTCACCCCCCATCAGGTGTCGCTCAATCAGGGCCACCTTTAGCCCCACGTCCAGACCGGCGGCTCCCTTGGCTACCACTAATCCTGCCGTACCGGCACCGATAACTACCAGGTCGTAGGTTTCAGTGGGCTGGGGATTCCTCCAATCAGGGGGATGGACATGATTAACCAGCGCCTGGTTGTGCTCATCCATGGGGGGCACCGTCACCGTACCAGGAACCGTATCGGTCGTGCCCGATGCAGAATTTTCAGCCCTCTGATCAGGCAATGTGATGCGACCCGACGATCCCGGATGGGCACTATCCTCTGGGGTGATCGACTTAGACGCCGCTTTATCATCGACGCTTTCGGCCAGAGCTTTACGGGCAATGCGGGTCACGTAAAGGGTGACGGCAACGGTAGCAATGAAGCCGATAATCCGGATTGTCCACTGAATCGCCGCGTTCTCCGGCTGTTCCCCCGCCGCAATCATCGCCAGATTTCCCGCCAAGGACCCCAGGTAGACATACATCACCGTCCCTGGCACCATGCCCAAACAGCCCAGCACATAGTCCTTCAGCGAAACGCTGGTCAGGCCAAAGGCGTAATTCAGCAAATTGAACGGGAAGACGGGGGAAAGACGAGTCAGCACGACAATTTTCAAGCCTTCTCGGCCCACTGCCCGGTCGATGGCCTTGAACTTGGCGTTGCCCTCAAGCTTTTGAGCAACCCAGCCCCGGGCCAAGTAGCGTCCTACGAGAAAAGCCGCCGTCGCGCCCAAAGTAGCTCCCACAAACACCAGCAGGGACCCCTGGACCACGCCAAAAACCACCCCTGCCCCCAGCGTCAGGATGGAGCCGGGCAGAAAGGCGACCGTTGCCAGAATGTAGAGACCAATAAAGACGATCGCCCCCACTGCACCTAGATTCTGCACCCACTGGAGGGCGCTAGCGAGCCAGTCTTGGGGGGCAAAGCCGCCGCTGCTCTCCTGGGCGATCGCCGGAGCAGCCGTGAGCAATATCATGCCCATGCTTAAACTCAATCTTTGCATTGCTTTTCGGGTCTGTTTGCGGACGTATTGTCGGCCCTGCTGCATCTGCCGATTCTGGCCAATTCTAGCCCCATCCTGCCGCTGTCGATAACTCATAAAGTCCCCCATACCTACGCAGTGTGCTGCAACTAAAAATTCCTTCCCTGGGCCGAGCCTGGTGCCTGCCCCCCTGGTTTTTACTCTAATGGAGGCTGGTGAAACGAATCTGATGGGAACCTGAGCTAAATATTAGAAGCGATCGCCCAACGCGATGGTCAGAAATGATCAAGAACGGTCCAGCAGCAGGAAAAAGTGGCCCACCGGTCCTTGCCCCGAGCCGATGCGGAGGCTGTGGCGCAGGGCGGTGGTGACGTAGGCTTTCCCTTGGCGGACAGCGGTGAGCAGGTCATGCCCTAAGGCCAGATTAGCGGCGATCGCCGCCGAGAGGGTACAGCCCGTGCCGTGGGTGTCCTGGGTGCTGACCGTTTCCTGGCGGAGGGTTTCCAGGCGATCGCCATCGTAGAACACATCCACGCCCCGCAGCTCACCGGCCATGCCGCCTCCCTTTACCAGCACCGCCCCCGTCCCCAAATCGAAGATGCGCTGGGCCGCCGCCTGCATCTCTTCCAGGCTCTGAATAGACTGGCCGCTGAGGATCTGGGCCTCGTAGCGATTGGGGGTGAGGAGGACCGCTAGGGGCATAAGTTGGGCCTTGAGGGCGGCGATCGCCTCATCGGCAATGAGCTGGGCTCCTGTCCGGGAAACCATTACCGGGTCCACTACCAGACCAGGGAGGGGATGGGCAGCGATCCAATCTGCCACGGCAGTGATGATGTCGGAATTGAGCAGCATGCCGGTTTTAGCCGCCTGGACGCCAATGTCACTGACCACTGCCTCGATCTGGGCTGTAACTGCCTCGGGAGGCAGGGCGTCAACCCGGTTGACCCCCTGGGTATTCTGGGCCGTGATGCAGGTGATGGCGCTGGTGCCGTGAACGCGATGAAAGGCAAAGGTGCGCAAATCGGCCTGAATTCCGGCCCCACCACCGCTGTCAGATCCGGCAATTGTCAGAGCGACGGGGGGCGAGGACGGAGCAATTTCTGGAGTTGACATCGGTTTCGGAGGTCAGTAGCTGCCATTGGGAGGAGCGGGGCTGCCATCCTCCGAGCGGGTGAATCGGTCGGACGAAGCTCCTCCAGCAAGTGCGATTGTAATGTATCCTCAGAGCGTTTCACAGAACGTTTGCAAATCTGGTTAAGCCTGGTTTAGAAAAGGGCTGGTTGTTGTGCTTCGAGCAGGCGACCAGCTTTTTATTGCTCGCTTTACGGTTGATCACCGCTTCAAGATGACCCATCGACCAGGAGCAGGGCCATCCAACTGGGGACTCATCCAGTTGGGGGAAGGCATGGTATATAGGTTTCAGGCATTCTAGGGTCAATTCGGCCAGTGGCACATTCAGCTACCCTTAGAGGATGGTTTTCTGCAGGTCCTGCAGGGCGCTGGCGGCTGATTTCCGGTACAGCCGAGTCGTCGAATGCAGTCTTCTGTCGCGCACCAGCCATAACGAGGCTATTGACCTTTGATTCACCTTCTGAAGCATTTGATTCACCTTCTGAAGCAGCCACACCGCTGGCCCTATTTCGTGCAGATTGGCGCGATCGCCCTCGTCTATTTCGCTACGGCTCAACTCATTCTCTCTATCCCCGCCCTGTGGGGACAGGTCTCTCCCGTTTGGCCACCGGCGGGCATTGCCGTGGCGGCGCTGTTGCTGCTGGGGCGATCGCGCTGGGTTGGGGTCGCCGTTGGTTCCCTTTTGATTGACGTCGTCCACGGTGCCGTCTTGCTGGAAGCCGTGGGGACTACCCTGGGCGCGACGCTGCAGGCTCTGGTGGCCGTCTCCCTGCTGCGCTGGGCCAACCTCCGGCCCTGCCTCAATCGTCTCCGGGATGTCTGGCGGTTTATTCTGCTGGGGGCGGTCGTTCCCACCACTATCAGCCCCACCATCAATAGCCTCAGCCTGCTTCTTCTGGGAGAGTTGAGCCTCGACAACCTGCGGCTATTCTGGCTCACCTTCTGGCTGGGGGACGGTATGGGGGTGCTGGTGCTCACTCCGCTGGTTCTGGTGTGGGGCCTGGGCTGTTTCCGGTCGCTGTCCTGGCGTCAGATAGGTGAGCGGCTGGGCTGGGCTGGATTGCTGGTGGCCTTGAGCTGGGGGATTTTTCACGTGCCGGTGGGGGAGGCGATCGCCCAATATCCCGTTGAATACCTGCCGTTTCCCCTGCTGGTGTGGGGAGCGCTGCGCTTCGGTCAGCCCCTGGCGGTGTTGGGCAGTTTTCTCGTCTCGACCGTAGCCATCTGGGGGGCGATCGAAGGCTATGGTCCCTTCGTCGCTCAGGCCAGCGTCACCCAAAACCAGCCCATCCTGCTGCTCCAGACCTTTATGGGGGTGGTTACCGTCACCACGCTGCTGCTGGCCGCAGCCGTGGCGGAACAGCGGGAGGCGGCGACTGCCCTGGGGGAATCGGAGGAAAAATTTTCCAAAGCCTTTGGCTTCAGCCCCGACTCCATCTCCCTGAGTACCCTGGCGGACGGACGCTTCGTCGAGGTCAACGACAGCTTTCTGCGGCTGACGGGCTATCGGCGGCACGAGGTGATTGGCCGCACTTCCGTAGACCTGAACCTGTGGCTGACGCCGGAGGCACGCGATCGCGTCATCGGTCAACTCCAGCAGACGGGGTCCATCCGCAATGAAGAAATCGTCTTCCGCCGCAAAAATGGCGAGATGCTGGTTACCTCGACTTCCCTAGAAATCGTGCAGATTCAGGGAGAAGCCTGCCTGCTGTGTACGGTGCGGGACATCACCCAGCAAAAGCTGGACCAGGAAGACCTGCGGTTTGCGGCAGAGCGCGATCGCCTCCTGGGAGAAATCGCCCTCCACATCCGCCAGTCGCTACATCTAGAAGAAATTCTCAACTCCACCGTGACGGAGGTGCGCCAGTTTCTGCAGGTCGGGCGGGTCTTCATCACCCGGTTCGACGAAGCCAACAAGCGGGGCATTGCCGTGGCTGAGTCCGTAGACCCAGCCTTCTCTTCGGTCATGGGGGAAGAGACGGACGAGTGCGTCTATGACGAGGTGCAGCGCATGTTCCAGCAGTCGCCCGTGGTGGTGATTAATGACATCCGTGCGATTCCTGCGTCCTCCTTCCTCAGCGAGTGTGTACAGCGCTACCAGGTGAAGGCGGCCATCGGTGTCCCCATTGTGGTGGACGGCAGGCTTTATGGGGTGCTGGTGGCCCACCAGTGCAGCGATTCCCGCGACTGGCAGCCCCTGGAAATGCAGCTTCTAGAGCGGCTGGCGACCCAGGTGGCGATCGCCATTCAGCAGGCCGAACTCTACCACCAGGTGCAGCGGCTCAACGCCAGCCTGGAGCAGCAAGTGGCGGATCGCACCGCAGAGCTAGAGCTACGCATGCAGGATCTGCAGGAACTCAATACGCTACTCCGGTTTTTCCTCCACGCCATTTCCCACGACCTGAGTACGACCGTGAAGGGCACGGTAATGCTGTGGGAAAGTCTGCAGGGGCAGGCCGACCAGTCGGTACAGCTGTCGCGCTGCGTTCTGGACAAGATGGTCAATGCCGGGAAACAGCAGTTGGCCAAGCTCGATCTGCTACAGGAAATTTACTCGATTCGAGAGCGGGGCATGGTGCTGGAGCGACAGCCCCGGGATTTTCGCGCCGTGCTGGAGCGGGCGATCGCCCAGGCTACTCCCCTACTGCAAAAAAACCGCGCCCAGCTCATCACCGACCTGCCAGACTCCTGGCCCCTCCTGTGGATCGACCTCTGTCAGGTGCAGCGAGTGCTAGAACAGGGGTTGACTAACGCCCTCAACCACAATCCGCCCGGCGTAACAGTGATAGTGCGGGTGAACCTCCAGGCCGACCAGCTCACCTGTGAGATTACAGACAATGGCGTGGGCATGACCCAGGAGCAGTGCGATCGCCTCTTTTCCCTCCCGGTTGACTGTCCCAAGTCCCGGCAGCTCAGGGGCATCACCCTGGGCCTTTACCTAAGCCGGAACATCATTCGTGCCCACGGCGGCGACATCGGCGTAGAGAGCGGTCTTAATCAGGGCACTACTCTCTGGTTCACCCTACCGCTCCCCTGCCCGGCTTCGGGCAATGAACCCGATTGGCCTCGGCTGCTAGATGAGACGCAGTCTACCGGAGTGGTCATATAGAATAGGATTTACGCAACTGGGTGGTTTGATGTGTGCGCATCCAAAAACCCACCTGGAATCCCAGGACGCCGCATACGGTGCGCAAGTCCTGTAGAACAGGACGCGGCTATCCCCGACTTGCTTCGCTGAAGTCGGGGCAGGATAGCGGGCAGATGAGCGGGTTCAATACCCGCGAAGCTGCCAATTTTTCTGGTACAGTAGTTTCACGAGAGCCACATACTATAAAAGAGCCTCGCAGCGCAAAGTAAAACTTTGTCGACCAACTCCTTCTAAGTTGGTATTTGGGCTAACCCCCCACGGGGGCAGGAACTGTCCTCGTCAGACGCAGAGCCGCCAACCTCTACCGAGCACGCAAGTGTCAGGCAAGTTGGGGCGTTGAAGCGTCCGAATCAATGCCCTAAGGGCGGAGTAGTTCAGATCGCTCAGCTAAAGCGCAGTTCTCGGTCGCAGAGGCGATCGCGCACCTCTTCGTCGTGGAAAATGCCCACCATGGCACAGCCCTGGGCTTTGCGCTCTAAGATAAGCTGCATGACCACTTCCCGATTGGCGGCGTCTAGGGCTGAGGTGGGCTCGTCTAGCAGCAGGATGGGGTAGTTGATGGAGAGGGCACGGGCGATGTTGATCCGCTGCTTCTCGCCGCCGGAGAAGGTGGTGGGGGAAAGGGTCCATAGTCGGGATGGCAGGTTCAGGGCATGGAATAGGTGCTGCACCTGGTCGCGGGCCTGATCTGGCTCTACCCCCAATTCCATCAGCGGCTCGGCAGCGACCTCTAGGGCGGGCACGCGGGGAATGACTCGGAGAAACTGGCTCACATAGCCAAGGGTCGTGCGCCGCAGCTCTAGTAACTGGTGGGGAGCCGCTTGAGGGAGGTCGATCCAGGCTTCACCCTGTTTCACCCAGATGGAACCGCGATCGATGCGGTAGTTGCCGTAGAGCGATCGCAAAAAGGTGGACTTGCCGGACCCCGATGCCCCTGTCAGCGCCACGCATTCTCCCGCCGCTAGCGTTAGCGAGGTTCCCTTGAGAACCGGCAGCTGCACACTGCCCTGATGGTGGAGAATAAAGGTTTTGTGGATGCCGTGGGCATGGAGGCGCACAGCGGGATGGAGGAGTGCTTGGGTGGCTGGATGGCTGGGTGAGTGAGGCGTGGGCATGGGGGCGATGGCTAGACGGCTTAGGAGATTTTTGAAAATGATTCTACCCGATGACGTAGGGGCAAATGGCATTTACCCCTACCGACCGTTGAACTAGGGGTAGAATTTTTCCTGGAAATCGCCTTATGGCGTTACGCCTTCACGTTAGGACATTTAAGATGAACCCTACCTCAAATTTAAGAACGCCCTCTGTGCCCCTATTAGAGTCGCATCCCCATGACCACGTTGCCCTCACCTTTGCGCCCCTCTCCCTGGCAGAAGCCTACGCTCTGGCAGATGATCCGGCCAATGGAGCCGTGGTGGTAATGAGCGGTATGGTGCGCAACCAGACGGACGGTAAGCCGGTGGTGGCGTTGGAGTATCAAGCCTATGAGCCAATGGCGGTGCAAGTGTTCCGCCAAATTGCTGCCGAGATTCGCCAGCGGTGGACGGACGTGACCCATGTGGTCATTCACCACCGCACGGGCAAGCTAAAAATCGGCGAAATCAGCGTATTAGTTGCGGTCGGCTGTCCCCACCGGAGCGAAGCCTTTGCGGCCTGCCAGTATGCCATTGACACGCTGAAGCATCAGGCTCCCATCTGGAAAAAGGAGATATGGGCCGATGGGTCGAGCAGTTGGGTAAGCATTGGAGCTTGCGAGGAAGCCAATCCATAGGGGTGGAGCGATCGGAAGCCCGTAGGGCTACAAACCGGCATCGAGCTGCCGCACTTTGCCCTGCCCACAGGGGGATGACGGAATGCCTTGTCCCTGCTTTGATGGAAGGAATTGTCCAGTCAGAGAAGAGAAATAAGGAGGACGTGCATGGTTTCGGCCCCAGCACAGGATTGGTGGCGCTCAGCGGTGATCTATCAAGTCTATCCCCGCAGCTTTATGGATAGTAACGGGGATGGCGTAGGTGATCTGCAGGGCATTCTACAGAAGCTAGACTATATATCTAGCCTGGGAGTCGATGCCGTCTGGATCTCGCCTTTCGTTAAGTCGCCCATGAAAGACTTTGGCTATGACGTGGCCGACTACTGCGCTATCGAGCCCGTGTTTGGCACCATGGATGACTTCAAGGAACTGCTGGCAGCAGCCCACGACCACGGTCTGAAAATCCTAATGGACCAGGTTTGGAATCACACGTCTGACCAGCACCCGTGGTTTGTCGAAAGTCGTCAGAGTCGGGATAATCCCAAGGCCGACTGGTATGTGTGGGCCGATCCAAAGCCTGACGGTTCTCCCCCTAATAATTGGCGGGCCACCTTTGGCGGCGGAGCCTGGGAGTGGGATGAGATTCGCCAGCAGTATTATCTGCACAACTTCCTCAAGGAGCAGCCGGACCTCAACTGGTATAACCCGGAGGTGGTTGCCGCCGTTATGGATGTGGCCCGCTTCTGGCTGGATATGGGGGTAGACGGCTTCCGGCTGGATGTGGTGAACTTTTTTACCCATGACCCCCAACTACGGGATAATCCCCTGCGGGCACCCCACATCCTGCGTCCAGCAGGGGCCTCCAGCAGTGACCCTTTCTTCGACAACGTCAACCTTTACAACCTCTGCCAACCTGCCACCATCGAGCTGCTGAAGCAAATTCGGGCTCTGATGGACGAGTATCCTGGCACCACCACCCTGGCGGAGATCAGCTCTGCCGAAGATACGATTCTCGCCTCCAGTGATTATGTACGGGGGGGCGATCGCCTCCATATGGCCTATAACTCGTCGTTGATGAATGACGAACCCCTCAGCTACGAGCTGCTGCGGGAGATCATTGGTCGGGTGATTGAGTGCTTCCAGGACGGGGTGATTTGCTGGACGGGCGGCACCCATGACTTTCCTCGGCTCAAGTCCCGCTGGCGCAAATTCCTGATTGATGATGTCTTTTCCCATGAAGCCTTTGACCACATGTTTGCCGCCCTGCTGCTGTCTCTCAAAGGAAGCTGCTGCATCTATCAGGGAGACGAATTGGGGCTGACCCAGGCCCAGGTACCTTTTGAGAAGATGCGCGATCCGTTTGGCATTGCGGGCTATCCCCGGATTTTGGGGCGGGACGGCTCCCGTACCCCGATGGCTTGGGAGAAAGCTGCGCCCAATGCTGGATTCACGACGGCTGAGGAACCCTGGCTGCCGATTCCGGAGGAGCACTACCTCCATGCGGTGGACCAGCATGAGGTCATGCTCAACTCGCTGCTAAACAAGTATCGGGGACTAATCCGCTGGCGCAAGCAGCAGCCTGCTATGCAGTGGGGCGAGATGCGATTGCTAAACACTCCTGACCCGATTCTGGGGCTGGAGCGGGTCTGCGATGAACAGCACCTCATCTGCCTGTTCAACCTCAGTCCGGTGCCGGTGCACCAGGATCTGCACGCTTTCCCCCGCTGTCAGGAATCGACCGATTCGGGCTTCTCTATCCGCCGGTATGAGGACACCATTGAGATTCCCGGATACGGCGTCTTCTTCGGGGAGATGGTGCCGACTGACACGGAGCGGCGATCGCCCTCCACTGCCATTTCTCAGTCTTAGTGCATTAAACAAAATTGTTTTCATGGGAGCGCACACCTCCTTCAAGAGGTGTGGAACCCCCGCGATGCGAGAGTTCCACACTCAAACCTTAGCCCGTAGGGCGATAGGTGACGCTTCAGGAATGGGGCTGGAGTTGGGTGGTACCCTGCTGGTAGGTTTGGTCGAAGAGTTGCTCTAGGCCGGCGTGGGTGCCTCGAATCTGGTCAATCACCTGCTTGCCCCAGTCGAAGTAGTGGCGCTGTCGCTCTAGCGACCAGTCCGTGGGGGGAGAGGCCATCACGTCCCGGAGGTTGGAGATTTTGTCGGCCAGCTTGACGAGGCGGGCGCGATCGCTCAGCTCTGGGGCATGGTCTACCTGCCGCTGCTTGCGGACGTCTTTGGGCAGGCTTTTGTCGTCGGTGACCTCGGCCACGACCTGACGGACGGCGCTGCCAAACTCCTGCTCTAGCTCCTCGAAGGTGGTGTCGGTGTCTTCGACGGTGTCGTGCAGCAGGGCGGCGACAATCACCACCTCGTCTCGGACACCGGCCTGGTGCCAGAGCAGGTTGGCCAGTTCGATGGGATGATTGATGTAGGGTGCGGCATCGGCTCCTTTGCGACGCTGGTCGCGATGCTTGCGGGCGGCAAACTGGGTGGCTTTGAGGATGAGTCCGGTGGTTTCGGTTAGCATGGTTAATTTATTGCGCTGTGGTGGATCAGTATCGGGTGGCGTATCGGGTCTATCGGCGTCCTTTGCGGCGATCGCTCACTACCCATCATGGGACATGGCAGGTGCGGCAGGGAATCATCGTGCGGTTGATTGACGCCGAGGGGCGCTGGGGCCTGGGCGAGATTGCACCCCTGCCTGACTTTGGTAGCGAAACGCTGGAGGAGGCGATCGCTTTCTGTCGGTCCCTGCCGAGTTGGATCACTGCGGCTCAGATCGGGGCGATTCCGGCTACCCTACCTGCGACCCAGTTTGGGTTTGAGTCGGCGCTGATTATGGGGCAGTCTCCTCCGGGTACCGCTTCAGCAGCAGGGTTCCCAAAGAGGGCGATCGCCTATCTGCTGCCGACGGGAAAAGCCGCCCTCACCCACTGGCAATCTGCCTGGCGGGAGGGCGCTAGAACGATGAAGTGGAAGATTGGCGTAGCTCCCGCAGAACAGGAAATTCAGTGGCTGCAGGCGCTGGTGGAGCAAATGCCCGCTGATGTTTGCCTGCGGCTGGACGCTAATGGCGGTCTGGACTGGGAGCGGGCGAATCAGTGGCTGACGGTGTGCGATCGCCTTGTGACTACGGCCCAGGCTCAGATTGAGTTTCTAGAACAGCCTCTACCCCCCGCTCAGTTTGACCAGCTTCTGGCCCTAAGCCAACGCTACCAAACTCCCCTGGCGCTGGATGAGTCGGTGGCTAATCTATCGCAGCTCCAGACTTGCTACCGGCAGGGCTGGCGGGGTGTGGTGGTAATCAAGGCGGCGATCGCTGGTTTTCCCTCCCAGCTTTTGAAGTTTTGTCGAGCCCATGATCTGGATGTCGTCTGGTCGTCGGTGTTGGAGACGGCGATCGCTCAGCGCTACATTTTCGACCACCTAGTGCCAGCCTTGCCCCACTGCCGCCGGGCGGTGGGTTTTGGGGTCAACCACTGGTTTGCCCCGTCTGAGCTGGATGTCTATCCGGCGGCGGCTGATTACCTGTAGGAGCATTGGCCTGCCTGATGGTGCCCCAATTTTCTGGCGATTTTTATCAGGACTTGCTAACCGATTGGCTCATCGGGGATCGGGGGGAAAGGTTGGCGATCGCCTACGCGCAGCGAGCCGATCATCTGTCCCGCTGCGCTGCCCCCACGGTGCTGATTGCCGAAGCCGATCCGGTGCGCTTTTTGGCAGGATTTTTTGCCGCCAGCGCCGCCGGTTGTCCCATCGCTCTGGGCAATCCACATTGGGGGCGCTGGGAGCGGCGGCAGGCGGTTGATCTCATCCGTCCGGATATCGTCTGGGCCGAGGCGGATTGGGTTGATTCTCCGGCTGCCAATAGCGCTAGGGAGCAGAAATTGCCGTCTCAGCGTCCTGCCCCCGGCTGGATTCTTGTGCCCACGGGCGGTTCGTCAGGACGACTGCGGTTTGTGATTCATACCTGGGAGACGCTGAGGGCTTCGGTGGCAGGCTTTTGCCAGCATTTTCAGGTGGAGCGGGTGCGATCGCTCTGTGTGCTGCCGCTTTATCACGTGAGCGGACTGATGCAGGCCATGCGCTGTCTGCTATCTGGAGGCCAGCTCGCGGTGATGCCGTTTAAGACTCTGCTGGCTGCGCCGGATCTGCCCATTGATCCGGCAGACTGTTTTTTGTCGCTGGTGCCAACCCAGCTCCAGCGGCTGCTGGAGTCGCCGGGGCGATCGCTTCTCCCCCAGTTCCGCACCGTGCTGTTGGGGGGGGCACCACCGTGGACGGATTTGCTGGAGCAGGGGCGATCGCTCCAGATTCCCCTGGCCGTGACTTATGGTATGACAGAAACTGCTTCCCAAATTGCCACCCTGCCGCCCGATTTGTTTTTGGCAGGAGACACCAGCGCTGGTCCCGCTTTGCCCCACGCCCGCATCACCATCCGCGATGCCCAGAGACGGTGCCTTGCTCCCTATCAGGTCGGGCAGGTGACGATTCAGGCCGACTCCCTGGCGCTGGGCTACTATCCCACGCCGCGCTTTGACCCACAGCGGGGCTTTCAGCCCGACGATCAGGGGTTTCTGGACGAGCATGGGCATTTGCACCTGGTGGGTCGCAGCAGTGACAAGATTATTACCGGGGGAGAAAACGTCTTTCCGGCGGAGGTGGAGGCGGCCATTCGGCGGACGGGGCTGGTCGAGGACGTGGCGGTGATTGGGGTGGGCGATCGCCACTGGGGACAAGCGGTGACGGCTCTGTATGTGCCTCGGGATAGGCATGTAACGGGAGAGGCGATCGCCCGCCAACTGACGCCCGAGCTGAGCGCCTACAAGCGCCCCAAACACTGGATTGCCCTGACTGAACTACCCCGCAATTCCCAGGGCAAGCTCAACCGTCCCCAGCTCCAGACCATCGCCCAAAGCCATCTGCGCCCATCTGCGCCATCTGCGGATATCTAAAACTGAAAGCCCAGCAGATTCCAGTAAGCCAATATCGGAATAAAGGCGATCGCCGCCATCGTTACCAGGCCGTAGTGAATGCGGCTTCCTACAGAGCTGCGCCGATCGCGCCAGACGTTAACCGCGCCGATGGGGAGGGCGACGGTGAGGGCGGTGGTGATTAGGGGCAGGCAGAAGAAGGCGATCGCCACGGTTGGCATACCGTAGGCCAGCTTCCAAGCGCCCAGGTACCACAGATATAGCGGCAGGCCGATGAGGAACACCAGGTTGAGCAGCCCCACGGTACCGGCGAGTCCGCGAGCGCTATAGAGCCAGGGAGCGGGCGGACCCTGTTTGCCTTGAAACAAGCGGCGCAGGAGGGGGAGGATAATCCAGGCGATCGCTGCCGTGGCAAAGAGCACCAGACAAATGCCCATGATGGTCAGGTGAAACCAAATGGTTTCGTACCAGACGACCCGCTCGTAGGTGCCGATTTTGGGCCACAGTAGGTTAAAGCCATAGGTGATGCGCCCGTCTTCATCCTCGGCAAAGGCGGATAGGGCGTCGTCTTCTAGGCGGCGGAACAGCAGCGGTCCTACCGGAGTCAGGGTTTTCTCGTTCACGCTTCTGGCAAAAAGCAGGGGAGGGGTGCGCACCTCCAGCGTGCCGTACTGGCTGCCCCGTACCCAGATTTGTTCGTAGGGTGCCGAGAGCTTGGCTGCGGTGTGGCGCGGATATTCTAGGTCGCGATAAACGCCGGTGAAGCGGGACAGGTCAACATTTTGGATCTCTTCCAGCGGTGGGGTGGGATTCTCGTTGGGAAAGTAGCGGTTGAAAAACTGGGACAGCACCGTGCTGTGAATGCCGCTAAAGCTATTGCTGGCAATGAAGATCCCCATGTTTTTGGTGGGAATCAGCGTTAGGGAGCTGGAGTAGCCCCTCAAACTGCCCAGGTGACCGATGCTGCGAGTGCCGTTCACCAGTCGCTCGCGGAAGCCATAGCTGGTTCCGGGCAAGCCGGGATGCTGGACGAAGTGGGTTGTGTGCATCAGCTCGGCTGTTTCTGGTTCCAGAATCCGCTGGTTCTGATACTGCCCTAGCTGCAGGTGGGCAATCATAAAGTGAGCCATGTCGGTGGCGGTTGTCTGCAGGGATGCGGCGGGGGCGATGTTGAGGTAGAGGTAGGGGACCGGCTCAAATTCGCCACTTTTTATCTGGTAGCCCGTCGCCAGGTTGTTTAGCAAATCTTCGGGCGGCGGCTGGCGAAAGCTGCTGCGATCCATGTCTAGCGGCTCAAAGATGTGGGTCTGGATGTAGGTGTTGAAGTCTTCGCCGGAGATCCTTTCTATTAAATAACCCAGGAGGGCGATCGCATGGCTGGAATAGCTGTAGAGCTTGCCGGGGGGATAGACGATGGGGGGCATATGGTCCCGCAGGTAGTTGTCCAGGGGCGTCATCTCAGCCGCGGGGGGGGCCGCTAGCCCAATGCGCCGCTTGGTGACACCCCCAGTGTGGGTCATGAGCTGGGCAAAGGTGACGGGCTGGTCAAAGGGGTTTTCCAGCTCGAAGTCGAGGTACTGGGTGATGTCGTCGTCTAGGTCAATCAGCCCCTGCTCGTAGAGCTGCAGGGTGGCGGTGGCGGTTAGCAGCTTGGAGAGGGAGGCAACGCGAAAGAGGGTGCGATCGCCATCTACCGGCACCTGTTCTGCTAAGTTGGCGTAACCGTAGCCCTTCTGGAAAAAGATCTCCCCGTCTTTCACCACCGAAACAACCGCACCGGGAGCGTTAGCGTTGAGGAAATTCTCGGTGAGAATGCCGTCTAGAAAGTTTTGAAACTCTTCGGGGTCATTGAGTTCTGCGACGCCGAGGGCTTCATCCGGCTGCATCTGGGTTTCGGGAGTCGGGAAGTCAAGGATGCCAAAGTTAGGCGTGTCTACGGCCCAACTGGGCGAGCCCACCATCAGCCATCCAAGTAATGCTAGGCTCAGACCCCCAATTCCCAGGGCGATGCGTCTCGGCCATCGCCATTGGCCGCGCGGCACGAACCAGGGAAACCGCCAGCGTCGTTGACTGGTTGGAGCACTGGTCGTTGAACGGTTGGGAGATGGTCTATCCATGCTTGCCTAAACACTTGCCGGACTGGCAGCCGACGCTGGCTGCTGAATATGGGCTAAATCTTAGACGGAGTCTGCCATAGCGGTCATCTACACGAGGTTTGATTTTAAGTGGGCTAAAATTTGCTTGCCCCCTTTCCTCGGCTGGTTCCCATGAAGCGTTTGGTTTCAACCCTGGTCAGTTTGGTCATTTTGGCCTTCATTTACTGGAAGATTGACTTCCAGGGTTTGATTGAGGTTTTTAGACAGTGCGATCGCCTCTGGATGGTCATCAGCTTGGGGATGGTGGTGCCTATCACGCTAATCACTGGCTGGCGGCTCCAGCAGCTCGCTCCGCCTCAGGCGCGACTGAGTCTCACCGAAGCCACCCGGTTAATTCTGGCGGCCAGTAGCCTCAATATGGTGCTGCCTTCCAAGATGGGAGACATTGCCAAGTCCTACTTCATGCGCGATCGCGGCCACCTCAGCGGTACGCTAGCCCTGTCTTTGGTGGTCTTTGAAAAAGCCTGCGACATGCTTTCGCTGCTGCTTTGGTGCGTGTTTGGGCTAATCTTCTACACGCCGAAGAACTGGCTGTTTTGGGTGATGACCTTGAGCGTGTTTGGGCTGCTGGTGGTGGGTTCTTTCCTGCTGGCGTCGCCCGCGTTTGCCAACCTGTTTTTCCGGTTAGCCCAAGGGCTGGCACCCAGGAAGCTGCGGGCGAAGCTGGGCACCATGCACCAGTCCTGGAGGGAGATGCACACCTATTTCTGGCGCGATCGCGACCAGTTATTGAGGATCACGGGGCTGTCGGTGCTCATCTGGTTTCTACACCTGCTGCAGATTTGGTTTTTCATTTTTGCGCTCAATGCCAGCGTGCCCTTCCTGGCGAACCTGGCCCTTTCACCCCTGGCGATTTTGGCCGGTTTGCTACCTCTTACCTTCGCAGGGGTGGGAACCCGTGACGCAGCCCTCATCCTGTT
>JBHJGR010000181.1:0-19116 GCA_050331615.1 Elainellaceae cyanobacterium
AAGTGAAAACCAGAAATGGGTTGCAGATAACAAATGGCTCGCTGATACGCTCGGCTGTCTATGTAAAGGGTGGTCGTTCCTCCCCATGTCTGAAGCCAGCGGCTCCCCGACCACCCCTTACAAACCCCGATTTTCGGTGGATGCCTGTTCGGGGGTGGGATTGAGCCGGTACTGAAAGGTAAGAATCATTGTACTATTCTAGCACAGAAAAACAGGTGAAACCCATACACGTCAACGCTTTAAGGAAATCAGGAGGGTACGATGCCCTCCTGATTTCCGCTCCTATCCCCCTCGCCGCTAACCCTTCGGGTATAGCGGGAGTCCCCCGGAGGTAATGATGGATAAGCAAGCTTTAACTAGACAAGTGGCGTGGGGCAGGAATGCCTAATCGCGAGGTTAGGAGGCCCGCGCTGTACCCGTAGGGTCAGCGTCGGGAGGATGTCACATGGCTAAACCAGACTCAGTTCGAGCCTCAATCTCGCAAAACGTCGTTTATTTGTGGCTACCTACTTCGATGTAACTGTGTGTATCTTCAGAAAATTTGTACTGCCCGAATGACGCATCGGTAAGCCGCCCATAATGAGGATCTTGTCTCCAGGGTCAGCAAAATTGCGCTGCAGCAGATCCGCTTCGATTTGCGGCAGCACTTCCTCCAGTGATGCTTCCGGGAGCTGCTTGAGCACCGGGCGCACGCCCCAATTCAAGCTGAGGCGATGGTAGACATCGGGATTGGGGGTGTAGGCCACGATGGCAGCCCGAGGGCGTTCCTCCGAGGCCAATTCAGCAGTGTAGCCGCTTTCCGTGAGGGCGACGATGCACTGCAGCTCCAAAGTGTCGTCAATGGCATGGAGGGCTTCGCTGATGGCCTCTGCGTCGCCAATGCGGTTGGGGGGGTAGTTGACGAACTGCAGCGATGGCTCCACCTCAGCCGCAATGCGGGCCAGCATCTTTACCGCATCCACCGGATAGTCCCCGACAGCGGATTCTCCCGATAGCATGACGGCGTCAGTCCCGTCTACGATGGCATTGGCCACGTCGCTGGCTTCAGCGCGGGTGGGGCGGGGGTTGTGGATCATGCTGTCTAGCATCTGGGTAGCCGTGATCACCGGAATGCCCTTTTGGTTGCACAGATGAATAATCCGCTTTTGAATCAGGGGCACTTTTTCTGGACTCATCTCTACCCCCAAATCTCCCCGGGCCACCATGATGGCGTCACACTCATCGACGATCGCTTCTAAATTGGCGATCGCCTGGGGCTTCTCCAGCTTGGCCAACACGGGAATATCCGCTCCCTTCTCCTGCAGCAGCGCCTTCAGGGCCTGAATATCTTCTGGGCGGCGCACAAAGCTCAGAGAGATCAGGTCAACCCCCTGCTCCACTCCAAAGTCCAGATCTCGCTTATCCTTCTCCGTCATAGAAGGCAGCCGCAGGTTTAGGTCAGGAAAGTTTACCCCTTTATGGCTTTTGAGCAGGCCGCCCTCGACCACTTTACAGATGACCGCGTTGCCCTTGACTTCCTGGACGCTCAGCTCCAGCAAACCATCATCCAGCAGCACCTGAGTACCCGGTTGGGCCTCTTCGGCCACATAGGGATAGTCGATGCTCACCGTATTGGGCTGATCCTGATATTCGGCCACTGGCATCAGGGTGAGGGAGTCACCCTCCGTCAGCGCCATGCCCTCATCGGGCAGATCGCCCACGCGGATTTTGGGGCCTTGCAGATCCTGGAGCAGCATCAGCGGCAGGTCCAGTTCCTCCGACACGGTGCGCAGTCGCTGAATGCGATCGGCGTGATCGGCATAGCTCCCGTGGGAGAAGTTGAGTCGCGCCACGTTCATCCCCGCCCGCATCATCTGCCGTAGCCTTTCGGGGGAATCGCTGGCAGGGCCAATGGTGGCCACGATCTTGGTGCGGTGAATCAAGGGTTTCATAGCCATCTGTCCTCTTTAGTCGTTAAACAAAATTATTTTCTTGGGGGTGTGCGCCCGCATCAATGTAATTAACTGTGCTTCAGCACTTAATCAATCCCTGTAGTCGGGATGGTTCGCGCAAAGCCTGCCGTATCCTACAAAATGTTCAGATTGTCTCAGAGTGCATCAACGCTTGGCGTCAACGTACCAAAGTTGAGTCAGACGGTGCGTTGGTCTAGCGCCCTGCATGCGTTGCCTGGGGATTTGAGTAGTTTGGCGATTTCTGGGAAAAATTCTACCCCTAGTTAAACGGTCGGTAGAGGCAAATGGCCATTTGCCTCTACGTTATCGGATAGGGTCATTTTCAAAAATCACCTTAAGTAATTATTTACCTGGAGGTGTGCCTCCCAGCGGAGCGCGCACTCTCACAAGATATAATTAATCGGGCTTCTATTGGTTAAGAAAACCCAGCAGTTCTGACTGGGAGAAGCACCGATGTACTTTTGCACAATTTAGTTTGTGCTTTTCATCCAGAGCTAGATCATGCATCCCCGTTCGACCACCAGCAAAGCCGCCTGCGATCGCCCCCGCCGCCTCCACTGTTCCAGCACCCATTGCTCAAATAACCAGGGAAACCAGCAGCGCTCCCCTCAGCATCGTCCCAGACCGAGTACCCCACAGATAAGCGCCAGACCAGTAAGCGCCAGACTCCGCCGTTTCTGCCAAACCAGCCTGATGGCGGCCTGCCTCGCCTGGGGTAGCGCCCTTCTGGACGTTTGTCAGCCCCGCCCCGGCCACAGCGCTGAGGAAATCCGCGTCACCGCCACTGGGCCATTTGTGTTCACCGTTTCCATCGACTCCCTAGAAGCCTTTGCGGCGACCGGGGAAGTCCCTAGGGATTTGCGGCTCTACGCCCGCTTCTTGAACGATGACCTGCTGGCGCAACTGCGCACGGGGTTGCAGTATCAACTGCCGCTGGACGTGGTTTCTGTGGACAATCTGGCCTATTCGCCCCTGGGGCGGGATGCGCTGTTCAACCTGGGCAAGGTGGTGCAGGCAACCTCCGGCATCAACGGGCAAACGGCTCTGCGGGCGGCGGTAATCAATGCGGCAGCCGAGGCTGAGGGGGAGGGTTGGACCATTCTCGATGCCCTGCGGGCGTTTCCCACCCGGTCTATCGATATCAGTCTGGCGAACCTGCTGGCTTTGCAGCGGGAACTGTCGGTTTATTTCAGCTACAACCAGGCGGCGATCGCCGCGATTCAGGCCAATGCCGCCGCTGAAGCCAGCACCCAAACCAACCTGGAGGTGGCCGCCCTACCCGACCTCAGCCAGCCAGGGCCATATCCCTTTCGCAAAACTACCCTCACGGTCACCAATCCAGCCATTCGACAAACGGCAGCGGGGCTCTCCGTCAACTACGACTTTGACTCAGACCTCTATATTCCCGACGGCCTCACGGAGCCCGCGCCCATTGTGATTGTTTCCCACGGTTTTGGTGACGTCAAAGAGAGCTTCACCTTCCTGGCTGAGCACCTGGCCTCCTACGGCTTCATCACCATTCTGCCCGACCACGTGGGCAGCGACCTGGCCTATCGGCAAGAGTATCTGGATGGGCGCTTGAATACCCTGCTGAGCCCGGTGGAGTTCATCAACCGTCCCCAAGAGATCTCCTTTCTCATCGACCGGCTGGAGGAAATGGCGGCGGAGTCGGCAGCATGGAGGGCGATCGCCGACATTAGCCGCATCGGGGTAGTGGGCGATTCTCTGGGAGCCTCTACCGCCCTGGCCTTGGCAGGAGCCGAAATTAACTATGCCCGGCTGGTGGATGATTGCGATCAGGAGAATTTGATCCTCAGCTTTTCCCTTTACTTGGAATGTCGCGCCCGATTCCTGCCGCCCGAAAACTATGACCTGCGAGATCCTCGCATCCGAGCAGTGGTGGCGGCGCACCCCCTGGGCGGGTCGCTCTATGGCCCAGAAGGCTTCAGTCAAATAGACGTGCCGCTGCTCATGGTGTCTGGAGCCAATGACATCGTGTCCCCGGTGGTGCCGGAGCAAATTCACCCCTTTGTCTGGCTGCAGGCGGAGCCAAAATATTTGGCGATGCTGGCGGGCGGCACCCACTTCTCCTCTAAGCCGGGGCGGGACGGGGCGGGCGGCATCTTTGCCCTGCTGGCCGGGGAGCATCGGGACGTGGGCTCGCGGTACTACAAAATTCTCAGCGTGGCCTTCTGGAATGCCCATCTGCGGGAGCAGGAGGAGTACTTGCCCTACTTGACCGCCCGCTACGGGGCGTTCATCAGCCAGGACCAGCCGATGGCCGTTGATATCGTCACCAGCCTGACCGCTGCCCAACTGGAGGCCGCCTATGGCGGAACCACGCCCATTCCCGTGATTCCAGCGGCGATCGCCCCTGCCATTCCCCCCCGTGACGAAAGCATCCTGGCCGAAATCGAGCGCACAGGCATACTGCGGGTGGCCCTGCGCAAAGACGCCCCTCCCTTCGGCTTCATTAACCGCGATCGCGCCTGGGATGGCTACTGCGGCGATCTGGCTCTGTCCATGGCTGAATACCTCACGGCACAACTGGCGCTGGATACGCCCGTCCAAGTCGTGGAGCTGACGTCAACCGTGGGCGATCGCTACGACCTAGTGGCGCAGGGTACCGTCCATTTGGAATGCGGCCCCAACACCATTCGTCAGGATGTGGCGGGTATAACCTTTTCCAATCCTTTCTTTGTGGGCAGTGCCCAATTTCTCATCCAGGCTGGGCAGGAAGCGCGGGTGAATCCCAATCTGCCGCTGGCGGGGCTGCGTCTGGGGGTTTTGAGCGACACCACCACCGAGCAGTTTGTGCAAGCGACCTATCCGGATGCCGATATCATTCCCTTCTCTGGCCCAGAAGGCCGTCAGGAGGGCATCCGGGAGGTGGCCCAGGGCAACCTGGATGCTTTCGTGGGTGATGGCATTTTGACCTATGCTGACTTGCTCCTGGAAAATCGACCCGTTGACGCGTTTGCCCTGATTCCCGAACTGCCCCTGACCTGTGAGTTCTATGGGCTGGCCCTGCCCAATGACGATCCCCGATGGCGCACCACCGTGAACCAGTATCTGGTCAGCGATGGAGAGAATGCGATCGCCTCTGAGTGGTTTGCAGACCTCTACCCCGAAACCCTCAACCAGGCCGACTTCTGCCTGAATCGGTAAGTCGTCAAACAAGATTATTTTCTTGAGGGTGCGCCCCCCGCGGGGGGCGCACCCTCAAGAAAATGTAGTTAAAACTGCTCAAGCACTTAGCTATAGCCCTACACTTGGCTCAGGTTTACATGCCGCTAGCCGTCTCGCTCATTGCAAGGGGAGCGGTCATGGCGCTATTCATGGCGTTGGCCAGCATGGCCTCTTCCATGGCAGATGAAGTACCGAGGTTATCGGCGGCATCATAGAGAACAATGTTGCGGAACTCGCTGACCGCATCGGCACTGGCCACATCGAAGTCATTGGCAAGGGTGAGGTAGTTCATTTCGCCGGTGAAGTAGTCACCCACGGGGATTTCCACCGTTCGCCAGCCGTCTTGCGCCATATCGATAGCGAAGTCACCGATCCCCCAATCCTGCACCCCAAAGAGCCGGAAGCTGGTTTCTTGATCACCATTGTTCACGCGATTGTCCGTATCGAAGCCGATGGCATGAACTTCACCCTCGGCATCGCTGCGGAACTCCAGTCGCAGCATGGTTTCAGGGGTGATGGTGTAGTTGAGATCCAGCTTGCGCCAGCCGTTGCCCTCCATGCGAACGGCGGTACCGCCCTCGGATAGGGTCATTTGCAGTCCCTTGTTTTGGGTGCTGCCGCCGTAGGGCTGCAAATCGGTCAGGTCAAGAACCCCATCGACCTCAACTTTAGCCCCAGCATCAGTGGACTCACGGGGGATGAACTCGATGGCGTCAATACGGGCATATTCACCGCCGTCCTTGGTGCCGCTGATGGAGAAGCGATCGCCCGGTTTTAGCTCCACTGCCTCATGGGTCACTTCGCTGGTAAGGGATGCAGGCTTGGCCCAGTTATTGGGCAGGTCTTTATCAAACGTGAGGCTGCGGCTTTCTCCCCCTGCGGTAACGGTCACATTGGACTGACCATCGCTCTCATCAAAATAGTGGATCTTGAGCTGATAGGTACCAGCCTCTCCTGCAAAGGTGCCGGATGCCGTGCCCGCGCCACCAGCGACGCTCCGCAGGGAAAGGTGCTTGTCCCCGGATGCGCCGGAATTCGGCACCACCTCTACTCGATAGCCGTCTAGCTCCAGCGCCTCCGCTTCAAAGAACAGAGACTTGGTGACGGGGACGGATTCGCCAGACTCACTGCCGCTGGCCGGATCGAGCCCTTGCCCAGGATCGGCAGCGTCGGCGGCTGGATCTGCGCCAGCATCGATGTCAGTACCGATGTCAGTACCGATATCTGTGCCCGTATCCGCATCGGTATTTCCGTCTGTGTCTGTATTGGTGTCTGAGTTGGTATCTGAACTCGTATCTGAAGTACTATCTGAACCGTTGCCATCGGCGGCATCATTGGCATCATCAAATCCTGCATCCGGGGTCTCCACTGCAGGGGTACTCGGGTCGATGGGTTTCTGCGTACTATCGCCAGCGGCACCACTACTGGCCTCTAGAATCTCCTGGATAGCATCCCACTTGGGTGTGCTCGCTTCATACAGGCTCTCGCGAACGCCCCAGCTCCCGTATTTGCCGGCTCTACCGATATCGCTGAAATTGGCGAAGAGGCCACCATCAGTAAGCTCGTCCCACTTTTGGAAATACTGCCGGTAGGCATCGCCCATGCGGGGGTCGCGGTTGGCGGCAACGAACAGATCCACAATGGTCTGGTTGTTCTCCATGCCGTTGTGCTTGGGGGCGATGTGCTGCCCACCTTCATAGGCGGCCAATTCCAGCCCTTCGCTGTTCACCAAGTCCACATATCTTTGCATGCGCTCGGCAGCCTGGGCGATCGAGCCGCCCGGATGGTCATTCGGCAGGATGCCCCCCTGGGTAATCTCTTTGAATAGTTGGTCGAGGGCGTAGTCTTGCCCCTGAGCCACCCAGTCTTCCATGACCTTGACCTGCTCATCGCTGAGCTTGGGGCGGAAGTAGGGGGCGATCGCCACCATATCAATCCCCGCCTCTTCGTAGGTCAGGCCCATATCCTGAATGCCCTTGAGGGACTGCTGAGCCGTCCAGGGGTTGGCGGCTTGCGCCCCCAGGATACCCACGACGCGATCGCTCTCGACCCCAAACACATCGTCCCAAATTTGGGTAATCTCGGCGGTGCGCTGACCAAACCACTGCAGACCTTTGCCGTAGTCACCGCCGCCCTTTTGGCTGCGGGCGTATTGGGCCTGCTCAAACTGGCCGTTCCAGACTTCGTTTGACAGCTCTACGTGGGGCTTCAGGCCCGGATCAAGGTTGTCCTTGACATATTGGGCAAAGTTGCGGACATATTCATCTGTGGCCTGGTGGGGCAGGTTAAACCAGGGGTCAATGCCCATCTGGTTGGCAAGCTCCACCATTACTTCCACCGGCACCCCTTTGCCGGAGTAGCTCACGTCGTTGACCTGGGGGCGATCGCTCCACTCGCCCTGAGTGGAATTGTTGGTGTCCATCCAGTCCATAAACCGGAGGACCTCCATCCCTTCCAGACTCTTGAGAAAGTCGGGGTTAAAGGTCTGGCTATCAACAATGTCCTCGAACTCCAGTGGGGTGACGCGGATATTGCGCAGATAGTCGCCTGTGCCGTTGGGGTCGGTTTCGGTGATTTTCAAGTTGAAGGGGCGATCGCCCGGAGCTTCAACCACCAGCCTTCCTGGACTGGAAGCCGCTTCGTCGATCTTGCCCCCCGCGAAGGAAGGGATATCAATGGTTCCCTCGCCATCGTAGAGCACAACGTAGCGATCGAACTTGGCGGGGTTGGCGACAAAGGTGCTGACGGTTTCAAAGTCGCCGCCTTCGAGGGATTTAGGATAGCCGTTTTCGTCTAAATCCAGCTGGTCAAACTCGTTAGTGCTCCAGCCGGTGCCTGTAGGACCGTGGGTGACCCAGTTGCGGGCGTTTTTGAAGAAGTTGGCGAAGGGATACTGGGTTGCCCAGTCAGCAATGCCCGCGAGATTAGTGCCAAGCCACTGACCATCTGAGGCATCCGCACCATCCGCACTGACACCGCTACTTTGACCATCTGCGGAAATTTCGCCACCGTCACTTAGCACCGTCGTGGGCGTACCGGTCATACTCCCACTATCCGTGGCTTCCTCAACGGCGGCATCTGACTCGGACTCTTCCTCCTTTTGCTTGTTTTTCTTGTCGCAGTTGCAAACCGCCTCACCCGTAACCGGGCAGGGACCTTTGGGACCTGAATCGGCTGACCCTTCGGTCGGGGTGTAGAGCTGGCTGGCGGGAATAATTTCTCGCTGCTGGCTTGAGCTTTCCCAGTAGAGTTCGGCTACGGCGCTGCCTTTGTTTTCATAAAATTCCAATTGAATGTCGTACCTCTTTCCTGCTTCAAGGGTAATTGCGCCAGTATTTTCGGTGACGGCATGGAGCGTCCAGTTGTCAATCAGAAGTTCTCCATTGACCCAAAGGCGCACCCCGTCGTCGGAGCGGGTGGTGAACTCATAGGTTTCCGAGTAGCGGGGTTCGACTTGGCCGCTCCAGCGCACCGAGAAAGTGTCGGCATCAATGGCGGCGTCTGGTGCGCCCCGACTCCAGTCAAAGTCCACCCCTGCATCGGTGCGCGTTAGAGTCGGGTCGGTGAAGTCTTTGTTGTTGAAGTACTCGGCCTTGAGCCCGGTGCCGGTGCCCTCAATGACGGTATCGGCATCCGCATCGCCAGATGAAGTATCGGTTGAGGGACTAGCAGAGCCGCCGCTGCCGGATGCGTCGCCAGTCCCCATGTCGCTATGGGACGCTCCATCTCCCTCGCCGTGGGTCGAATGCCCCTGGTCCGAAGGCTCACCACTTCCCAGACCCTCAGCCGCACTGCCGTCTGGAGCATCGCTGGACTGGTCGCTGCCAGGCTGGTCACCGTCGGAGTGATTGCCGTCGGTATGATTACCGTCAGAGTGGTCAGAGTGATTGCCGTCGGAGTGATCGCCGTCCCCGTGATGGCCGCCAGACTGATCGCCGCCGGCAGACTGATCGTCCGAGTGCTGCTCTGCCAAAGTACCGACCTGCTCATCAACCCAGGCATCAAGGTCAGGCGTCATCAACCCCGGTTCAACCACGCCATCATAGGTGCCCAATACTGGGGCGTCCCTCAAGGCACCCCCTAGAGTAAACTCATTCCAGTCATCGGTCAAAGTAACCACAAACTCCTGCCTCAGAAGTTCTCCGGTGCCCCGGTCGGCAAAGAGTTCTTCAACCGTGAAGAAGCGAGTTCCCTCAGCATCGACAAAGTAGCCCTGCTGAAGCCGCTCCCTTAGTCCGCGGTGAAAGTTGAAGACGAGCGCATCGCTGCCGGTGGGTAGCTCAACTTCCCCGACACTGTCTGTCTTGGTGCCGGTGATGACGACTTTGCGATCGCCCTGATCCGGACTCAACACAAAGTCAGCATTCGAGTCGGGGGTAAACTGCAGCCGTCCCGGCACCAAATCACTGCTGGAAAGAACTTTGTCTTTGATTAGGTCCAGGTTCTCGTAGTCTGTGTCGTTGTTGACCAGCTCTGTATCAACTAGAGTGTATTGCCAATCTCCGTTGAAGTCATCAAAGGTGTGGTTTTTCTTGAACTTTACGCCCGTCTTGAAGCCTTCCACCTGGGCTCTATTCACCAGCATGTCCTCGGCATTATTCCCAAAGCTAATGCCGCTACGGGCTCCAGACTCGGCACCAATGACGGTAATGTCCTTGAGGGTGTACTTGCTGGTGTACTCCATGTGGGTGCCTGTGCGCACCTCCCAGGCGGTGAAGCCATCAATAACGCTGCGCACGTCGTGACCCTGGCGGGGATTGGCCTTCACCACCTCCAGCCCCATGCCCGAGGCCATAACTTCATTGTCTTGAAAGCCCTGAATTGGAGGCTTACCGACGCGCATAGTATCGTCATAGCGGGCAATTTCAGGGTTGTCGAGGTTCTGGGCCAGCACATCCATCTGGTCTGCCCCCCGCAGCAGGTAGGTAATTCCTGCGTGGCGCTGTCCGGCGGCAATATTGCCCTCATGTTCCACCAGTCGCCCCTGGAACCAGAAGCCTGTGCCGTTGTGGGCTACGTCCTGGTTGCTGACCCGCTCGCCGCTTTTGGAGATAGAGCGCATCCCCTCAGACTTGATGGCGATATTGTTGCGCCAGGCACCGATTTCATTGCCCGTTTCGGTAACAAAGGCCGAACCAAACACGTTGTAGGCGGCGTTGTCCTCTAGGATCAAATGGCTGTCGTGATGGGCATAGCCCCAGCCCGGTGAGCCCCAGACGGAGTTACCAATGGCGATCGCCGCTTCCCCATCAACATCATCAACTCCCGTGCGGTGAAAGTGTACCGCATAGCGCCCCCGCTGGTTGGTGATGTCGTCCGGATCGTTGGGAATGGTATCACCATTGGCATCCAGGATGCGCCTGCCGTCGCTGTCCAGCTTGACGTCATCCAGGAGCTTGGACTTGTCCGTGCGGCCCAGCTCATGGAACTCCACGTAGCGCACGTCCACGGCGTCGGAGTGCATAAACATCACGTGTCCCCGCTGGTTGGCGGGGAGGCTTTCATAGTTTTCCGTTTCGATCACCACGTTGCGGCTGTAGTTAGCCACGGAAGCCTTCAGGCTATCCTTGGGCGTGTCGTGGTCGTACTGGAGCGTTTCTTCCAGGATGACGGTGTTGCCCTTGATCTCTTTGATAGTCAGCTCTTCGTCCTGGGTGCCCTGCCACTCCATCTGGGACCCGTTCCACTGGTCTTTGACGTACTTGGTTCCCGTGAGGACGAGGCGATCGCCCGCCTGCCAGCCCTCCGGCACCTCCGCCAGCACCAATTGGTTGTCACCCGCCATGGCATCTTCGGCTAGCTTCAGGTGAGTGGTTTTCTCGGCTCCGTGAATTTCTACCATACCGTGGGAGACAATGCCGCGGCTCAGTTGTTTGGGGTCCCAGCGGGTATCAATGGCCCCGTTATCCGCGATGATGATGCGCGTCTCCACATCACTTTGCACCGGGTTCAGCTCCGAGCCGATAGTGAGGGTTCCGGTTGACGACACCACGAACGTATCCAGCTTGATCTGGGTGTCCTGATCTGTCGCAAAGTCCAGCCGACCGTCCACCCGCAGGGTAAACAGGCTGGCATCGCTGACGCCGTCATAGTCTACCGTGACGCCATCGGCAATCACCACGCGGGCATTGTCGCCGGGAATTTTGCCATCGGCCCAGGTGGCCGTATCAAACCAGGAACCGTCTTTGACCGCAACGTGGGTAGCTTCACGATGGGGCACTAGGTCCAGGAGGGCCATGTGTTCGCGGTGCTTGGCCGAGTCGTGGGGATGCGCCATTGAATCCCCAGTCATTGTTGTGCTGTGGAGTGACATGTTCATCGGCAGAATTTTGGGATGAATCCTTTGATTAATGAGCTTTTTGAAGTAGGACAAACATCGGGCAGCACAAAGACAGCCCAATGAGAAATCGCAGGCATAGGGCGAAATAAAGCACTTGGGGGTACCCCAGTCGCTTGATTAGGACTTACGCAATTTCGTGATTTTGTGGGCGCGCAGCATTTTAACTGGGGGTAGAATTTTTCCCAGAAATCGCGTAAGTCCTGCTGATTTGTGGCTATGTCTTTAAAGAAGGAAGCAGACGCTTTTGGGGGCAAAAATGGTAGACGAACCCCGCTTCGTGTCGAGATATCTGCGCCTAAGGAAACGCATCGGGTGGATTGGCGTTCGTATCCCACCCGCTAATAAGCTTGTGAAGATCGAGCCTGTGGAGATTGCACCGCTTTTGATGACGAGTGTCTCTCATCCGTCTAGTTGCATGCCGCTCTCTATATCTGAAGGGGGATGGTAACAATTGCCAATCTAGCCGCTTGCGTTACTGATTAGCCAGGACGGCCCAACGGCGAATCGGGTTCCCGGCGTATTGCTGCCAACTGCTTCAGCCGGGCAAATCCCCCAGCGTCTTTAAGTTAGGCCCTACGGGCCATAATAGCCCCCTAGCCGACCTCAGCGGGCTTAGCGGGCAGCATCTCCTGATAGGCCGCCTCCAGTTCTGGCATGAATTTGCGGACTAGGCCCACGGTCACGGCGGGCAGCTCTAGCTGGGGCGTAAAGCCGACTTCATCAAGCTGGAAGAAAATACGAATGGCGTTGGGATTCATCTCTGCCAGCCGTCTCCCCACTTCTGGGCCAGTGTACTCCGACGGTTTGCCCCAGATCAGGGCGGTGGGCGTCGTCAAGTCGATGATGTAGCGGGTCAGGTCAAAGCACAGGTCGCCCCGGACGAAGGATAGAGCCGCATACTCCCCATTGGGCTGCTGGGCCGACTGGAGGTAGGCTTCTACGATTTCATCGGAGATTCGGTTGGCGCGGGCAAACTGGCGCTGCTCTAAGAAGCTGCGGATACCGAAGGAGGTGGCAACGCCCGTGGTGTAGAGCAGTCGATCGATCAGGGGCGTGGCGGCCAGCTTGGTGAAGAAGTTCTCCTGGTATTCCCGGCCCATTTCGTTCAGTCCGGCAGCCGTCGTCAGAATCAGGTAGCGGAACCTTTCCGGACGGGCGATCGCCGCTCGCATCATGAAGGCTGCCGTCAGCGCGGAGGCAACCACTCGGGTCGGACCGCTGCTGACCTGCTCCAAAAATTCCAGGATGGTGGTGACGTAGTCGTCGATGGTGTAGTTGCGCTCGGGATGGGCCGAACGTCCCCAGCCGAGCAAATCGGGGGCGATGACGCGGTACTCCGAGGCAAAGGCCGGATACACCTTCGACCACTCGTAGGCCGAGGAACCGCCGCCAAAGCCGTGGAAGAAAACAAGAATTTCCCGCTCTGTACTGCTTTCCTGACCGTTGCTGGACGCCGACATCCAGGGAGCGGCATCGTTGGTGTAGTACACCATCTGCCCCAGACTGGTCTGCACCGAGCGCTGCTCAAAACCGGGTGGAATAAACATGGCAATCCCTCGCGCGTCTTTATCTACAGAATCCCACAGTTTCCAATTATGAACATCAGCCCAAGGCAAGGAATTCTCAAGCAGGCGATGGGCAAACTAGCAGCAGTTATTGGGCGATCGCCGTGAAGCTACCTCCATCGTGGAATCTGCCGGAGCAAATTCGCAATCGCTTTGGCCAGAAAAGTTCGGGGAAACAACGGGCCATGCTGGCAGACGGGCATCTGCTGCTGGTGCTGCACCAAGTACCGCGTCCGGGCGATCGCACCCGCACGGGCGTCTTCTACTGGCGCAAGCCCGACGGTGGCTGGGTGTTCAGCGGCGGCTATGGCGTCAAGGCCCTGTTTCGCCACCTGGAGGAATACACCGCTGCCGAGGAGTCCTTTGCCAGAGACTACGAGCGGGCGCAGACGGCGGAGGACTATTTCGAGATTCTCGAAGGCATGCTGCCCCTGCGGCTAGCCACCCAAAACCTCCATGCCACTCTCCAGTCCGCCCGCGAAGGCATTCCCCAGGACAAAGACATTATCGACCTGCGGGACTGGGCCTACGATATCGAACGCACCCTGGATTTGCTCTACGAAAACGCCAAAAACGCCCTGGACTACAAAATCGCCCAGCGGGTTGAAGAGCAGTCCCAGTGGAGCATGCGATCCGTGGAAGCGGGCCATCGGCTCAACGTGCTGGCGGCGATCTTCTTCCCGCTGACGGCAGTGTCCTGCCTGTTCGGCATGAACGTGGTCAGCGGGCTGGAAAACTCCTCCTTCCTGACTTTCTGGTTCATTACCCTCGGAGCCTTTGGCCTGGGGCTAATGGTGCGCCGCTGGGTGACGAGCGGTAAGTGGGGCTGAACACAGGTCGATCAAATCCTCGATCCCGCCTACAGGCACAATTGGGGCGGCCAGGGCGATCGCCAGCTCATCCACCGTCATGTCATCCAGAAATTTGGCCTCGTCGTGCTTGAGCATCAGGGAGGGGAGGGCGATCGCATCCCCCAAATCCCGCCCTTGAAGCTTTTGAAGCAAGTCCTGCCCGGTGAGCAGTCCCGTAACGGTAATTTCCTGCCCCCAGTAGTCGCTGCTGAGGGCCGCCAGGTCAACCGTCAGCCCCGCCACTCGATTGAGCCGCCGGAGAATCGGCTGGAAGGCATATTCCACCGCGTTGCCCACCACCCAGGTAAGCCGCCGGGGCGACACTCGCTCTGGCAAGTCGTCAGCGGCGGCCTCAAATTCTTCGAGAAACTGGTGAATGGAGCCGACGCCATTGCCAATTTGGGGATAGTCTTCATAGTGGGCGGCGGGGGGTAGATCTATCTGACCGATGAGGAACCACTCGTCTGCCAGCCACGCGAAGCTGGAGCCGAACCGCTGGCGGAAGCTGGCCTGGAGGGCCTGCACCTGGTCAATGATCTCCCGCGCCTTGGCTCGACTGACGGGCACCAGCTCATCTACCGCTGGTCGAAAGCGGGTCAGCCCCACGGGCACCACCGCCACCGAGGCCACCGCGGGCGGATCGCTATCGCGGAACTGGGCCAGATCCAGCAGGGTGCGCTCCAGATGTTTGCCGTCATTAATGCCGGGACAGACGACCACCTGGGCATGAATCTGCAGCCGCTGCTGCTGAAACCAGCGGAGCTGGTCGAGGATTTGCCCCGCTCGGGGATTTTTGAGCAGGCGCGATCGCACGTCTGGCTCTGTGGCGTGAACGGAAACATAGAGGGGCGACAGCCGCAGGTGGGCAATGCGCTCCCACTCCCGCTGGGGCAAATTGGTGAGGGTGAGGTAGCTGCCGTAGAGGAAGCTGAGGCGATAGTCGTCGTCTTTGAGGTAAAGCGTTTCCCGCTTGCCGGGGGGCTGCTGGTCGATGAAGCAGAACGGGCAGCGGTTGTTGCACTGAATCAGCCCGTCAAACAGGGCCGACTCAAACTCCAGCCCCAGGTCGTCGTCGTAGTCTTTCTCCAGCTCCACTCGATGCAGTTCGCCCTGGGCATCCAGCACCTCCAGGGTCAGCTCCTCCTCGGCGCAGAGAAACCGGTAGTCAATCAAATCGCGGGGACGCTGCCCGTTGATGGAGACGAGGCGATCGCCCGGCTCAAAGCCCAGTTCGGCGGCAATGGAGTCGGGCAGGACCTGGGTTACCAGGGCGGGACGGACGGTGGCGGCACTCATGGAAAGCTCAAACCTGCAGATTCTATCTCATTCCGATCTTAAACCTGGTCTGGTTTGGGCAGCGGGGGGTCTCCGTAGGGAAATTCCACCACAACCTGCTCATGCGGACTGCCGTAGGTCATCCAGCCGGGCCAGCACCTCCTTGCTGTGGATGGCCGGGTTAACGCCCAGAAACCGCGCCCGCAGCACGCCGTCTGGGTCAACGATGTAGGTGTGCCGCAGCGACGCGATGCCCAACCAGGATCCGTAGGCTTTGCTCACCGAGCCATCTACGTCTGCCAGCAGGGGAAACCGCAGCCCTTCTGAGTCGCAAAATTCGGCGTGGGAGTTGACGTCGTCGGCGCTAATGCCGATGATCTGAGCATTGCGGGCCCGGTACTGGGGCAGGTCCCGCTGAAACCGCTGGGCTTCGAGAGTACACCCCGGCGTAAAGTCTTTGGGATAGAAGTAAACCACCACCCACTGGCCGCGATAGTCTTCCAGGGCGATCGCGCCGTCCCCCGTATTCGTCGGCAAGACAAAAGTCGGCGCTGGTTCATCCAGGGCAGGCTGTTGACCCCCCAATGCCTGGGCAGCGGGGGCAGCCCAGAGAGATACAACCACTAACACCCCAATTAAACAAACTCGCCATAGCCGCACCAGGAGCGTTCGACGATTCATGAGACGCCCCTGGCCAATCAAACCTTTCCGATTTGTTACTGTCTCCTGTGCCATTTCAGCTTCCCAGTTTACAAAGCTTTACATCAATAAGCTTAATACTGATCTGGAAAACCAACCTGAAAACTCTCTCGTTCCTGGTGCAGTACTGCGGCTAAGAATTGGGATAAATCCCACGGAGATTTACCTTAACTCTTAGTCTTGACAGACCACTAAGGGGCGATCGCCACTTCAGGGGTAAGCAGCACCACGTCTTGACTATCCACCATGAAGGCAGTCAGGTCGCGATCGCTCAGGGTTTGTAGCACCCGACCTCCCGCCGCCGCATCGGTGGTTTGAGTCGCCAGCAGGTAGGGCTCCTGCTCGTAGATCACCAGGCCCACAGGCTGCTGGAGGGTCTGCTGCACCACTGCCGCAATTTCTGGCTGATCGAAATAGTGAACCAGCACTGCATAGCCTTCTCCCAGGAGCTGGGGACTGTAGCGGCTCGTTGGGGCAGCAGGCGGCTCGGATACGGGGCCAACCGCCGTAGCCGACGGACGGATAACGGCGGCCTGTAGCCCGTAGGTGCGCACCAGATACTCAGCCCAGGCGCTGGCGTTATCGGCACGGGCAAACCGCCCCACCCGAAATACCGCATCTCCCAGGTAGTCACACACCGTCGTAGTGGTGCCGCTGGGCAAGACCCGCCGCAGTTGGGCCTGTGCGGCCTCGGTTGGCTGCGGGATCAGTAGCAGGTACTCAGCGGCGGCGGGTGGCTCGCAGGGCGGGTAGGTTTGCGCCAGGGACAGCGGGGCGATCGCCCAGGATGCGATCGCTGCCAGGATGGGGCTTGCCGTCAGTACGCCGAAGGAGATGGGTTGCCGCATGGTTTGGTCCTGTCAAGCTACCGATGATAGGGAGGCCAAGGCGTCGGGAATGGTCTGCGTGGGAGCCTCAAACTCGCCCACCGCCACATATTCCAGGCGCAGCTTCAGCCAGGTGATGAACTGGGGATTAGTAGACACGATGGCGGCGGCAGGCTGGGGGCAGCGGCGCTTAACCGCCTCCATTTCAGGAGCCTCCAAGAAGGCAGGCTGGTCCACCAGCCAAAAGTCAATCTCCTTCTCCCGCTCCAGATAGTTGCGCTTGCGCTCCCGCAGCACCTCCTCCAGGGGTTCTTCGTCGATGAGAAAGGATCGGCTTGCCAGGATGTAGTGGTACGTGGTCATGATGCTCTCAGTTCAATAAATCCGTATTCAGCGTTGCCTATCGATTGTCAGTGAAAAAATCAGCTCTGGGGAAACATCATAAAAAATCTTGAAATTCTCCCACTCTCCCACTCATTCCCCCCGCATCACCTGCTTCATCTCCCGCACCGCCCGCTCCATCCCCACCAGCGCTGCCCGGCTGACGATGGTGTGGCCGATGTTCAGTTCCTCCATGCCCTCCAGGCAGGCCACCGGATAGACGTTCCAGTAGGTGAGGCCGTGCCCGGCATTTACCCGCAGGCCAGCAGCGATCGCCCGCCGACATCCCGCTGCCAGCACCTCTAGCTCCTTCTCACGGGTGGCTTCGTCCTTGGCCTCGGCGTAGGAGCCGGTGTGCAGCTCCACAAACTTAGCTCCGGTGGCCTGGGATGCCTCAATCTGGGCTGGATCGGCGTCGATAAACAAGCTCACGGGGATGTCGCTGTCCTGCAGGGTGGTGACCACGGACCGCATGCGCTCTAGCTGTCCAGCGATGTCCAGGCCGCCCTCGGTAGTGACTTCCTCGCGGCGTTCGGGGACCAGGGTGATGTAGTCAGGGTGGATATCGAGGGCGATCGCCACCATCTCATCCGTTGCTGCCATTTCCAAATTGAGGTGGGTGCGCACCGTCTGCCGCAGCAGGCGCACGTCCCGGTCCTGGATGTGCCGCCGGTCTTCCCGCAAATGCACGGTGATGCCGTCAGCCCCTGCCAGTTCGGCGAGTACTGCGGCAGCGACTGGATCTGGCTCCACGGTGCGGCGGGCCTGACGGATGGTGGCAATGTGGTCAATGTTGACGCCGAGGGTAGGCAACGCAAAATCTCCTGAACGGGTGACTGGGGGCAACTTGGGACAAAAACACTGTGCTAAGAATCCTATCAAACCCCTAAGCAAAAATTTGGCGATCGCCACTGATTTCTGGTTTTTGCAATTCTTATCTTTCGGGCTGGTTTTCCCCACCTGTTCCACAGAGTTTCCACAGAGTTTCCACAGCCAGACGGGGAGTTTTCCACAGGTCAAGGCGATTTTTCCACACCCCTTCCACGGACGGGTAAGCCCTTGGTCATTCTTCTGGGGATTGTTGTCGAAAACCGGGTTTTTCCTGAGAGCCTGCCCGCTTTTGTAAAGTTAGGTAACGGACAGCCCCTTCAAACCCGCATTCCTTCGTAAACCTTTTGTTTGTATGAAAATCTCACCTGAGCGCCGCCACGTTGACAACCCTACCCCCCTTTGGCGCACAATGATGCGACCTACCTATGAAGGCGCTCTGATCTGAGCCACCTCCTGTGCCGCTTTTCCCCAGGGAAGGCAAGGCAGGCGACTGGCACCGAGCAGCAGTGCCAATTTAGGCTGTCAGCGCAAAAGAGCGTCAACTTAAACTTTGACCGCAAGTCGCGCAGTCGAGGCTTCCTATTGGGATAGGTGGGCAGAACCCGTCCGCGTGAAGGTGTGAGAGCTTGAACGCCAGGGCTGGTTTTCGAATAGGCGCTAGTTGTCGGTTCAATTGGCCGGACTTGATCCCCGCCCTTGGGCTGCTCAACGCATCACTCTGTTACCGAGGTTTTACTATGAATGCAACTGTAAGTATCCTGGCCGAAATTCCTGAAGACCTCCATGAATCGCTAAAAAGCTACCTGGAAAGTCATCCCGACTGGGATCAAGACCGGGTCTTTGCCGCAGCCCTTTCCTTGTTCCTGCTGCAGAACGGCGGCGGTACCAGCATGGAGTCATCCAAAAACTATCGCCGCACAGCGCGGGTGTATCTAGATGCCTTGTTCAAGCATGCTGTCTAGCGGTGCAGGCATCGAATAAATTTTGCCGTTAACGATCATCCCTCTGGGGTAGAGCTGCCGCGAGATTCTTAATATTCAGACTTAATTAGGTCGGCACAATTAAATTCATGTTAGAAAACCGGGGGCGCGCCCCGCCCGGGGGGGGCCCCGGGTTTGTTAACTTGGTTTTTGAACGCCGTTGTAATTTTCTGTGGGTCTCAGCTTATTTGTCTGAATTATTTTGGCGGCGGAGGGGGGGGGAGTG
>JBHJGR010000182.1:0-2330 GCA_050331615.1 Elainellaceae cyanobacterium
GGCGGGTTGGCGGGGTGGCGGCGCGGTGAGGCTTCGCCCCCTCACCGTGCCGCCCATCCGCCCATCCGCCCATCCACCCATCCACCCACCCACCCATCCACCCATGCTCACCATCGCCAACCTCGGCGTTGCCTTCACCCAATATGACCAGGGGCTGCACCGCAAGCAGTTAACGGTGATTACAGACCTGGACCTGACCGTGCAGGCGGGGGAACTGGTGGCGGTCGTTGGGGCCAGCGGTTCCGGGAAAAGCCTGCTGGCCCATGCCCTGCTGGGAATTTTGCCGGAAAATGCCCGGTTGAGCGGCACGATGATCTTTCAGGGCGAACCCCTCACCCCGGCGCGGTGTCGGGCCTTGCGGGGAAAGGCCATTGCCCTGGTGCCCCAGTCCGTCGGCTACCTGGACCCGCTGATGACTGTGGGGCGGCAGGTGCAGCGGGTGGGGCAGTTGAATGGTCTGTCTCCAGGGACGGCCAGGGATAGGATGGAGCGCACCTTTGCCCGCTACGAGTTGCCCGCCCATACGGGGCGACGTTACCCCTTCCAGCTTTCAGGCGGCATGGCGCGGCGGGTGCTGGTGTCCACGGCAGTAGTGACCCAGGCTGAGCTGGTGATTGCCGATGAGCCGACGCCAGGACTCCATCCCGACGTGGTACAAGAAACCCTTAACCATCTGCGGGAACTGGCCCAGGGGGGACGGGGGGTGATTCTGATTACCCACGACATTGAAGCGGCTCTCCAGGTGGCCGATCGGGTGGCGGTCTTTTATGCCGGAACCACGGTTGAAATTGCGGCGGCCCAGGACTTCACTACCGGCAACCTGCGCCATCCCTACACCCAGGCCCTGTGGCGATCGCTCCCTCAAAACGAATTTGTGCCGGTGCCGGGAAACCAGCCCAGCCCAGAAAATTTGCCGCCGGGTTGTCTGTTTGGCGATCGCTGCCCCAAAGTGACCGCAGACTGTCAAGCAGCCCGTCCCCAACTGCGGCGGGTGCGTCAAGGGTGGGTGAGGTGTATTCATGCTGAAGGGTGACGGTCTCTGGTTTCGCTACAGTCCCAAGCTGCCCTGGGTGGTGCAAAATCGCACCATCACCGTGCTCCCAGGGCAAGTGATAGGGCTGATGGCCCCCTCCGGTTACGGCAAAACCACCCTCGGCAAGCTGCTGGCGGGCTATCTGACGCCTACCCGTGGCCAGGTCACGGTAGATGCGCGGCCATTGCCTGCAAAGGGCTACTGCCCGGTGCAGCTCGTCTTTCAAAACCCGGAGCTGGCGGTGAATCCCCGCTGGCGCATCGACCGCATCCTGCGGGAAGGCCATCCCCCCCTGCTGCAACACCTGGATGCCCTGGGCATTCACCCCGGCTGGATGACCCGTTACCCTCATGAGCTGAGTGGAGGGGAGCTGCAGCGGGTGGCGATCGCCCGTGTCCTCAACCGCCACACCCGCTACCTAATTGCCGACGAGATGACCGCCATGCTAGATGCTAACACCCAGGCGCTCATCTGGCAGGTCGTGCTGGCCTTTGCCCGTCAGCATCAGGTAGGCATCATCGCCATCAGCCACGACCAACCGCTGCTGGAGCGCATTTGTCAGAAAGAGTTTCTCGCCAGGTGTTGAACTCAGTCAACAGCACGACGGCGACGATTGGGATTGCAATCGGGATTTGAAGTGCCCGAATGAGCTTCTTCCAACCCATCCGGGCGGCTTGCAGCAGATTGCCAATCAACTTCATAATATCCCAGACTCAGCGGTGCATTGGCTGCCGTTGCCGATTAGGTTAAAGAGTGATCCTCGGTCTCACGGGTAGTTGAGTGCGATCGCCTTATTGAACTTCTTACCTGTCAGGCTGCCATTTCAACCCTGAGTAATTTTCGAGGAGAGCCGAGATCTTTAGAGATTTGCTGAAATTGGGGCGATCGCGCAGCGACTCCTCTAGAGTATCGCCCCCTCCCATCTCTACCCAATCCCCCCCATCAAAAAAAAGTATCCCACTTGTCTTGACTCTGCGTCCGCTCTCCAGTAACCTACCGGGCTATGACTGTGTGTTCGCAGTCTGGTCTCCCAAAAACTTAGCCGGTGGCGGTACCGGAAGTTGTTAGCACCAACGTCCGGCACCTAACCCCCATGACAGATGGTGGCTGTCGTGAAGGCTAGGGTTCATTATGGCCCTTAGTCGTCACGCACTGCTGAGTGTGGGGCGGCGAAGTTTTTGGGATTCCTTCCCACTCAACCTATTCGGAGGAATCCCAAAGTGGTCTATATCCCATATTTCCTGGCGTCTGGGGCCACCCCCCAGGCGGACAGTCCCGTATGGCTGCCCAACCCCAA
>JBHJGR010000183.1:0-3480 GCA_050331615.1 Elainellaceae cyanobacterium
AGGCAGTTTGAGATAAGGTTTGAGATAAACTTGGGATAAGATATCGAGGTAAGCCGACGCCGCAGTGCCAAGGGTGAGCCATGAAATCCGGTACCCTCAGAACCCGACGGAAGGCAAAAGTCGGGACTGTTACAGTTCGTAACTCCAATAATCGTCTCCAGCTCGTTTTCACCTACCTGGGCAAGCGGCACTTCGTCTCGCTCGGGCTGGCCCACAGTCCCCTCAACCTGCGAAAGGCCCAGGAGATTGCCTTCGAAGTCCAGCGGGACATTGAGTACGGTGAATTCGATGCCACTCACCAAAAATACCGCTCCCTCAGCAACCCCACGCCCGATGCGACGCCGTCTGGTCGCCGCTCCAAGCTGGTCACCCTGTGGGAGAAGTATGTGGACTACCTGAGGCCGAATGCGTCTCCCAAGACGATCAACGGCACCTATGACCCGGTCACGGCCCATCTACGGAAGTGCAAAACCGATGGGCTGCTCGACCCCCTGAAGTTTCGGCAGGAATTGCTCAAGGTGACGACCCAGTCGCAGGCGCGGCGGACGTTGATGCAGCTTTCAGCGGCCTGCAAGTGGGGCTTGAAGCATCGGATGGTGGCTGCCAATCCCTTCGAGGGGATGTATCTGGAGCTGGAACCGACCAAGGCACCCCCGCCGGTCGCCTACTCTGCGGAAGAACGCGACCAGATTATCCATGCCTTCGAGACGCACCAGGGCAGGGGCTTCAGCTATCGGCACCACGCCCCCTTTGTAAAATTCCTCTTCTGGACAGGTTGTCGTCCCTGCGAAGCGGTTGGCTTGCGCTGGGGGAGCGTGACCCCCGATTGTGATAAGGTCCACTTTCACGAAAGCATTGTCGAGGTCTCCGGCAAGAAGGAGCGGCGGCAAGAGACTAAGACGAGTGTCAAGCGCTGGTTTACCTGTACTCCCCGGCTACAGGCGCTGCTGCAATCCATTCGTCCGGAGTCTCCAGACCCCGATGCTCTGGTCTTCCCATCGCCGAAAGGTGGGGCGATCAGCGAGAAGAACTTCAATCAGCGAGGTTGGCACGAGATTGTCAGCAGTCTCGGCTTGCAGAGCAAGGAGGGCATCGACATGACGCCCTACAACTGCCGGGACACTTTCATCACTTTGCAAGCTCTGGCCGGGTACTCCTCGACGACGATTGCCCGATGGGTTGGCAATTCTTCCAAGGTGATTGAGGAACGCTACCTCGATAAGCTCAAGATGGCCAAGCTCCGTCCGGCTGAAGTGTAGCAGGTATCCACTTCAGCCGGGAAATCCTGGTTGGATAAGAATACAGAATACAGAATTCAGAATTCAGGAGGGATCTGGCTTCTGGCTCCTGACTCCTGATTCCTGACTCCTGACTCCTAAATTCTATTCTTTGGAAAGCTTCCTGCTTTAAGTTGGTGCCCAAGTGTAGCCTCTATCCTGGATGTCTAGTACGTCTGTAGGATTAGGGCGTGACTTTTTTACCACTCCGGCCTCGCTGACTGCTAAGCAAGCTCTTTTGATAAGCCTCAATCGCCCGCAAATGGGCCTTCGGATTCTGGCGATTGTGGAGCCAGTCTTGAATCAGCTCCAGGTTATAGCGGATGCATCGGCTGTTGAGCCGCACCCAGTGGACGCCTTCAATCCAGTCGCCTTCGAGCCGATACTTCTTCAAGGTTGAGCCGCTCAGGTTGAGCCGTTCCGATGCTGTTTTCTTGCTGACAAAGAGGAGCATGAGATCCAACTCCTTGATAGCCCGGTAGGGATGACGTTGACAGAGTTGGTAGACGCTTTGCGTTGCAGCTAGAGATGTTCAATACTCTAGCTGCACGAACCCTAACGTCCCTATCATAAGGAGGAAGTCAGCTCCAGGCATACTCTATGCTGACAAAGTTATCAAAAGTTAATAAATCTGCCTGTCTGTACTTAAGCTCTCGTTTCTATGCTGACAATTATTCAGCATCATGTATCGGGCTTGGAATACCTTGGCGATACTCTACCCTCACCTGCCGGACTGGCGATGCCATCTCCTGGTGCAGTTGGCGATCGCCCTCTACCAACCCCAGCGTCTCAAATCCTGCTAACTCCTTCTCCGACAAGGGCCAGGGCGGACCGTCCGGCTCCACCTCATGCTGGTCTCGCAAGTGGGTGACGACCAGAAGGGTTCCATGCGGTGCGACCAGGGAGGCGACAGCGGCGATCGCCCGATTCCTGAGGCTGAGAGGTAACGCTTGAATGTTGCGGCACTCGAACACTAAATCAAACCGATGCTGCCAGTCGTCCGGGAGCGCCAGGAGGTCAGCGACCTGGTAGTCCACCTCGGAGTCGGGGAAGCGCTGGCGGCACCAGGCGATTGCCGTCGGAGAAATATCAAAGGCAGTCACCTGTAGCCCATGCTGCTGGAGGGCTTCGGCATCATCTCCCAACCCACAGCCAATGACGATGGCCACCCCGTCGAGGGTCGGCTGCTGGGAGAGCCACTCTTGGAGAAGCCGGTGGGGTGCCCGCCCAGCCCAGGGCACCTGATCGACGTCCCCCTGAGCTTCCCGATAGAGAGGCTCGAACCAGCGGCAGGGGTCGTCCTGCTCCAGAGCGTCCGTGACTAGCTGTCTGACCCGCTGCCGCAGGTCGGTCGGTTGATCTTCAGAAGCCATTCTTTCCTCTCTCATTTCCTGTCGCGATCGCCCTAACTCATCTAAAGCGAGCAGTCGCTCGCTCTATCGAAGATATCGCTTTCGACTTACTCATTGAGTATCGCCTCAAGCGGCAGAAAATTGACGGTGTAATGAGGAGAGGAAACCAGCTTCTTGGCTTGAGGAACTTCAGTGGAAGGTTAGAAATCAGAGCCAGCACCGAGTTCTATATGAAACACTTTCAACTGTTTTAACACTTAGGAAAATACTCGAAGCCAACCCCAAGGATTTTCTAAAAATAAATCAAGTAGGATCTGCGTCAAGGCGTCAGCGCGATCGCCAGAAAACCTGTGAAGCAGCGGCTTGAAGAGTTGACGCTTCTCTGTCAATTCCGTGTCAATTGACAAGCGAATGAGGGGAGAGAGCGGTTTTGGGCGGGTCAGCTTTACCCAAAATCTAGCTCTACACTTAGTTTACTATGAAACACCAGTTGTGAGGGGCGATCGCCCGAAAATTTACTCAGAGTCGGGCAGGACGCTCTCCCATCGGTGGAAATCCTACAGAACTACTATCGGTTCTCGTCTATGTAACGGAATGCTTATCCAATAAGGATTTCAAAAAATTGACGAATTTATCCGGACAGTGGTTAATGCTAAGATACCGCCCTCGCCGCTGCTTCCTTCGAGATGCTGTACTGCCCAGTCTTGCCCCGATACCATTTCTGATTCTTCAACCCGACTGACAGGGCATTCGATAGGCGAGTGCGGATGGTTGCTCGCACGGGTTGGGGTGTCTGCTTCACAAAAATTGCGTCAATGATTTCAGGAACCGATACCACACCTTCGGGTCGC
>JBHJGR010000184.1:0-10463 GCA_050331615.1 Elainellaceae cyanobacterium
CCCCGGTTGTTTTTTTTCTTGCCCCATCCTATTAACTGATAGACGCCCCCACCCGCCCCTCACTTTTCAAAAATCCCCAACCGGGTTATGTTTTCCGCGGGCACCCCCGGCGTGGGGGGGTTCCCACGCATCTTGAGGGTCCTAACGCGAAAGCGTAACGCTATAGCTTTGGCTAGAGGCAGAATTCTGATGGGAAAGCACGAGCTTGCGTGATACAATCATGGTACAGATGTTCTCACAGGATACGTCGTCCATCGTTGAACTCCGTATCACCCATGTCCAATCTTTCGACCGCTAACCCCTCTTCGTTCTCTGTTTGGTCCACCGTCCGCTTTCGCCGAGCTAAGAACGCAAAAGCGTGGGCACTACTCGGCATCCCTCGTCGCGTGTACCCGCAAATTGTGCAGCGCCTGTTTGAGCAGCAGGCAAAATTTTTAGATAAGCACGAAGACGATCAGTTTGTGAGCCTGCTGTTTGAGGCTCCGCCCGTCCTCTCCGCCAAATTGGCCCTGACCTTTCCTGCTCCGCCTGGATGTGAGGCATTGAGCGTGGCGGCAACGGGCGATCGCATCCTAGCCGGGCGAGCCGCAAGCGCTGCAAATGCTCGGCGGCAAGCTGCTGATTCAGATGCCCGTGGCACCAGTTCCGCTCAAGAATAGACAGGCCGCCTCTAATTACCAGCCTGATATGGCGTTACGCTTTCGCGTTAGGACATTCAAGAGGTGTGTAACCCCTGCGACGCGGGGGGGCCACACTCAAACCTTAGCCCGTAGGGCTATATAAAAAACTCCGCAGCGTTTAACCTGCGCGGAAAAGGGGGGTGATGGCGCGCTACGCCACCACCCCCCAAATTCATACCTCACGCGATTGGAAATCGCTATATTTCCTAGGCGTCCTGTTCTGACAGGTTGCTACCGCTGTTGATCGGCACTCTAGAAGTGTTGCGGCTGGAATACTCGCCCCAGAGATGGGCTAGTTCTCTAGCCTCGCGCTGCCACTCGGGACGAATTTGGTACATCCGCCGCGGGCGGCCTCGTCCCTCCACCTTTTTCCAGTAGCCAGTGATCGCGCCTTTATCTTCCAGGAACTTCAGGGCACTGTAAAGGACCGTATCGGAAAGGCGATAGGACGGATACTCCGTCTCCAGCAGTTGAATCAGTTCAGTGCCGTAGGAGTCCTTCCGCAGCAGCACGGCAAGAACGTAACACACCGCCAGTTCCTTATTTAGATAGAAGGGGGGGGGATTTCGAAAGAACTGATAAATATCATCAAATGAAGTCATGTTTGTCATTCCAGCGCTAAATGGAGCAGTTAATCGTCTTGAGCAATTGGCTTTCCTTGTAAACCAAAAGCTATCGTAGATGCTGAACTTTTATCTTCTAATAAAGGGGCTAATCCTAACGGAAGACATTCCGTCTAGATAGGCAATCGAAGTAGATCAACAAAGGCGCAGATAACTCTTAAGTATCTTTGTAGCTATCAAATCAGAGAGGAACGTCGCTAGGCGGCATTCAGCATCTTCCCTATCTTAATTAATTTTTTCTCCGATTGTCTTCAGTCGTCTAGACTACCCCCTTTCGGTTTTCCGGCTTTCAAAGTTATGTACTCTTGGTATTCTCGGCAATTAATCTTTACGATTACATCATGCTGTCGGATGATATTTCCTCCATAAGCTACAAAATACTATCAAGCTCAACCGTACTAATTTCATAAATAGCTACATCTTTGGTAGATTTCAAAGATTTGTTAAGGGATGCGGGCGCTTAAACCAGCCCGCTCGGATGAACCCTGTCTAGTCTGAAGATTCAATGCTGGCGGCAGAAACGATTGAGCAGCAGGTCTATAGGACAGATCCGAGACGACCCTGAAAGGCCGCTATTCAGACTGTTCAAAATTTACCCCAGGCCATCAGACTAAATAAGTTTCTGAATTATCTAGTTATGACGAAGAATTGCCAAAAAAGTTCTCAGACACCCAGGGATAAAGCCGAAATATCGGGGTTGATCTAAGCGTTCTGCGATCGCTTCGAAGAAATATATCCAAATAGCTAGGGGTCCATCTGTCCGTTTTCGTACAAAAGTAAAATAAATCAATCTTCTCTTTTTAGGTGGGGAGGATGACTGGAACAGCGCGATCGCCTAAGTCACCGTTACCCCTTCCAAGACCTCATCAGTCTGTGCATAGAGTTCGCGAAGCCGCTCCAGCTTCTCAGCGTCTGGGTGCCAGAAGCCGCGACCCTGGGCCTCCAGCATTCGCGCCACAATATTGCGAAAGGCTTCTGGGTTGGCCTGCCGCAGTCGATTTGCCATCTCCGCGTCCAGGGCGTAAGTGTCTGCCGCCTGGTCATAGACCCAGTTTTCTCTGAAGTTGACTGTTCCTGCCCAGCCCATCAGGGCCGTCATCCGCTGAGAAATCTCGTAGGCTCCGCCCGACCCCTGAGACGCCATCGCCTCAGCCCATTTGGGATTGAGCAGCTTGGTGCGATACTCCAGCCGCAGCAGGTCTTCCAGCTTGCGGGGAGTAGTGTCGTTAGAAAAGCTTTCTACGATACTGGTGGTCACCGTGCGGCCCCGCCGCGTCTCGGCAGCCTGTTTAAGACCACCCGTATTGGCGTAGTATTCCTGAATGTCGGTGAGGCCGTATTCCACAGAGTCAACTTGCTGCACGATGCGATCGGTGGATTTCAGCAGCGTGTTGAGGATCTCTGGGCGAGCCTGCCCCTTGTCCGATCGCCCATAGCTGAACGTGTTGCGCCCCTGCCAGGTTTCCCCCAGTTCCTCCCCGGACTCCCAGTTGGCATCCACGACGCGATCGTTCACCAGAGAACCGAAGTCTCCGGCGGGGTTGGAGAAGAGGCGGGCGGAGGGGTTATCGATGCCCTGCGATCGCAGCTCCAGCGCATGCTTCCGTACAAAATTCTGCTCCGGGGATTCGTCCGCGTCTGCCGCTCGCCGGAACAGGTCATCCAGTAGCTCGATAATATTGACAAAGCTATCTCGAAAAATGCCCGACAGGTTGCCCAGCACGTCAATGCGGGGATGGCCCACTTCCGCCAGCGGCACTAGGCCATAGCGCACAATGCGTCCGGTGCCTTCCTTAACGGGGACGGCCCCCACCAGCTCCAGCAAAATGCCGATGGACTCGCCCTTGGTTTTGATGGCGTCCAATCCCCACAGCATCACTGCCACCGTTTCAGGGTAGGTGCCGTGTTCTTCCAGGTGCTGAGTGATAATGCGCTGGGCGATCGCTCGTCCTCGCTCATAGGCGGCAGGCGACGGCATCCGGTAGGGATCTAGAGCGTGGATGTTTCGCCCTGTTGGCAACACGCCCACGCCATCCCGCAGCAGATCGCCACCGGGGGCGGGGGGAATGTATTCGCCATTGAGCCCCCGCAGCAGGTTGGTGAGTTCGTCAGTGGTCTGCTGGAGCAAATCCCGAATTTGCTGGGCCGTGGCGAGGGTCTCGGGGGGGACGGTATTTGGGGCGATCGCCCCGGACTTTGCTACCTGGTGAATCACCTCTGCCGGGAGGTCTTCGCCAAAATAGGCGTTCAGATAGCTGGCCAAAGCCTCCGGCGTGGGCGGCTCCCCCAGAACGTGGAGCCCAGAGGAGAACAGGCGATTCTCCACGACCTGGAGATACTCATACAGCCGCACCAGGTAGCGGTTAAACACCTCATTGCTGAACAGCCGGGCGTTCTCGGGCGTGAACTCAATTCCCAGCTTGCTCGCCTCAGTGAAAGGACAGTCGGCATTCAGCCCCGTGTCCAGGATCTTTTTACAAATGGCCTCTTTGAGCAGGTAGTTCTGATCCGGGTCTTCCCGATATTCGCTAATCAGGTCCCGCAGGGCTACCAGTTCCTTATACAATCCCGCTCGACCATAGGGCGGCACATTGTGAGAGATGAGGACCCCGTAGCCCCGCCGCTTGGCCAGCATGGATTCCGACGGATTATTGGCCGCATAAAGGTAGAGATGGGGAAGATTGCCCAGCAGAATATCCGACCAGGAATAGCCCGTATTCCCCAGCGGCGAACCGGGCAGCCATTCCACAGTACCGTGCATACCAAAGTGAACCACGGCATCGGCCTGAAACTCGTGCTGCAGCCACTGGTAGAACGCCGCGTACTGGGGATGGGGCGTCAAATCCCGCTCAAACATCAGCCGCATGGGATCGCCCTCTAGCCCCAGGGGCGGCTGCACGCCAATCCACACCTTGCCGAGCTGCACGCCCCCTAGCAGATATTGGGAGTCCTCCCGGTGCTCAGCTACCAGGGTGCGAATGCCGCTGTCCGTTAGGGATTTCCACTGCTTCTCAATCCGGTGAGTGAGCAGGTAACCCAGCCAGGTTTCGAGTTGACGAGTGCTGACCGTGGTCGTCTTTGCTGCGGCGAATGGGACGCCTACCGGAACCTGGCTCACGTAAGCATCATCGGCGGCTTTCACCTGCTGGATCAGGGCGTCCCCATCGGCGGGGATGGCGTTTCCCAAGTCGTAGCCCTGCGCCTTTAGGGCCTGGAGGACTTTGATCAGGGATTGGGGAACGTTCAATAGAGCTGCTGTACCCGTTGCCCCATAGCCGGGAGGGAAACCGTAGAGAATGATGGCGATTTTCCGATCTGCTGGAGGTTTTTGCCGTAGGGCAATCCAGTTTTTAATGCGGTGGGTGAGCCGCTGCACGCGTTCGGGGATCAGGTAGATGCGATCGCCCACCAATCCCCCCAACGGCACCGGATCGATCGCCCCATCTAGTTCCGGCAGAGCATATAGCACCACGCTTTGCAGCCCACCGATGCCCTGGCGGGTCCAGGAGCGAATGTCCTGAATCAGCAGGGGCGCTGAGACGAAGTAGGGAACATTCTTCGCTGCCAGAATGCGCTTGGCCACCTCCACCTGTCGTCCCGCTTCCATCGAACCGGCAGGACCACCCACCAGGGGGAAGCCAATGGTCGAGGCGATCGCGTCCACCCGTACCGCCGCCGCCGACAGGGAGGGCATTTCAATCATTCCCGCTTGCCGCCGCTGCTGCTCATGATCCGTGGTCATCCAGTCCCGCACCGCCACATGGCCCTCGACGCCGTTGATGAAAATCGGTAGGGGAATTAGCCCTGCCTGCTCAAAATAGCGGATGAGTTGGGGAATGTAGGGCTGTTTGGTAATGACGTGTTTGCGGTAGAGCAAGATGCCCACAGTGGGGGCGCATCCGAGTCGGGAAACTGTAGGGGACTCGCCGTCCGGCGTACGGAGGTGCTCAAAATACCAGTCTAGATAGGCTTTGGGCGATTCAAAGTAGCCTTCATAGTCGGGGTGGAGCAGGCCCATGTTGGGAGTCTCCAGTACCGGGGGAATGTCGCCCACCGTCAGCCCCAGGTAGGTCTCCACCAGATACCAGAGCATGGCAGCGACGTTCTCGGAGCCGCCTGCATTCCAGTAGCCGTAGATCACCAGCCAGTTGCGCAGGTCCTGCACCTTACCCACGGGGATGTATTTAAGCAGCTTTGGCCCGACCTTTAAGAAGCTGAGGTAGCCCGCCAGCTTGTCCTCCTCCCGCTGGCTGCCGCCAAACTTGCTGAGGATAAACTGCACCGGCTTGGGCATTCCCTTGGGCTTGTCTCCAATGGCAAACTTGCCCAACTGGGTGAGGCTCATCAGCTCCAACGCCGACTCAAATACCAGGCGAATGGGAATGGTCTGGGCGCGTTCCCGCAGCCAGAGCACCTGGTCATAGTCAAAGAGAAGACTGCCGAAGAAGACATCGGCTCCGGCGAGGGCAGCCTCGACTTTTTCAGGATGGGCAGCCAGGTCGCGATCGCTGAAGACCCAAACTTCTAGTTCCGCACACCGCCCCTGAGCCAGGGCTGCTGCCTGGCGATACAGGTCGGCGTTGAATGACTCAAACCCGGCAATCAGAACAATTCGCTTCATTGCTGCCCGCCTCCGTCCCAGCACCGCATCTATCCCTATCCATATCTTAGTGCGGCGGTGGAGTAGACTATGGAGGGCGTAGCGAGCAAGCGAGTTTATGGAACCAAACTGGCTGAGGTGGGCGCAGGAACTCCAGGCGATCGCCCAAACCGGTCTACATTTTTCCCAGGAGAACCCTTTTGATGTCGCTCGGTACCAGCGAATTCAGGAAATTGCCGCCGAAATGATGGCCACCCAGGGCAACCTAGACGCTGCGGTATTGCTGGAACTGCTACATCGCGAGGAAGGTTATGCAACGCCCAAGGTAGACGCGCGGGGAGCCGTGTTTCACCAGGGTCAGATTTTGATGGTGAAAGAAGTCTCGGACGGTCGCTGGGCACCCCCTGGCGGCTGGGTCGATGTGGGGGACACTCCCCGCGAAGCCGTGACGCGGGAAATTTGGGAGGAGTCTGGTTACCAGGTCCGTCCAGTGAAGCTCCTGGCCGTTCTTGACCGCAGGAAGCATCCCCACCAGCCGTTTCTGCCGTTCCACGTCTATAAGCTATTCATCCAGTGTGAACTCACGGGCGGCGAGGCCAAAACCAGTGTAGAAACCAGCGACGTGGGCTTCTTCGCGGAAGACGAGTTGCCAGAACTCTCAACCTCGCGGGTTACCGAAGCCCAGATCCGCCGCCTGTTTGAGCACTATCGTCAACCAGACCTGCCTACCGATTTTGATTGAATTCAGTTCTGGTGGTCCGCTACCCCTGGAGGGCCTGCCCGCTGCTAAGAGCTTCCGCATCTTTGCGTTCCTTATCCAGCCGCCGCTTGCGGGCATAGAGCTGAATCGTCGCCGCCATCAGCACCACCAGACCGACTACCAGGTAGGAAGTGATGTCGGTGGGGAAGCTGTTCTTAAAGATTGCCAGCAGCACAATGACCACCAGCAGCAGGGTGGGAAACTCGTTCAGCGCCCGGAGCTGCTGACTGCTCCACTGACATTCCCCAGCCCACAGCTTTTTCATCAGCCGCCCGCAGTAGTGGTGATAGGCCAGCAAAACCGCTACAAAAGCCAGCTTGGCATGCAGCCACCAGTCTTTGAGCACTGCGGGCTCCTGCCAGAGAATGCCGATCGCCATTGCCACCGTGAGAATCATGCCTGGCGTGGTGATGATGCGGTAGAGGCGCTTTTCCATCAGCTCATACTGGGCCTTGAGAATGCCCTGAGCGGGCTCGGGCTGCTCGTTGGCCTCAACATGATAGATGAAGAGCCGCACGAGGTAAAACAGCCCCGCAAACCAGACCACGACGCCAACGATGTGAAATGCTTTGAACCAAAGGTAGGCCATAGGACTTTATTAAATCGATGGATTAAATCAATGGGTGTTCTGTAAATGCTGACCGGGGAACGGGTAGGGGCAAATGGCCATTTGCCCAGGAACGGGTGAACGCAAATAGGTACCTGCCCAGAAACAGGTATGGGGCAAATAGCCCTTTGCCCCTACGGTGGGTTGATCATGTGTGTTCTATTTCTTGGGCTATCTCTATTGTCGCAAAGCGATTTCCCCACGGCAGGGGATAACCGATCGCCATCAGGCATGCAGCCAGCGAGCCACGTCTTTGGCGTGGTAAGTCAGAATCAAATCCGCTCCGGCTCGCTTAAAGCTGGTCATCGTTTCCACCACCACCTTCTCCTCATCGATCCAGCCGTTGAGCGCTGCGGCCTTCACCATAGAGTACTCGCCCGATACGTTGTAGGCGGCAACCGGAAGATTGCTAGCCTGCTTTACCTGCCAGATGATGTCCATATAGGCCAGGGCGGGCTTCACCATCAGCATGTCAGCTCCCTCGGCAATGTCCAGCTCAATTTCCTTGAGGGCTTCGCGGGAGTTGGCCGGGTCCATCTGGTAAGTGCGGCGATCGCCAAACTGCGGGGCCGACTCTGCCGCATCCCGAAACGGGCCGTAGTAGGACGAGGCATACTTGGCGGCGTAGGAGAGAACGGGGACGTGTTCAAAGCCACCCTCATCCAACCCCTGACGGATGGCCTGCACGAACCCATCCATCATGCCGGAGGGTGCAATGATATCTGCTCCTGCCTGGGCCTGGGAAACCGCAGTTTTTTTAAGCAATTCCAGGGTGGGGTCGTTGAGCACCCGCCCCGACAGGTCGCCCACTTCTAAATAACCGCAGTGGCCGTGGGAGGTATACTCGCACAGGCAGGTATCCACAATCACCAGCAGGTCGGGCACCGCCTCTTTGACTGCTCGGGATGCCTCCTGGACGATGCCGTGGTCGTGCCAGGCTCCGGTGGCCTCTTCATCTTTAGTATCGGGAATGCCGAAGAGGATGATAGCGGGAATGCCGAGGTCGTGGACCTGCTTCGCCTCCTCCACGATCTTGTCCACCGAAAGCTGATAGACGCCGGGCATGGACTTCACTTCCTGGGCAACGCCCGTTCCCGGAACGGCAAACAGGGGATAAATCAGATCGCGAGTCGTGACGACGGTTTCCTGCACCATCCGACGAAGCTGGGGATGGCTGCGGAGACGACGGGGACGGTGGACTGGAAACATAGGGATACCGAATTCTAAAATACTTAGGACAACGCCGACCGGATTGCCCAGAACGGGGAGCGATCGCCCCAACCCAGGCGTAAGATTTACGGACTTTGTAAAGCGTTTTATGAAACAGCTTTATAAAGTTTAGAGCGTTGACCGCATCGGCAGCCCATTTGCCACGTAACGTTCTGTGAAATATGGCGGTCCCTGATGGTTTAGCCCCCGGTGGTTGAGTCTAAATCTCGTCATCCTGATCGCTCTCCACGGTGGAAAGCTGGTGGGGCGATCGCTCGAAAAACGTCTCCGCTGCGGCTTCCTCAGGAGCAAGGGCATTCAACCCCAGCCGAATAATACCTGGGCCGAGGGCGGGATGGGGCACCATGTCGGCAACCAGCCCCGTGAGCAGAAATGCTGTAACGAGAATCGATAGTCTAGGCCGGGAGGTATCCATAATGACGTGAATGATGTGTGAAGTAGGAGCGAGTTAGATCTACACTTGCCGCGGCAATTATTCCTGAATTGAGGAATAACGCACTGAAAAGAGGAAAGCGATCTGAACCTCAAGAAACAAGAAAACCCGGCATGGGCCGGGATTCTTGAGAGACGAGCTGTGCAACACTCGAATTTATTATTGCCTTTAATGCGGAGCGATACCGTAAAGAGTAGGTGAATGTACTGAAAATCAAATAAAGTTTCGGGCAAGAAACGAAAATTGTCGCCCCCAATAGCCGCTCAGTCCGCGGTGGGGTGCCCATAGGTAGCCTCTATCCTCCCAAAATCCGCTAGGATAGTTTCAAAAGGTTAATCTATCGAAAGTCAGCATCACCCAGCGGGCTAGAATCGAGAAAACTATCTTGAGGCCCTACCCGTTTACTGCCGCCGGCAATGCTGTATAGACGCAGAGCCGAGCCTTTCATGCCGCGCAGCGAACCGCTCCCCCAACCCCTTACAATTTTGTTATGACTGCCTCTGAAGCTTCTCGCACTTCCGATCTTTACCCCCACGCCCAACCTGCGCCAGCCAATTTCCAGCCTGATCATTCCCACTCAGATCACCCCCACGCCGACCTACCGGCAGATATCGCTACGCCGGCCCATCCCCATGTCCATAGTGAGGAGTCCCTGCGGCGCATCGTCAATCGGCTGTCACGGATTGAAGGGCACATCCGGGGCATCAAAACCATGGTTCAGGAAAGCCGCCCCTGCCCAGACGTGCTGGTACAGATCGCCGCTGTACGGGGAGCGCTCGACCGCGTTGCGCGGGTTATCCTCGATGAGCATCTGACCGAGTGCGTCGGTCGCGCTGCCCATGAAGGCAACATTGAAGAAGAAATTGACGCTCTCAAGGCAGCTCTAGATCGTTTCCTCCCCTAGGTAGTTAAACAAGATTGTGTTCTTGGGGGTGTACGCCCCTAGCGGGGGCGCACACCCTCAAGTAGGAATTAATTGTGCTTAAGCACTTAGAATTTCTTTGGTGAGATCGCTGAGGCACCAATGGCCAAGTTCTACACAGAGCTATCCGATGAGCTGCAGCAGTTTATCTGCGAACAGCACATCTTTTTTACCGCCACTGCTCCGGTCCAGGGTCGGATTAACCTCTCCCCTAAAGGCATAGACACGTTCCGTTGCCTGGATGCCCAGACAGTTGCCTACCTCGATTTGACCGGCAGCGGCAACGAAACTGCCGCTCACCTCCATGAGAACGGTCGGATGACTATCATGTTTTGCAGCTTTGGCGATCGCCCCCTCATTCTCCGCCTCTACGGCCAAGGGCGGGTTTTGCACGAAAAATCAGACCAGCATTGATGGCTTGCCTACCCAGCTACCCGTTGACTCACCTGGCGGCTAAAAAGCCAGAGCCAATTCTACGAGTCGCTCAGCTCTTCACGCAGCACTTTGCGATAGATCAGGGGTAGGTAGGGGGAAGCAACATTGGTTTCACTGCCGTATCCCAGGCTGGTCCAGGTGCCCGACAGCAGCGCCAGCACCTGTTCAATATT
>JBHJGR010000185.1:0-11095 GCA_050331615.1 Elainellaceae cyanobacterium
AAGGCAGAAGGCAGAAGGCAGAAGGCAGGAGGCAGGAGGCAGAAGGCAGGAGGCAGAAGGCAGAAGGCGAGAATCGGCATCCCACCCAACCCAATCCAAAATCCAAAATCTAAAATCCAAAATCCACCAATCGCCCCTAACCCATCTGCTCTCCCGGCTCGACCCGCATGCCGTTGACGAAGTCGCTACCGGACTGCGATCGCTTTCCGGCCAACTGCACCTCTTGCAGCAGCAGCAGCCCATTTCCCGTCTGGACCAGCGCCCCCTGGTTTTTCAGGTGACCGACGACGGTGCCGGGGGTAGGCTGGTCTGAGATTTGGGCCAGCAGAGCGGCTACCTCCTGCCGCACCGGCTCCCAGGTGGACGACAGGGTTGCCTCGTGGACGCCATCGAAGGGAATGGTCGCCTTTACCTTGAGAGACTGGTTGCGGAAGCTGGTCACACAGTTGGGGTAGAAGCCCCGCACCTGGTTGTGGAGGGCGATCGCCGCACGGTTCCAGTCCAGCTGATAATCCTCCTTGCGAATTAGGGGGGCATAGGTAGCCGCCTCATTGTCCTGGGGCACCGGCTCCAAGGTTTGATTCTGCAAGCCAAACAGAGTGTCCACCAGCAGATCTGCCGCCATCAGGGAAAGAGACTGGGCCAGCTCCAGGGCATTGTCCAGCAGGTGAATGGCGATCGCCCCCTTCAGCAGCATGGCCCCCGTGTCCATGCCCGCATCCATAAGCATAGTGGTGATGCCCGTCTCCGTCTCCCCGTGGTAGAGGCACCACTGGATGGGGGCAGCGCCCCGATAGGCGGGCAGCAGGGAGCCGTGGCCGTTGATGCAGCCCCAGCGGGGCATATCCAAAATTTCCTGGGAGAGGATCTGCCCGTAGGCCACCACGACAAAAGCATCGGCCTGGGTCTGCCGCAGCTTCTCCAGGGTTTCGGCGTGGCGCTTAACGCTGCGGGGCTGCCACACGGAAATCTGGTGGGCCAGGGCCACGGCCTTCACCGGGGAGGGGGTGAGCTGGGTGCCCCGCCCCCGCCGCTTATCGGGCTGGGTGACAACGGCCCGCACGTCGATGTCGGGATGGCCAATCAGCCGCTCCAGGCTGGGAACTGCGAACTGGGGAGTGCCGAAGAAGACGATTTGCATGGGGTGGGGTTTTTCCTTGGATTAGTTTTGAGTTGAGATGCGTAGGGGGTTTGTCCGCAGATTACGCAGATTACGCAGATGAGTTGGCCATAAACATATCACTCTGTAGCGAGTTCCGCTCCACCTCCCTAATCTGCGCCCATCTGCGCAATCTGCGGATTGATAACTTCACTGAAACTGCTGCCCATGAAGCTGAGCATACCGATCGCCCCGACTCAACAGCTCCTCATGGCTACCCGACTCCACAACCTGCCCCTGCTCCAAAACGATGATCCGATCGGCCCGCCGCACCGTTGCCAGCCGGTGGGCGATGATGAACACGGTGCGATCGCGCATCAGTCGTTCCAGGGCTTCCTGCACCAGGGCTTCGGATTCGGAGTCGAGGGCGGAGGTGGCTTCGTCGAGGATGAGGATGCGGGGGTCGAGGAGGACGGCACGGGCGATCGCCAGCCGCTGCCGCTGACCGCCGGAGAGGTTCACCCCCCGCTCCCCCACCCAGGTCTGGTAGCCGTCGGGGAAGGCGGCGATGAAGTCGTGGGCGTTGGCAATGCGGGCGGCGGCGATCACGGCCTTCATGTCGAAGGAGGGCTGGCCGAAGGCGATGTTCTGGGCGATGGTGCCGGAAAACAGCACCGTCTCCTGGGGGACGATGCCGATTTGCTGGCGCAGGCTGGGCAGGGTCACCTCCCGAATGTCAATGCCGTCAATCAAAATTGCGCCGTCTTGAGGATCGTAGAAGCGGGGCAGCAGGTTCACCAGGGTGGTCTTGCCCGCGCCGGAGGAACCCACCAGGGCGATCGCCTCCCCCGAATGGGCCAGCAGATTCAGCCCCTGGAGCACGGGCTGGCCGGGAACGTAGCCAAAGGTCACCTGCCGATACTCCACCTTGCCGGTCACCGCAGGCAGGGGCCGGGCCAGGGGCGACTGCACCACTGCCGGTTCCAGGGCCAGCAGCTCCATAATCCGGTCCACCGAGGCTTCTCCCTGCTTGAACTCGTTGTAGTTCTCGGTGATGTGGGCGATGGGGTCGATCAGCAGCAGGGCGGCGGCCACGTAGCTGCCAAAGGCTTCCCCCGTCAGATTTCCTGCCGCAATTTGCCAGCCCCCTAGCAGCAGCAGCAGCAGAATGCTCACGGCATAGAGAAACCCCACCACGGGAAACTGCACCGCCCGCAGCCACGCCGCCCGATATTTGGCCTGCCGATTGCGGTCGGCCTCGTGGCGGAAGCGCTCTAGCTCGTAAGCCTCGGCGGCAAATGCCTGCACCAGCCGAATGCCGCTAAACACCTCCGTCAGCAGGGAAGACAAGTCGGAAATGCGGCTCTGGCTGCGGCGGGAAACGGTGAGGAGGCGATCGCCAAACCAGCTAATCAGCGCCGCTAGCAGGGGAGCCATCACCAGGGTGGCCAGGGTTAGCTGCCAGTTGAGGGACACCATGTAGCCAAATACCACCACCAGCTGCAGCACGCAGGGCAAAAAGTCGTGGAAGATCTTGTTGACCACTTCCCCAATCCGGTCAATGTCCTCCGTGAGGCGATAGGACAGATCCCCCGTCTGGGCCTTCTCGAAATAGCTGAGGCTGAGGCTTTGCAGGTGAGCATAGGTGCGGGTGCGCAGGTCAAAGGCCAGGTTCAGCGCCGCCTGGGCCATGAGGGAATCCTGCCCATACTGAGCCAGCTTCTGCACCAAAAACATCCCCGTGGTCGCGGCGGCCAGCACCGCCAGCAAGGGCACATCCCCCGCCGCCAGTGCCCCCAGCAGCCGCCCCGCCATCCAGGCTAAAAACGGCCAGAAAGCAGTAAACACCAGCGTACAGCCCAGCGCCCTGGCCACGGTATGCCCGTGGGGACGCAGATCGGGCAACAGCAACCAGTAGCTAGAACGGCGTTTCAAGGCGATCGCGATCGGGTATCAAAAACTTCGCCCTTAAGGCTATCACTTTTTGCCCGCCATCCCCCGCCGTCGTGCTCTAAGGGCAAATAGCCATTTGCCCCTACAGTGGGTGTTGGCAAAATCGTCGTTTATACCGCTATCCAGCAGCCCTCTCTCCTGAATTCTGGCTCCTGGATTCTGACTTCCCCATCCAAACAGAATTTCCCGGCTTAGATGGATACCTGGTTCGCTGGATGACCATTCTGCTCACTGGGTACTTGATCCCTTTGGGGAGGCTGGCTGGGGGCTGGCTGAAGATGGCGATAGTTGGGCGACCCCCCTGCTTTAATGTATTCAATGCTACTTCTCCCGTAGCGACTGGCCACACCGCTCAACATACGGCCCGAAAGGTCGGAGAGAGTCCGATCCATTTGGGTGAGAATTTTCCGGGATTCGGCAGTTTCAGACAGCAGTTTATTGTAGTTCTCCAGAGCGGCGCGGGTTTCTACAATCAACTGATCGTAAGCTTCCAGGGTGAGGCCGTGGCCGAGATCCAGGTCTTCGTCAATCGCTTTGAGCAAGGCTGATCGACGCTGGGCTTTATCCAGAGCGGCGGAACCGCGAGTTCGAAGGGCCATAAGGTAAAGTCTCCTCAAACAGATGTACGCCTTCAAGATAGCCAAGCGCGGCAGCGTTTGAGATGCGTGTTTCTATGGCTCTTAGTAAAAAATATATCAGGATTTGTGATTTAGATCGCTATTTCTACAGATGCCGCAAACCCCTACCCCCGTCATTCAGGCAACAACCAAGGGCGATCGCTGATCTAAAAACTGGAGTTGCCAACCTTACAATTGCTTTTGCATTTGTCGTATTGGCGATCGCTGATCCAAGAAATGGAATTGCCAACCTTACAGTTGCAGTTGCATTTGCTGCATTTGCTGACACAAAACCGGGAATTGGAGTTGCCAATTTTACAATGGCGATCGCATTTGTCGCATTAGTGATTGCTGATCCACAAAGAGCGATCGCGCAGCATCGGTTCTGCCTGAAGCTACCCCCGGTCTATGAGGGCGATCGCGCAATGGCCTCACCCTGGAATTGATTTACTACCTTCCTTACCACAGTAAATCCAATCCGATTGAGCGGTGCTGGGCTGCGCTTGAACAGTTTTAGAATGGAGCAATTCTAGATTCAGTTGAAACCACGCTGCGATGGGCGGGCAACATGACGTGGAAAGGTCTCCACCTAGCTGTCCACCACGTGACTGACGTCTATCAAAAGGGGATTAAGGTTGATGCGAAGACCTTGGCTTCCTTTCGAGTGGACTGGCATCCATCAGAAGACTTGCCAAGATGGGCAATCACAATCAATCCGGCTTAAGCGGGGGACTTATTTTCCCGCGTATCCTTTAGTGGGGGTTATGGGTCTGCATCAAGGCGTTCATCTCTATCTGATCTATCTGACTTTCGCTAATGGCGGGCAATTTTTATGCTAAAAGTGAGTTATTTTAGAAATCCTCACAAACGCCACCAACTGCGTGAGCGATCGCACCCACCGATGCAAAATCCCTTTCCCGGCATGAACCCTTACCTGGAGCAGCCCGGACTATGGCCCCAGGTTCACAGTCGGCTCATTGTGGCGATCGCCGATGAAATCACGCCGCAGGTCGCTCCCAAGTACCGGGTCTCGATTGAGGAACGCGTTTACACTACCACCGATGCAGACCCTCTAGTGGGCATTACGGATGTGGCGATCGCTCCCCGTAGCGAGACCGGCTCCCAGGCCGCGACGACCGCCCAGCTCACCGCTCCCCGTCGTGTGCAGGTTCCCCTGCCGATGGAGGTCAAGGAACGCTTCCTGGAGGTGCGACTGGTGGCCACCAATGCGGTTGTTTGTGTAATCGAGCTACTCTCACCCAAGAATAAGCGCTCTGGAGACGGACGAAGTGCCTATGAAACCAAGCGCCAGCAGGTTTTGGGGTCGGCAACCCATTTGATTGAAATCGATTTGCTGCGGGGCGGTTCGCCCATGCCCCTCTCAGAGCCACCCCAGAAACCCTACAGCATCCTAGTGAGCCGTAGCTTTGAGCGGCCCAGCGCAGCACTCTATGAGTTTAGCTTGTCCGAGCCAATTCCCAGCTTCCCGGTGCCGCTCCAGGTCGGGGACTCGGAGCCGGTTGTTCGCCTGCAGCAGCTTATCGATGACGTTTACATCCGCGCTCGCTTTGACCTGTCGATCAACTACACACAGCCGCTCAAGCCTAAGCTCACCAATGAGGAGGCAGTCTGGATTGCTTCTGTTTTGGGAGTGTAAGGCAGGGGGGCGATCGCCCTCCCTGCTTGGGCCAAGCTACCCAGAATGGGGCAACCGATGCAGTATCACCGCACGAATACTCCCGGAGTGCGATCGCCAACCCCGTAAGGTAAGTTATGAGCGACTCTATAGTAAGGTGCGCCTCCCGCCAGGATGCGCGCCCCACTAACTTTATTTATGTGCATGCAGGTACACAAAGGAAAACCTAATACAGTTATCAACCACTTCGGTGATGAGGTTATGAGAGCCCTTAGTGTAGCATGGGCGCAGTCCGCGGATATCGCAACCGAAAAAGTTTGTCTAGAAGACACTTTTCTTTCCTGAAAGTCGATAGTGGTCACAAATTATTTCCATGAAACTTGGTAACGCAAAAGTCATTAGTTTTATTAACCTCAAGGGTGGAGTTGGCAAAACAACAACCGCAGTTAACGTCGCTGCTACCATTGCTCAGTTTTATCGAATTAAACAGGGCAATACCCAGAAAAATGCACGGGTTCTGCTAATTGACCTCGATCCTCAGAGCAATGCCTCACTGACCCTACTACAGCCAGAGCAGTATAACCGCGGTCGCACAATTGTTGATCTCTTCCGGCATGAATTGGAGCGTCACGACAGCGAAGATTCCTTTGACTTAACAGATATTCGTCACGAAGCTCCTATTCCTGGCCTCAATCTCGACCTCATCCCATCTGGGCTAGACCTGTTTGATATTCAAGACGAGCTCGTTCAATATCAGCGCTATTACCTGAGTGCGACAGATATTCTCTTTAACGCGCTCAATAAACTGCGAGAGGCCAAAGAGCGAGTCTACACGCATATTATTATTGACTGTCCTCCCAGCATCGGCCTAGTTACCCTCAACGGTTTAGCTCTCAGCAACTACTATATCGTACCGACGCTGCTGGATCCTTATTCCCACTGGGGGCTTGGCAAGATCATTGACCGTGTAGATACTCTTAAACGCTGTAAAGCAAGCTGTGGAGCAGAACTCTTGGGAATTCTTTATTCAAAGGTTGATAGTAAATCCACCATTGAGAATGAGCGGTGGAACCGAGAGTTTCTCAAATGGGAAGCAGCGCATCGAACTCGCTTTCGAAAATTCTACAAAAGCGGTATAGGCAGCGTGGTTTTCAGCAATCACATCTCCAATGCCGATGTCGTTCGTAAATCTGAGGCAGAGCACCGTCCCATCGTTGCCTACGAGCCAACCGAGAGCAACCTGAGAAAGGCCAGAGATAAACACCATAATGAGTGGTTAAAACTCTCTGGTGAAATTATTGACCGAATGAATGCACTGAAGAGTAGTTAGGCGATTTCCAGGAACGAAGCCAGCGCGATCGCCATCGCCGTAGGTCGAGCGGCAGGAGCGATGTGCGCTGCTTCCGCCTGTGTTGTCTACGAGTGAACCACCCGCTTTAGCTTTGCTCTGGCGAGAGCGGCCTGGGTGTAGACAGCATTGCTCAAATCCATAGAATTCCTGCCGTTTCCATTGGCGGCTACACCAGTACTCCTAAAGTCATCACCTGGGCTGAGCTGGGCTGCCATGACGAGCATGGAGAAGGGGTGTGTGTGCTGAAGCTCGATTATGGCGATCGCAAAGTTGTTCAGCAGATCGCCACTTTCCTCAACATCGAAACGGGCTAGCGCCACGAGGGCAGTGAATCCAATGAGCTACTCTTTTTACCTAATTTTTTTACCTAATCTTTCTTCATTCGTTGCTTGATACGCTTGTTTTTTGTCCGGTCATAGGCTACCTTCTTCTCTAGCGCTCGAACAACCCGCGCTTCCTGAAAGTGGTGGCACACTTCCAGGAAGCTAACCCCCGAACGCTGATACAGCAGCGCGGAGGCTATTGCAGATTTTAACTCCTGTCATAGCCGCCTCGTTTTGTCACGCATCACGGGGTGGCGTTGTTTGGGCGCGTTTACCCAAATACAAACAGGAGTGTCAATCAATGGATTCCACCCAGACGGCCACCCCGTCCCCGCTTCGCCTGCCCAAAAACGACGACCCCCAAATCCTGCGAATCATCGCCGTCGGCTCCATGCCGTCGTCCTAATTTACTTTGGGTGCGACGGTTTCATAACCACCTTCTAGCAGCGTCAGACTTTCCACGCTACCATCCGGCGTCTGATTGAAAATCACCCGCAAATCATTGACAACCCGTGAAGCATACTCGGTTTCTGAGACAGGGTAGAGGGTGAAGGTGGGCTGTCCCGTTCCTTGAATTTGTAGCTGATCAGCCTTCACCGTCACCCTCACCTGAAATTCAGGAGCTACCTGATAGGTGCCCACATAGCGCTCATAAAGGGACGGATCGACCGTGGCTACTTCCGGAAGGCTGGGTAGCTCATAGGGTTCGCCAAATAGGATGGCCGCCAAACCCTCAGAAATTCTCTCAGGATTGGCCATCTGGTTGTTGCTGAGTACGGCAATGGTCACATCCTGATTGGGATAGTGCATCAGGTTGGTGACAAAGCCATTGATGCCGCCACCGTGGCCGATGCGGGGTTGTTCAGGCCGGTCGTCAATCAGCAAGCCGTAGCCGTAGAACAGGTAGGGAGCATCGTCGATTCCCATTGAGACGTGGGGAGTAGTCATGGCGGCGATCGCCTTCTCGCTCAACACGCTCCCATCCCGCCTTTCATCGGCAAACAAAAACTGATTCCATCGCACCAGATCGTCAACCGTCGAGTATAGGCCACCCGCCCCCTGGGGCACCCACATATTGACATATTCCGCCTGCTGATAGCCTTCATCCGTGGACGTGTAGCCGCTGGCTAACCCTTCAATCACCTCCAGAGGAATCTCATAGCCGGTATTCTGCATCCCCAAAAGATTCAGCAAATGCTCCTGCAAGTAATCGGCGTAGGACTGACCGGACACGGTTTCAATAACTTTGGTGAGCAGCACATAGCCGGAATTGCTGTAGCTGTACTTCTCCCCTGGCTCAAACTCCAAAGGCAAGTCTTGAAAGCGGGCAACTAATTCATCCAGGGTAGTGGGTAGCTGCATCCACTGCCCATAGTCGGGAAAGCTGGTCAGGTTGGGGAGACCGGCTGTGTGGGTGAGCAGATGGTGCAGGGTGATGCGATCGCCATTGGGATAGTCGGGCAGGTAGGTGGCCACGGGAGCCTGCACGTCCAGCAATCCCCGATCCTGGAGCTGGAGAATGGCGGCAGCAGTGAACTGCTTGGAGATGGACCCCAGCCGGAATTTAGTCTGGGATGAGTTGGGTACTTGATGCTCGCGATTGGCCAGCCCGTAGGCTTCGGTGAAGATGGGTTCGTTGTCGCGAGTGACGATGACTGTGCCAGAGAACCAGTTGAGGCCGGTGTGGGCCTGCAGATAGGCGTCCATTGCGGCGGTTAAAGCAGATGGGGACATAGGATTGGAGCTTGCTTGGGCCATCAGGTTCATCGTCGATTCCTTGGTTAAATTACTTTCAGGAAATATCTGGGAAGGATGATGGCCAGCGGTGGAGCTGCTTGGGGGTGCAGCGATCGCCCCCTGCATCATTGCCGTTCCAATCAATCCCTCTGCGGCCAATAAAAGCGCAACTAGCAGTCGTTTCTGAGTGATCATTCTTTTTATTGCTGTCTTTGTTCTATAGCCCTACGGGCTAAGGTTTAAGTGTGGAACCCCTGCGTCGCGGGGGTTCCACATCTCTTGAATGTCCTAACGCGAAAGTGTAACGCCATACTGGCTCAATGCGTTTGCCAGAGCTGGCCTTGAATTGAGCCGCACAAAGTAGACCTTACAAAAATAGTCTAGTGTGGGCGATCGCGCCCCTGCCATAGCGTCAGGTCATTCAATCTAATGACAAAGGTCATGGCGATCGCCCTTTACGAGCACAACGGTATGGCGGAGCGGTGGCGGGCTTTTCGCTGGCTGAAATAATGCCTGGGTACGGCCACCCCTGGTGCATCGTGCGATCGCTCTCAGAAGACAAACCGCAGATTGTCGCCCGGTTTCGCCGCTGGGGAGACGCGGAGATGCACCTGAAGGTAGTGCAGCGGCTCTCCTCAAAGTTCATTATTTCGGTATACGATTTTCAATAAAACGAAAGATTTTATGAAGCGGCTAAATTGATAGCCTGAAAGTGCATTGCGAATAGACTAATAGCAGTTATCTCAAAAACAGATAATACTTTCCTGGTGAAAATTTGGCTCCTTTGTCAGGCTAGGAACTTAAGCTGCGATCGCAAGGCATTTGCCGATCAATCATTGCTTTATGGCTACCACTCCTGACCAACTCCGACTCACCCAACAGCGCTTAAACCACCAGCTATCCGACTCATCAGACTTTACACCACCCTCTTCCGACGGGTCTGGTGCAGACCGAGTGGCCGTGATTTTGACGGGCTATGGCGAGGTTGAAGATTATGACAATTTTGCTACCTACAACCGACTGGCCCTCAACGTACTGACCAGAAAGTTTGCTCCCATCCCGAAGGTGATAACGCCCGCCATGTCCTGGTACTTAGCCAACTCAGACCGGCAGGAATGGGAGATCAAAAACGATCACTTTATTTCTCCTCATAACGCTATTTTTGAGCAGCAGCGAGCGGGGATTGAAACCTGCCTGCAAGCCCGATGGGGAGATCGAGTCCAGGTTTTCAAAGCTTTCAACTTTTGCCCCCCCTTTCTACCCGAACAGGTCGTAGGCCGCATCAAAGAGCAGGGCTTTAACAAGATCTTGATCTATCCCTTGCTGGTGGTGGACTCGATCTTCACCAGCGGGATTGCTCTGGAACAAATTAACCAGGGGCTGGAAGCTTCGACGGAGGGCGATCGCCACTGGGTCGAGGGCATACGCTACATTCCCTCATTCTTTGACCGTCCGGCTTACATTGATCTGCTGGCCCGGCAGGTAGAAGACCGGGTTAGTGCGGATCTGGCGTCAGACTATTACCTTTCCCAAATCGGGATTGTGCTCATGAATCACGGTTGCCCGGAAGAGGCTAATGGCTATGTGACCGGCATTCGCGAAAGCCAGGGACTGTATGACCAGGTGCGAGACAAACTGGTGAATCGCTTTCCGCTCATCTCGGTGGGCTGGCTCAACCATGACACGCCCTTTGTCAAATGGACGAAACCTGATGCCGACCAGGCCGCCGAGAACCTGATCGAGCTGGGAGCGAAGGCCATCCTGTTTGTGCCCATTGGCTTTGCCACTGATAACCATGAGACGATTCTGGACGTCAATTCCATCATCGACCAGCTACACAAAGACCATCCCCACATCGCCATCGAGCGAATGGATTGCGTCAACGACCATCCCGAATTTCTCCAGATGGTGGCCGACTGGGCTAACCCAGAAATTGAAGCCCTGTTTTCGGAATCGGTGTCGGTAAACCCGCCCCTGGCTGCGGCAACGGCTGACGCTCACAGCGATCACCCCTGGCATCAGCATAGTCATTAAGGTGATTTCTGGGAAAAGTTCTACCCCCAGTTAAACGGTCGGTGGGGGCAAATGGCCATCTGCCCCCACGGCATCGGGTAGGATCATTTTCCAACCAGCATTTCCCAGCTTCAACAAATACCCACAACTTGCATAACTTATGACTACCCGATCGCCAATCTCCTCAAATCAGAGCCTGAGTCCTGATCATGAGCAGGCTACCAGACTGCCGGATGCTATCACCGATGGCGCAGATCAGCGGACTGCCATACTGCTTGTGGGCTTTGGCGAGGTCAAGCATTCGGGTAATCTGGCCAGCTACAACACCCAGGCTCTTAACCTGCTGGTGTCCAAGTTTGTGCCTAT
>JBHJGR010000186.1:0-19068 GCA_050331615.1 Elainellaceae cyanobacterium
GACCAGCTCGTGGCCCAGGATACGCCCCTGGTGGAGATTAACGGCGAGTGGGTGGAGCTGCGATCGCAGGATATCAAAGCCGCCCAAAACTTCTTCGCCAGCCGCAAAGACCAGCTCTCGCTCTCCCTGGAAGACGCCCTGCGCATCAGCACGGGGGACACCCAGGTGATTGAAAAGCTGCCCGTCGTGAACTTCGAGGCCACGGGGGCGCTGCAAAACCTGATCGAAACCCTGACCACGGGCAACCAGACCGTTGACAACATTCCCGTACCGGAGAGCTTTCGGGGGGAGCTGCGCCCCTACCAGCTGCGGGGGGTGTCGTGGCTGAAGTTTCTGGTGCAGTGGGGGTTGGGGGCCTGCCTCGCCGACGACATGGGTCTGGGGAAAACCATCCAGCTCATCGCCCTGCTGCTTCATCTCAAGGAAACCGAGGCGCTGGACAAGCCCACCCTGCTGGTGTGTCCCACCTCGGTGGTGGGCAACTGGGAGCGGGAGGCCCGCCGCTTTGCCCCAGACTTGCGGGTGCGGGTGCATCATGGGGAGGGGCGATCGCAGGGTAAAGCCTTCGCTAAAGAAGCCGCCCAGACGGATCTGGTCATCACCAGCTACGGTCTGGCCCAGCGGGACGAGAAGACCCTGAAAGGCGTGGAGTGGCAGGGGGTGGTGCTGGACGAGGCCCAGAACATCAAAAACCCCGACGCCAAGCAGTCCAAAGCGGTGCGGGAGCTGGAGTCGGACTTTCGCATCGCCCTCACCGGCACCCCCGTAGAGAACCGGCTGTCGGAGCTGTGGTCGATTATTGATTTTTTGAATCCCGGCTATCTGGGGCCGCGCAATTTCTTCCAGCGGCGCTTTGCCGTCCCCATTGAGCGCTACGGCGATACGGACTCGCTGCAGGCGTTGCGATCGCTCGTTCAGCCCTTCATCCTCCGCCGCCTGAAAACCGACCGCTCCATCATCCAGGATCTGCCCCTCAAGCAGGAGATGACCATCTTCTGTGGCCTTTCCGAAGCCCAGGCCGAGATTTACCAGCAGATGGTGGACGAATCCTTGGCGGCCATCGAGTCCTCCGAGGGTATCCAGCGGCGGGGCATGATTCTGGCCCTGCTCACCCGGCTCAAGCAGGTGTGCAACCATCCCGTGCTGGTGGACTCCGGCAACGGCAAGTCTCCCAAGGGCCAGTTGGCCACCTCCCCGGTGTTCAAAGCCCTGTCGGGCAAGCTCCAGCGGCTGGAGGAGATGCTGGACGAACTGCTGGCGGAGGGCGATCGCGCCCTGATCTTCACCCAGTTTGCCGAGTGGGGCAAGCAGATGAAGACCTACCTGGAAACCCAGTTTGGCCGGGAAGTGCTGTTTCTCTACGGCAGCACCTCTAAAAACCAGCGGGAGGCGATGGTGGACCGCTTCCAGAACGATCCCCAGGGGCCACGGATTTTCATCCTTTCCCTAAAGGCCGGGGGCGTGGGCCTCAACCTCACCCGCGCCAACCACGTCTTCCACTTCGATCGCTGGTGGAATCCGGCGGTGGAAAACCAGGCCACCGATCGCGCCTTCCGCATCGGCCAGACCCGCAATGTGCAGGTTCACAAATTCGTCTGCTCCGGCACCCTGGAGGAGCGCATCCATGAGTTAATCGAGAGTAAGAAGGCCCTGTCGGATCAGGTGGTGGGCACCGGGGAAAACTGGCTCACCGACTTCGACAGCGACCAGTTGCGCAACCTGCTGCTGCTCGATCGCACGGCGGTAATCGGGGATGATTGAGCGGTAATTGGGGATGATGGAAACCATCACTGAATTTCGCGGGGAGCTAGCGGCCCTGGGGGCGGCCTGGATCTGGGCGATCGCCTCCACCATCTACGCCGGGGTCGGTCGTCAACTGCCGCCCATGGTGCTGAACCTGACCAAAGGACTGGTGGCGATCGCCCTGATTCTCCTCACCCTGAGGCTACGGGGCGACAGCCTGCCGGGAACCACGCCCCTCACCCTGGGCCTGCTGATGGGCAGCGGCATCATCGGCATCGGCATTGGCGACACGGCTTTTTTCGAAGCCCTGAATAGCCTGGGGGCACGGCGGGCGCTGCTGATGGAAGCCCTGGCTCCGCCGCTGACCACCCTCCTGGCCCTGGTGCTGCTCAGCGAGATGCTGGACTGGCGGGCCTACCTGGGCATCGTGCTGACGGTGGCGGGGGTGGCCTGGGTAATCGTGGAGCGCACTCCTGACGCCGATGCCAATAAGCTACACCTCAAGCAGGGCATTGGCTTTGGCCTGGTGGCCGCCCTCTGTCAGGCAACGGGGGCAGTGATGTCGCGGGCGGCCCTGGCGGATACGGCCATCAGCCCCCTGTGGAGTAGCCTGATTCGCCTCGCCGCCGGGTCGGGGGTGCTGGTGCTCTGGCTGGCAGTACAGCGGCAGCATCTGGCGGGATTCAAGCCGCTGCGATCGCCCCGCCTATTCGCCATCATCGCCAGCACCGCCTTCGCCAGCACCTTCCTGGCCATCTGGCTCCAGCAAACCGCCCTCAAATTCACCGCCGCTGGCATTGCCCAGGCCCTCAGCGCCACCAGCCCCCTCTTTGTGCTGCCCATTGCAGCGCTGCTGGGCGATCGCGTCAGCCTGCGGGCGGTGGCGGGAGTGCTGATTGCCCTGGGGGGGATCTGGCTGCTGTTCAGTTAAGAAAAACCATTGCAGGAACCTTGAGAAAGGTATACGCCTGATGCGGTCAGAGATGCTTGATAAATCCGCAGATTACGCAGATTACGCAGATGATTTTGTCACCGTATCTGCCATCCCCTATCTGCGTCCATCTGCGTAATCTGCGGATAATTCGCCTACCATTACCAGCCTTAAAGTGCTTGAGGAGATTGTTTTGGACTATCTACGTTTGCGCAATGGGGCGATCGCCCTACTCATTACCGTTCCTGGCATCGTCAGCCTGTCCGGCTGTACCCAGGTGTTGACTCAGGATTACGAGGCGATCGCCGAAACCACCTACGTCTGGCAGGTGGAGTACGTCACCGATCCCAACAAGGTGCAGGGTTCCCGCATTGAGCGCTTCGCCTCCACCTCCCTGATTAACCGCAATGGCATCATGCCCAACGATGCCGTCACTGGCCCAGACGACCAGGGCCTGTGGTGGCCTGCACTCCCCCCCCGACCCACGGTGGATGAGCTGGAAGCCGCCCAGCAAAACCGGGAGGACATCGGCACCCCCGAACTGATCAAGCAGGTGGACTACACCCTGAGCTACTACAGCGAGGAGGGCCGGGTGACGCTGCCCACGGACTACTCCGTCTACCGCAAGGCCGTGCGGGCGATTGAAGATGGGCGATCGCTCGAACTCACCCTCGGCGTCAACGACTCCTCAGTGGAAAAGGCCGAAATTCGCTAGCCTGAACGGCTTGTGGCGAATGAGAGGATACAGAATTCAGGAGCCAGGATTTAGGAGCAAGGTCGGCTTCCACTCCAAACCTCTGACTCCTGACGCCCAAATCCAAAATCATGCCTAATGTGAATTGCCTCAAAATCCTGCGTCGCACGGACTTCCAGCCTGCAACGGAACAATGAGAGCAAGCAGGATGCTTGCGCTACGAGGTATCTAATCCACATTAGACGCAAATCCAAAATCCAAAATCTAAAATCCAAAATCCCCCGCCTTCTACCTTCAGACTTATTGTCTAAACCTTAAACCTGGCGGTATCTGCCCAACTGTGCCCTACACTGACGGGTAAGAATTGATAAGGAGACTCGCTATGGCTGCTCTGAAGGTCGGTATTAATGGGTTTGGTCGCATTGGACGGCTCGTGTTCCGGGCTGGCATCGACAACCCTAATATCGAATTTGTCGGCATCAACGACCTGGTGCCTCCCAAGAACCTGGCTTACCTACTAAAGTACGATTCTACCCACGGTCGCTTTCAGGGCACCGTCGAAGCCCAGGACGACAGCATTGTGGTCAACGGCAAGACCATTCCCTGTTTCTCCATCAAAAACCCGGCAGAGCTGCCCTGGAGCAAGTACGGCGTCGATTACGTAGTCGAGTCTACCGGGCTGTTCACCACCTATGACGGCGCATCGAACCATATCACGGCAGGGGCGAAGCGGGTTGTCCTCTCCGCTCCCACCAAGGATCCCGACAAGGTAAAGACTCTGCTGGTGGGGGTCAACCACACCACCTTTGACCCCAGCAGCGACACCATCGTGTCCAACGCAAGCTGTACCACCAACTGTCTGGCTCCGGTTGCCAAGGTGATCAACGACAACTTCGGTCTGGCGGAAGGCCTGATGACCACGGTTCACGCCACCACCGCCACCCAGCCCACGGTGGATGGACCCAGCAAAAAGGATCTGCGCGGCGGACGCGGCGCTGGACAGAACATCATCCCCGCTTCCACAGGGGCCGCCAAAGCGGTAACCCTGGTCCTGCCGGAACTGAAGGGCAAGCTGACGGGCATGGCCTTCCGGGTGCCCACCCCCAACGTATCCGTGGTTGACCTCACCTTTAAGACCGAAAAATCCACCAGCTACGACGAAATCTGTGCGGCTATGAAGGCAGCGGCAACGGGTGAACTGGCGGGCATTCTGGGCTACACCGACGAGCCGGTAGCCTCCACCGACTTCAATGGCGATTCCCACTCCAGCACGTTCGACGCTGGGGCTGGCATCGAGCTGAACCCCAACTTCTTCAAGGTCGTCTCCTGGTACGATAACGAGTGGGGCTACTCCTGCCGGGTAATCGACCTGATGCTGGCGATGGCAGCCAAAGACGGGATTGCTTCCTAGTCCAGCCCCTACCCACTCAAGATGAAAACTCGCAAGTGGGCGATCGCCCTGGCGCTGTCCGGGGCGATTTTGCCGGGTCTACACAAGTTCTATCTAAAACAGTGGCGGTGGGGGCTGGCCTACCTGCTGCTCTATTTCACCTACATTCCCCAGGCGGCCAGCCTGGTCGAGGCCGTCTGGCTGCTATTGCTGGATCAGGAAGAGTTCGACCGCAACTTTAATTCGCCGCCGCCAGCGGTAGACCAAGCTGCTGGCGCTCCGCTGGTTCAATCCAGTGCCCCCCAAAGAGATCCATCCAGGCCTAAGCCGGAGATGAGCCTGGAGGAAGTGCGGGCGATCGCCACTGCTCTGCGAGAACTGGACCAGCTCCGTCAGGAGGGCCTGATTTCGGAGTATGAGTTTGAGCAGAAGCGGCGGCAGTGGCTGGATGAGAGGTTTTGATTTTTGATTTTAGGTCCACCGCTGTTGCCTGACATCTCCCCAGCCCTAGAAGGGCGGGGGTTCATGGAATCCACCTGACTGTGGACGGCCACCGCATCGTGATTGGTCAAGATTTGGCCTAGGGGCGAAGCATTCGGCAGTCACCCTTTGGGAGAGCTGAAGAGGTTTTGGCCGAATGCTTCGCCCTTACTAGATGACGTGAAAGATCAGCACCAGGCCGAGGGAGAGGAAAAAGCCTTGCATCAGAAAGAGCCGGACCAGCATCCAGGTAGTGGAATCATGCTTGCTTGAAACGGATGGTGCTGTATTCATTGGCCTTACCTCACTTTGAGTCGGGTCGAACGCTATCCCTGGGGTTCAGGGCGTTGATCGTCAATCTCGTCCGAGACTAGTCTCGTGATGCTCAACTAAAGTAACTTGCAATTTCCAAATCTGCCACCCGTGCTTCGAATGATTTTATATTTCGCATACATTTGCTCTGGCGGCTCGTGAAATTACGGCAAAATCTGGCATCGGGGCTAATGCTCACGGTGAGCAGCTGATTCTTGCGGCAGTTTTTTATCATCTTCTACAGGAAAACTAGTGAGCCAAGTGCGGTAACCGCGCCGTCTTTCCTGAAAGCTCCATCACAAATGCTAAAACCTTGTAAAGAAACCTAGAGTTTGATAAGAACTCTCAGCTTAGCCCATTTCCACCCCCGGAGTGTGTCAGAATGTAAGCGGTTTTGCCAAATTATATAAAGAAGTGTGAAGTAGGCACCCATCATGGAATTGATATATGAATACGCCTGGCTGATTCCGGTATTGCCCCTGCTGGGGGCGATGCTGCTGGGGATTGGTCTGGTATCTTATGGCGCATCCCTCTCCCGCATTCGGAGTCTCTGCTCGGCATTCATTGTCTCCCTGACGGGGGCGGGCATGTTTTTGTCCTTTGCGCTGCTCTGGAGCCAGATCCAGGGGCACGCGCCCTACCAGCGCATCATTGAGTGGGCTTCGGCGGGCGACTTTCACCTCACCATGGGCTACACCCTCGATCACCTCTCCTCGCTGATGCTGGTGATCGTCACTACGGTAGCCTTCCTGGTGATGATCTACACCGATGGCTACATGGCCCACGATCCGGGGTATGTGCGCTTCTACGCATACCTGAGCCTGTTTAGCTCCTCCATGCTGGGGTTGGTGATTAGCCCCAACCTGGTGCAGATTTACATTTTCTGGGAGCTGGTGGGCATGTGTTCCTATCTGCTGATTGGCTTCTGGTATGACCGCAAGCCTGCGGCAGAAGCCTGTCAAAAAGCATTTATCACCAATCGCATCGGCGACTTCGGCCTGCTGCTGGGCATTCTGGCCCTCTACTGGGCCACCAATAGCTTCGAGTTTGAGGTAATTGGCGATCGCCTGGAAATGCTGGTGGAGACCGGCAGCCTCAGCGCGGCTCTGGCGGGCTTTTTCGGCGTGCTCATTTTCCTTGGTCCCGTGGCCAAGTCGGCCCAGTTTCCCCTCCACGTCTGGCTGCCCGACGCCATGGAAGGCCCCACCCCCATTTCCGCCCTCATCCACGCTGCAACGATGGTGGCGGCTGGGGTGTTTCTGATTGCCCGCATGTTCCCAGTCTTCGAGGGTCTGCCTGACGCCATGGGCATCATTGCCTGGACCGGAGCGTTCACCGCTTTCCTGGGAGCCAGCGTTGCCATCACCCAGAACGACATTAAGAAGGGGCTGGCTTATTCCACTATGTCCCAGCTCGGCTACATGGTAATGGCGATGGGCGTCGGGGCCTACGGTGCCGGGCTCTTCCACCTGATGACCCACGCCTACTTCAAAGCCATGCTCTTCCTGGGGTCTGGCTCAGTGATTCACGGCATGGAAGAGGTGGTTGGTCACGACCCCGCCTACGCCCAAGACATGCGGCTGATGGGCGGTCTGCGGAAATACATGCCCTATACCGCTATCACTTTCCTGATTGGGACGCTGGCCATTTGCGGCATTCCCCCGTTTGCCGGGTTCTGGTCGAAGGACGAAATTCTCGGCTCCACCTTTACCGTTAGCCCCATTCTCTGGGGGGTCGGCTGGCTGACGGCGGGCATCACAGCGTTCTACATGTTCCGCATGTACTTCAGCACCTTTGAGGGCAGCTTCCGAGGCAACGACGCCGACGTCCGCAACGTCATCAAGGTGGAGAAGCTGAAGCGCATGGGCATGGCCTTTGGTCCGGGCGCGATGGACCCCCGCGAGCTGACCGCTGAGGCTGAACACGCTGAAGCCGAAGGGCACGGCCACGACGAGCACCACGCCCACAGCGAATTTCCTCACGAATCTCCGGCGACGATGACCTTCCCATTGGTGGTGCTGGCCATTCCCTCCCTGCTGCTGGGTCTGGTGGGAACGCCCTTCGCCAACTACTTTGAGGCGTTTATTCATCCCCCTGGAGAAGTGGTGTCGGGCTTCCCGCCTCTGGAAATCTCCTCGGAGTTCGAGTGGAATGAGTTCCTGATTATGGGCGGTAGCTCCGTGGGAATCGCCCTGATTGGTATTACCCTGGCGTCCCTGATGTATCTCCAGCGGCGGATTGATACCGAGGCGATCGCCAATCGGTTCCGCCCTCTCTACGAACTCTCCCTCAACAAGTGGTACTTCGACGAAATTTACGATTATCTCTTTGTGAAGGGCATTCGCCGTCTGGCCCGTCAGGTGCTGGAGGTCGACATCCGCATCGTCGATGGCATCGTCAACCTGGCCGGGTTCGTCACCCTGGTCACGGGGGAAGGGCTGAAGTACCTGGAGAACGGACGCGCCCAGTTCTATGCCCTAATCGTCTTCGGCGCGGTACTGGGGCTGGTGCTGGTCTCTGGCATCACCTAAACCTGACATTCGATACATAGCGCTTGAGGAGGGCAATTGCCCTCCTCATTTCTTTTCTAGTTGGAAAAACCGGCAGGATCGTGGCAAAGAGGCGATTCATCCCAAATCTAAAATCCAAAATCCTCAATCCAAAATAAGGATCAGCCTCACCTGGCTTGGCCCATGGGGTAGCGCAGACGAGGCTGGAGACGCAGTTAGGAGGTATCTTGAAGTCAAATGTATCCTCAGAAGTGAAAAAGTTGCTGAGCTTTAACAAGTTCTTAAGCTCGATATCACAGATTGTGTCCGTTTCGTCTTTTGCCCCCGTATTTTGCTAACCAGGATAGACTGACTAACCAACGCCTGAGCGAGAAATATTATTCAATTCACCATGAACACGATCGTCATTGGGTTGCTCGCGAGCTTGCTGGCCGGGCTGGGAACTGGTGTGGGAGCGCTGCCCATTTTCTTTTTGCGGGACTTGAGCGATCGCATCCAGGGTATACTCTTGGGGTTTGGGGGCGGCGTCATGCTGGCGGCTACCTCCTTCTCCCTGATTGTGCCGGGGGTCGAGGCGGCGGTGCGCCAGGGCTACGGTGATGGGGGGGCGGCAATGGCGATCGCCACCGGGCTGCTCATCGGCGGCGGGTTTCTCTGGTTCGCCCACAACAACTTCCCCCACGAACACTTCTTCAAAGGCAAGGAGGGGCCAAAGCAGCAAAACCTCCAGCGCATCTGGCTGTTTATTATCGCCATTACTCTGCACAACTTCCCGGAAGGGCTGGCGGTAGGAGTGGGGTTTGGGTCTGAAGATATCTCTAACGGCATCACCCTGGCCACCGGCATCGGCCTGCAAAACATCCCTGAGGGTTTGGTTGTCGCCCTGGCGCTGCGGGCGCTTGACTATTCCCTGGCTTACTCCTTCGGCGTTTCTCTGCTCACAGGACTGGTGGAACCTGTGGGAGGGCTGCTGGGGGTGACCGTGGTTAGCCTGGCCCAGTCCCTTCTCCCCTGGGGTATGGCCTTTGCGGCAGGGGCCATGCTGTTTGTGATCAGCGACGAAATAATCCCCGAAACCCAGCAAAAGGGCGTGGCCCAGGAAGGCACCTTTGGCGTGATGATTGGGTTTGCCACCATGATGGTTCTAGATATTGCTTTGGGATGAGCTGGCCCACAGGATCGCCCTGCTCGTGTTATCTTGTAATTGACCTGGACCCACGCGGTTACAACGCCCAAATCTTGTCAGGACCGGAAGGTAGCAGCAATACGGGATGCTTGTAACAGGCGTGGTCTCCGGGTCTCTTGCCTTTCTCTTCAGTTTTCTATCAATCCTCGACGTACAAAAGACCTACTGGTGGCACTATGGCTGGTCTTGGCGATTTGGTTCAAAAGGCATTTTACTTAGGCGTGGGTATCGCCTCCTATGCGGGTGAACGGGCCGGAAAGACCGTTGGCGAGTTGCGCGCCCAGGCCCAAAAAATTGCCGACGAGATGGTGGAGCGGGGCGAAATGACCACCGAAGAGGCTAAGCGCATGGTGGATGAGATGGTGCGCAGGGCCCAGCAGGCTCCGGATGGGAGCGTCACTGTGGATGTTAAGGCTGAGGTGCCCAGCAGCGAACCCCGCCGCATCGAAATTCTGGATGATGACGACGCTACCACCACTTCATCTGCAACTGGGGCAAGCCAAACGCCCCCAGCCAGTGAACCAAAGGCATCCAGCGCCAACGATGACCTGCGCCAGCAGGTCGCCAAACTTCAAGAAGAATTACGGCGTCTGAGAAACCAATAGCATTCCGCGTATACTGGCAAAGATGACTTGACAGACTGCTCAATCCTGATACGGATCAGGGCAGGGGATGGCTTAACTACAGTATGGATGATTGGTTTTGGGAATGGAGTCGGGCGGCAGAGGCCACCCGCAAGGAAGTCGAGAATTTTTTTCATGACACCTTCCATGACGTCGCTGAAACGGCGGATGAATTCGCTGATGCGATGCTGCAAATCACAGAGGCGATGGTAGGGCAGATGGAGGAGGCGATCGCCACCGAGATTGAACAGTTTATCGACCAGCTCGACCAGTGGTTCCCCCCGCCCCCCAGCCATATTTCCCTCGGCATTGAGGTCTATTGGGACGATGATTTGCCCTGGGTGGAAACGGTCAGGCCCAGCAGCGATCGCCATCCCGCCTGTCGGGGCTGTCAGCATTACCACGGGCGGGTCTACAATGGCGAGCTGCTGGTCTGCGGCATGCACCCCTATGGCTGGGACGGTAAGGACTGCCCGGATTGGGCGGGTTCGTGATGTTTGCTCGATTGATTTTGCCCTATTGATAGGGCTGGCCGATGGTGTCTACAAATACATCGTGGGAGAAGGGCAGGCGACCCGGATTTTTGCGGGGCTCCGCCTTATAGCCCACGGGTAAGAGGAGGGCGATCGCCAGGTCTGGCTGATCTGCCGCTCCGATCACTTCCTTGACCTGGTCCTCCTGCCAGCCGTTCATGTAGCAGGTGGACAGGCCCAGGCTTTCGGCAGCGAGGGCGAGGTGGGTAGCGGCGATCATGGCGTCCTTAACGGCGTATTCCCGGTTGCGCTCTCCTAGATTCTCCTGAAATTGGGGAATGGTTTTCTTGAAATACTCCACCGCACCTTCCGTCCAGGCTCCCAGATCCATGGCCTGTTGGTAGATGGCGTCCATCGTCGCCTCATTTTTCCAGGCGTAGGGATCTGCCGCGAAGACGAAGGTGACGGGGGCGTCCACCACCTGCTGCTGGTTGAAGGCCGCCTCAGCCAGAGCCTTCCGTTTCTCCTCATCCTGCACCAGCACGATGCGCCAGTCCTGCAGATTCCAGCTACTGGGAGCCGCCACCGTCAGCTCCACTAATCGTTGCAGCACATCGGCAGGGATGGGGTCAGACTTGAAGTTTTTAATGGAGCGCCGCTGTAAGATTGCTGTGGGTACGTCTAAAGGACGGGTTGAAGTTGTTGATTCGAATGTTGCTGTCATGGGGATTAGTGCTCGCTTGGGTCTTTAACAATTTTTAATATAGTCTAGACTAACCATGGGAGAAATTTACGATGAGTTCAGACCTGGATCGGGCGATCGCCAGTGCCTCTACCTGGATCACCGTCCTGGGGGCGTTGATGATCGTGGCTGGGGGAGCGGCGACAGTTTTGCCCCTGTTTGCGCCACGGGCGATCGCCACTATCCTCGCCTGGATTTTTCTAATTGCTGGCGTGATTCGCATTACTCAGGCATTTCAGGCTCCAGAAGAGCAGGATTTCGGCCTGGAGCTGGCGACGGGCATCCTGTACCTGGTGGCGGCGGTGCTGATTTTTGCCCCCGTCTTGAGCAACGTGCTGACGCTGCCGGTTCTGCTGGCCATAACCCTAATGCTGGAAGGCATTCTGGAAATCTTTCTGGCGCTGCGGTTTCGAGCTGGTACCACCCGCATCTGGATTATCGTCAGCGGCATTTCCTCCCTCGTCCTGGGTATTCTCATCGGCGCAGGGCTGACGCTCGGCGTGGTCTGGCTGATGGGGCTACTGGTGGGGCTGAGTCTAGCCATGACCGGCATCTGGTTCATCGTGCTGGCTCGCAGCCTTCGCAGCGAATCCCGTCCTTAGAACCTCAATCCAGACGAGGTTTAGCCTCCAAGAACTCCAGTGGAGTTTTTGCAGAGGCCCTTATGGTCGGGGCACGAATACGGTCAGCCCCTCGGGAACGCACTCCACCTCTACAGGCGTAGTCCCAATCACCTCTCCGTCCACCACCACCTTCTGGGGTGGATTCGTCGTAATTTTGATGTGCTTCACCCGCCCGTGGCGTACGTTGGGGTGGTTCGGGGGCGTTCTCACCAGGGCTGCACCAAACATACTGAGCATCGAGGTAACGGCCTGAAGCTTTGATTCCGCCGTTGCCACCGTCAGATCCAGCAGCCCGTCGTCATCGTCCACCTGGCCAATGCCCTGGGCCAGCACCGAGGTGGGCGGTGCCGCATTGGCAATGGTAATGGCTCCAGCTTGGGCAGAATAGACGCGATCGCCCACCTCTGCTTCCACGTCAAACAGGTTTTGCTCGCTCAGGATCTGCCACCCCGCCATCAGATAGGCCAGTGCCCCCCACTGACTTTTCAGTTCTCGGCTGGCCTTCTCCACCGTCTCGGCCTCAAAGCCAATGCCCGCCAGCAAAATCATGGGCTTGCCGTTACACCAGGCCGCATCCACCATGCGGGTATGGCCCTCCAGAATGACGCGGCAGGCGTTGCGAATAGGGGTGAGGGCCAGGGGAATGCCCAGAGCCAGACAGAAAGCATTGGCGGTGCCACGGGGAATCACGCCCAGAGGAATGTCTGTGCCGATTAGAGGGCCAGCGATCGCCGAAACCGTACCATCTCCCCCGGAGGCGATCACCAAATTAGCCCCCGCCTCCACGGCCTGCCGCGCCAGCTCCTCCGCCCCGATCTCTGGCGTCGTGGTGTGGACCGTCAGATGAAAATAGGGATTCAGCATTTCGCGGATGATGGCCAGATCCCGCTTGGCCTCGCCAGCTCCCGATACGGGATTAAAGATGAGATGGGCCGATTTAGTTCGCGCCAGCCCGTCCAGAATCAGGCGACAGGTGGCCCAGTTCAGCCCAATGGGCACGTCATGAAGCTGGCAGCTCCGCAGTAGGGTGTGAAAGTCCGGCTCGTGCAGGCCCGCATCGGTGGGGTCCGCCAGAAAAATAACCGCCACCACTTCCCCGGCCACCACCGCCGCCGCTAGCTGGATATCCCCTCCCACTTCCCCCGGCAAGACCTGCTCAACCACCAGATCTGTGGCGGACTGGAGCCGCTGCCCGGTGGTCTCCGTGGCCAGCAGCCGATAGCGCGACAGCACGGGCAGATAGTCTTTCACCAGGGTGATCAGAATGTCTTTTTGGGTGTTGTGGGCAATGAGGGCGATCGCGTCAGGCATGGCACCAGGCGGTATGGGTAGGGTGGGTCAGGACCTCTGAGGGTGCGTCATCCTCGGGCGCGGCACCAAGGTCTTTTCTAAATGTACTTCGTCAGTACGGTCATTAGCTTGCCATACCGAGAGGGGGTTTCAGTCCAGCGACGGAACCCGATACACTAGCTCAGTAGCGCAATCGGAGAAAATTATGGCGTTGGACGAACAGGCAAAGAAAACTATTCTGCGAAAGATTCCCCATGGCCTCTATATCTGCGGCGTCACCAATGGCAATGAGGAAGTCAACGGCTTTACCGCCAGTTGGGTGATGCAGGGTTCTTTCCAGCCGCCCCTGGTGGTCAACTGCGTCAACACCTCTTCCATCTCCCACAGCATGATCAAGACCAGCAACGTTTTCGCCCTGAGCGTCCCCGAAGCAGGCCAGAAGGAACTCGTTCAGAAATTCTTTAAGCCCATGCGGCGAGTCGGCAACAAATTTGAGGACGTAGAGTTTTATCTGGGGGAAACGGGCTGTCCGATTATTTCCGATACCCTGGGCTACGTGGAGTGCCAGGTCGTGGGGGCAGTGGAGCACGGCGACCATACGGTTTTCGTGGGTGAGGTGATTGCCGCTGGCGTCCACCGCGAAGGCGAGCCGCTGCTGCTGGAGGATACGGGCTGGAACTATGGCGGTTAAGCCAGGTAGCGCTGGAGGACTTCGACCGTGCGATCGCCCGTCTTTTTCCAGCTAAACTGCTGTGCCCGCCGCAGTGCCGCCGTTCGGAGCTGCGATCGCGCCTGGTCATCGGTCGCCACTGTCCGCATCGCGTCAGCTATTTGATTGATCTGGTACGGATCGACTAGCAGGGCCGCATCCCCCGCCACTTCCGGCAGGGAAGCGCAGTTGGAGGTGATCACAGGCGTGCCGCAGGCCATCGCCTCCAGCACGGGCAGACCAAACCCCTCCCACAGACTAGGAAAGACGAGGGCGATCGCCCGATTCAGCAGCTCCGGCAACTCCCCGTAGGGAACATAGCCCAAAAATTTGACTCGATCAGACAAGCCCAGATGTTCCACCTGAGCCGCCAGGGCGGGCGTGTGGTGGCCATCCATCGACCCCGCCAGCCACAGATCCGCCGCCACGTTTGGGGCAATTTGGGCAAAGGCGGCCACCAGCCGGTGCAGATTCTTGTAGGGATCATAGCGCCCGATGTAGAGAAAGTAGGGCTCGGTGGGCAGGTCGAGGCAGCGAAAGTGGCGATCGTCGTAGGCCAGGGGAATGGGCGTAATCTGACGGGCAGCAACGCCAGCGAACCCCATGGCATCCTGAGCCGTCGCCTCAGAGTTGGCAATGACGTGAACCGCCTGCCGCAGCACCTGGGGCACGTAGTAGCGCTGGTAGAGGGCCAGGGGAGAAAGCTTCTTGGCGGGAAAGCGGCGGGGGATGAAGTCGTGAACGGTAACCACCGAGCGACATCCGGCCAGCAGCGGCGCTTCCGGGATGGGGGAGAACAGCAGGCTGGCCCGACGCTGACGATACAAATGGGGCAGGCGAGTTTGGGTCCAGATGAGCCGCTTCGCGTGACCCTTCGACCCCTGCTCGGCAGTCATGCCGGAGGGCACCTTTTGGCAGGCAAAGTCCTCGTCGGGTCGGGCAGTCAGGAGAATGGGGCGGAGCGATCGCAGCCACGGATACAGGTTCATGCCGTAGGTGGCTAACCCGGTGGGCTGCTGCATGAGAAACGACAGGTTAACCAGTAGTGCCCCCATGCCCGCTCCTCAGTCCGCAGTGATCTTAAAGCTTTAGCTAGCTGAAGCCCGCTAGGCCGCCGCATCGGCAGGCTCTGGCATCGAGAAGTCGGGAACCAGCCGCAAAAAGCGGTCGAAGTCTTCAAGGGTATTGTTGTAGTTCGCCAGTGCCCGGTCCTTATCCTGATCGGCGGCGGCCTGGTCGATGTCCACCAGATGATCGAAGACGTCTCGCGCCACCGACCGGGCTTCGTCCTGCAGGTCCTCTTCCAGGTTACGGGTGATGGACACCATCTTGACCCGCAGCTCCCCCAGGGGACCGTGGATCAGGGTTTGGACATCGTTCCAGCGGCGGCGAGTCACCAGGTTAGGGATTTCGGTGATGCGATCGCGCAGAATGTCCAGATCCGCCGTGTAGCTCTGAATCCGCTCAATCTGCACGTCGCTGTAGAGTGGCCCGGTGGCGGCCTGGGGAGGATTGCTGCAGCTCACGATAAAAATGGCGATCGCTGCGAAAACTACGGATAATACAGATCGAACGCGAAGCATGTCTTCTAGTTGTTCCCAATATTCCTTCAGTAGAATACTACCAAACCCTACGCCTACCCGGCATCGTCCGCTAGTTGGTTGGCGTGCCCAGCATGATTGTTAAGTAGTTAGACAAAATTATCTTCGTGGGGGTATGCATCCCCGGCGGGGGCGCACACCCCTACAGGTTGTCATTAATTGTGCTTGAGCACCTATGGACTGTACCCAGAATTTGCCTGAACCCAGCTTTGAACCCAGCACCGACCCGCTGACCATCCGCATCGTCACCTATGCCGAAGCGTTAACGGAAATTCAAGCCATTCGCTACGCGGTGTTTCAGGTGGAGCAGGGCGTCGATCCGGCTCTAGAATTTGACGGCCAGGACGAGACCGCCACCCATCTGATGGCCTACCAAGCGGGAACCCCGATTGGCACCACCCGCATTCGCTACCTGAGCGATCGCCTCGCCAAGATTGAGCGGGTAGCCGTGCTGGCCGACTATCGGGGCAGCGGCGTGGGTCGACGACTGATGGCGGTGGCGATCGCCCACCTGCGCGACCGGGGTATTCCCGACATTAAAATCAATGCCCAGATCCAGGTGAGAAACTTCTATGAACGGCTCGGCTTTTGTCAGCGGGGGGAAGTGTTTAACGAAGCCGGCATTCCCCATGTAGAAATGTGGCTCTCCCAGCCTGAGTGTTAGAGCTGGATGGGTGAGCGGGTGAATGGGTGGGTGGATGGACCTACTTTTGCTCTGGATGGACGACGACTGGCTGAGCGGTTTCCATGCTGTTGATGGCGCGAATGAGCTGACACAGCCGACCATAGTCCTTTTGGTTAAAGGTCATGACCAGACGGGGTAGGGTTGCGATTTCCTCTTCCGTTTCTTCGGGCAGCGCCTGACTTTTGGCGATGCGGCCAGAAATCAGCATGTCCTGGAACTGCTCGTTCAGAGACTCAACTGCCGCGTCGGATAGCTCGCTGCGGAGACGGATAATGAGGCGATCGCCCACATAGCGGCTGGAGTGGAAGACCCGATAGAAGCTGGTAATCGCCTCGCAGGCTTCGTCGATGTTGTCGGTAATGGTGTAAATGTAGGGATCGTCAGGACTGATTAGCCCCGACCCTAGCAGGTTTTCGCGAATGTAGGTGTCCCAGTTGCGCCAGTAGTTGTGCCCCGGTTCATCAATCAGCACCAGGGGCATAGGCTCCGACTTGCCCGTTTGAATCAGGGTGAGGCACTCAAACGCCTCGTCCTGGGTGCCGAAGCCGCCCGGAAAGAGAGCCAGAGCGTCAGTTTCCCGCAGGAAAAACAGCTTGCGGGTGAAGAAGTATTTGAAGTTGATCAGCTTGCGATCGCCCTCAATGAACGTGTTGGACCCCTGCTCGAACGGTAGCTGAATATTGAGACCAAAGGAATGGTCTGCTCCTGCACCTTCATTACCCGCCTGCATGATGCCGCCTCCCGCGCCGGTCATCACCATAAAACCGCGCTGGACAATCCGGCGAGCAAATTCGGCGGCCATCTGATACTCAGCTGTATCGGGCGCAATGCGAGCGGAACCGAAAATCGTGATCTTGCGGACATGGCGGTAAGGATAAAATACCCGAAATGCCCGCTCCATATCCCGCATTGCATAGTTCAAAATTTTCCAATCCAGCCGATCTGCCTCCACTTCTGCCATGCGCGTCAGCGTCATTAACGCCTGCTGAATGACGCTGCCGTGAGGCATATAAGGCAATTGATTGATGAGGTTGTTGACCTCTTTACGCAGCGACTCAAGCGAGTAAGACAGAGAAGAGGGAGCAGTCATGAATCTTTCATTACTGACAGCACCCTATTCTAGCTAGATTTTACTCAGAAGCCCTAAACTTAATACGAATCGTATCCAGGAGCTCCAGAGAAAACAGACCACTCGCTTACTGACTGTTAAGTAGGTAGCCACAAATAGATGAAACTAAGTAGGTCGGCACAATTAAATTCATGTTAGAAAACCGGGGGAGCGCCCCGCCAGGGCGCTCCCCCGGTTTTCTAACCTTCGTTTTTCAACGCAGCTTTACTTACAATTGGATGCGCCACCCGGCGGAGGACACACCCCACTGGCCTTATTTATGACCATGTACTTATCTCAAAGTACTCCGGCATCCCGGCTTCGCTGAGCAGGCCAGGAAGCTTAGAGGTGCTTTGCTAGAGTATTGGCCAGAGTTGTCTTGGGCACTGCGCCGACTACCATATCAACCCGCTGTCCATCCTTAAAGATCATGAGCGTGGGGATGCTGCGAATGCCATACTGGCTGGCAACGCTGGGATTTTCGTCGGTGTTGACCTTGACGACCTTAACCTTGCCTTCGTACTGTTCAGCGATTTCTTCGACGACAGGGGCAACCATGCGGCAAGGCCCACACCAGGGCGCCCAGAAATCTACCAGAACCGGAACATTGCTTTCAAGAACTTCTTGCTTGAAGCTGGAATCTGTAACTGCGGCTGCTGACATGCCTAAAATCCTTAGCCTACATTTCTTACAGAAGATTCTACCACAGAGAAAACCCCTCATTGGCTGGACGCTCTGCCCCTTAGGACAGAACTTCAGATGCCGGGAAGCCTACGGCGGCTATTGGGTAAGCATTGCTCGTCAGTCAGAGCTGCCCATCAACATCAATAAGGAACCGCCTGGACGATCGCCCAGGCGGAGTGTGGTGTGAGGAGTGAACGGAATATGCTTTCCGTTATTTCTATTGTAGGCGACCAATCTTAATTTGATGTTGTTTTCTGATGGTATTAAGAAAATTTTTATCGATTAAATTTTAAATTAAGTAAAAATACTTAAACTTTTACAAAGAAATTATCTTCTTCAAGGAAGCGATCGGCTAGAGAAAGGGAAAAAATTACGGTTAAAATCAAGAAAATAACTGACTCGACTGAGTTTTTAATTCAAAATTACTCAATTGCAAGATTTAACGATAAAAATTAAAAGTTAATCCAAGTAGTTAAAAAAAAACTAAATTAACTTAGAAAAAAAGTAATATCTGCGATCGACCTAAAAAAAAGTTGTTAAAAATTAAATTAAGAAAAAAGTGCTAAGACAAAAATAACCATAGTTCGAGGGATATTTTTAGTTTGTTATCCGAACTTTATAAAGCACTAAGCAAAAGTGGTTGCCGATCGTGCTTTATAACTATTTTGGGATAGATTCTATCTAGATTAAAAATCCTATTAATTTAGCTTTCTTACTAAAGATTAATTAAAATCGTCTCTTGTTTGCCAAAATCGCTCCGATATCTTATTTGAAAAGGATCTTGGCGACGACGACTGATTAAATAAACCGATTCTACTTTAAAAGTGAGAGAATTCCATTGAGGTAGGTTATCTTTTGCTTCGGCAATATTTTTAAATTGACCTACACTTAAATGAGGAGTGAAACCAGCAGCAGATTTTTTTCGTTGTTCGCTACATTGAGGAAAAATTGATTCTAAAATAGCTTGCAATTCTTTTAAAGACTTTTTACCTGCTGGATCTGGCTGCAACCAAGCAGTACAACTTAGACGATGTTTAAAAAAATTATAACTAGCAAAAGTTATTTGAAAAGGCGTAAAAGTTGTTAAATTTTTCGTTATTATTGCTGCTGCTTCAAGAAAATATCGATCGGGAAGAAAGCCGTAAAGTAAATTAATATGAGGCATCCAGCGATCGAATCTGCGATCGAATTTGCGGCGAATATTTTGAATTGGTGGCAAGACTTCCTCTGGAGGTAAGATAGTGACTGCACTGCGATAAACTGGAGTAATTTCAAACAAAGATT
>JBHJGR010000187.1:0-66499 GCA_050331615.1 Elainellaceae cyanobacterium
CACCCCCCCCACCCCCACAACAACCAAAACAAAAATAAAAATAAATTTTAAATTTCTTAGTTCGGGCGGCCGCCCCCCCCGCCCCCCCCCCCCCCCCCCCCCCCCCCCCACAAGCTGTAATCAATTGTGCTTTAGCAATTAAAACCGGGACTAGCTTCTAGAAGCGATCGCCAATCTGAAAGATCACCTCTGAGTCGCCCTCATCGTTGACTCCGACCTCCAGGCGCACGGCTCCGATGGGGGTAATGGCCCGCAGGCCACCGCCAAATCCGGCCCCGTCACCGGGCTTGTCTCGCACCTCGGCAGGTTCTCCAGGAACCGTATCTCCTGAACCCAGGTCGTTGGCGTAGTCCACAAACAGGGTGCCGCCTACGTCGATCTCTTCTCGAAATAGGCTGAAGTCAAAGATAGGGAAACGGTACTCTACCGTCGCCTGCACAAAGCTGCGGCCACTGCCCACCTCTCCGGCCTCATAGCCTCGCACCGAACTGGTGCCTCCCAGGCTAAATGCCTCGTAGGGAGGCAGGTCGCCGATGAACGTCCCCCCCTGGAGGTTGAAGATCAGCGTGCGAGGACCGTCGTCAAAGCCAAATAGGGGCACCTGGAAATAGTGGGTGTAGTTGGCGGCGAGACGGTTGCCAAAGATCTCGCCTTCGCCAATGGGCAGGTACTGGTCGGTGCGGAACAGCACCCGAAAGCCCTCGGTGGGGAAGCGGCGATCGTTGCGCCGATCCCAGGAGGAGGAGAAAGCCAGGGAGAGGAGATCGTCCCGGCCATCACCGCTAAAGGTCAGATCGTTACCCAGTTCGTCTTCGGGGAAGATGGCCCCGGTAAAAGCCTCATCCCGCACCGATACCCGCTGATAGTTGATCCCAGTAGAAAAGGCATAGCTAGACGATACCGGGTGGAAAAACTCTAGCCCGCCCCCGAGACGGTGGACCCAGGGGTCGTTGTCGTTGGGTAATTCGACTTCGTCACCGCCGTCGAAGACAGCACTGACTTGGCGTTCATTGAAGAAATCCACCGAGTAGCCCCAGCGGTTGGTGCCATTAATCCAGGGGTCGGTGAAGCTGACGCCATAGTTAAAGACCGTTTCGCCCCCCTCAATGCCGAGGGCCAACGCCTGGTTGTTGCCCCCCAGATTTTCGAGCTGAAACACGATGCCAGCGGAAATGCCGCCCTTGCGGTCGGTGCCGGGGAGGACGACTTCCGGCTCGGTGGGGCCTTCCAGGGCGGAGGGGTGGGGCAGGGTCAGGCCAAAGTCAATGGAGAAGGGCGGACGCTCGTCCACCGTCACCACCATGACCACCTGATTGGGATCATCAGCGGCGGGTTCCAGGGTCAGGGTGGCATCCCGCACGATCGTCAGGTTCTGCACCCGCTGGAGACCGTCTTCGGCCAGCGCTGGGTCATACACATCCCCCGGCTCCAGGTCGAACTCCCGCAGAATGATGTAGTCGCGGGTGCGGCCATCGTCCGGCTCCCCATCATCCACGAAGCGCACTGCAATATCGCTAATGATCTCGCCATTGCCGGGGGGCACTTGCACCTCTTCCAGTTCACTGCCGAACTCAGACATGCGTTCCTGGGCTAGAACATCAGAGCGATCGCCCGGCGGCAGGCCCAGGTCTGATGCCCGGGTAGAGACGGGTGGCTGAGATTCTGTCAGGGCCGTGTCCGCAACTTCGATGCGCGGTAGGAGGAAGGGATCTGTCGGGGTATCATCCATCTCCTGGACTGCTGGATTCCTCGGAATTTCAGGAGCTTCCGGTATCTCTTGTAACAGTTGAGGCCGCGGAAAAGCGGTGGTGGCCTCCTGCCCGACCGCCACGCCGTCTAGCCACGGCCACGGGATTATCACTGCGCTGAGGGTGGCTGTCCCCAGCGCAGACACCAGACTCCAACCATGCACGCCTTTCATAGCTTTTCACTCCTCACTACCACAGGTTAAGGGTTGCGATCGCCTGAAACTAAGTCATTCCGTCAATCAATGATGCCTCTAGGTTGCCTGAAATTCCTAGGGAGCGCAATAGCTGCCCGAATATTCCGATTCACCCTCAATTTGGCCCAAATCGACCTGATTTTGATGCTTCGCTGGCAGAATCGCCGCTGGCTTGGCGAGCGACTAACCCCGAGCCAATTTTTATACTGTCTCAGGTGAAACATGACAGTACGTCCCCATTCGCTAGGCTGTCTAACAATTGATGAATCCTCTTCCCCAGTCTTTTGCTGGGGTTTCTTTTTGGGTCGAGAGAATCAGGTTGAGAGGATTCTAGGCAATTTTCTGGGGACGCAGCGCCTACAAAATTGCTAGGTTGCGTCAGTCTTAATTGATTGCAGCAAAGAAACTGGGCAAATTAAAGATGCCTAGGTTGCAATTCATGCGAGGATCAGGTGCTACCTCCCCTACTCGACGAGTTAAAATACACGCCTTTCAAGTTCTGGTTTGAGGGCGTCGTTCAAGACGGACTCTACTACCAAAATGAGCTGTTTTGTCGCCTCCGCTCTGCGCCCGCCGAACGTCGTGCCTATCTATACCAAGAAGCCTGCCGACTGGCCCGCGATAATGCGGTGGTTTTTACCATTGGCGATCGCCATTGCAGCCTATGGGTTAGCCTGCGCAGCCCAAATCTGGCGGATTTGAAACAGCAAATGGATGGATATACGGCTGATCCCGCCTAATCACGACTCCTAGTGCAGCATTTTGGCAGAACGGAACCTGTCGGCATTTGGGTCAGTATCCCTCGTCTGATAGACTCTTACATTGGGGTCTCTTGTAAGACAGTCCCCACACTCCGCTACGCAAAACACTATCAACGAGTCGGGAGGGCAAATCCGGTGGAGAGTACACTCGGTCTAGAAATCATTGAGGTTGTTGAACAGGCGGCGATCGCATCCGCCCGCTGGATGGGAAAAGGCGACAAGCATACGGCTGACCAGGTTGCAGTGGAAGCTATGCGGGAGCGCATGAACAGGATTCATATGCGGGGGCGGATTGTCATCGGTGAAGGGGAGCGGGACGACGCCCCCATGCTCTACATCGGTGAAGAAGTGGGCATCTGCACCCAGGAAAACGCCGAGAAGGTCTGCAACCCCGATGAGCTGGTGGAGATCGACATTGCTGTTGATCCCTGTGAGGGGACTAACCTGGTGGCCTACGGTCAGGAAGGCTCGATGGCGGTGCTGGCCATTTCCGAAAAAGGTGGATTATTTGCCGCTCCCGACTTCTACATGAAAAAGCTGGCGGCTCCGCCCGCAGCCCGCGGCCATGTGGACATCAACAAGTCGGCCACTGAGAACCTGAAGATCCTCTCCGACTGCCTCGGTCGGGCGATTGAAGAGCTAGTGGTGGTGGTAATGAAGCGCGATCGCCACAATGACCTGATTAAGGAAATCCGGGAGGCGGGTGCCCGCGTGCGCCTGATCTCCGATGGGGATGTGTCTGCCGCTATCTCCTGCGCCTTCGCGGGGACCAACATTCACGCGCTGATGGGCATCGGTGCCGCTCCCGAAGGGGTAATCTCGGCGGCGGCGATGGAGTGTCTGCACGGCCACTTCCAGGGCCAGCTGGTCTACGACCCCGCCGTGGTGAAGACCGGCTTAATTGGCGAGAGCAAGGAGAGCAACGTCGCTCGCCTTGAGAGCATGGGCATCACCGATCCCGACCGGGTCTACAATTCCAATGAGCTGGCTTCTGGCGAAACCCTGCTGTTCGCGGCCTGCGGCATCACCCCCGGTACCCTGATGCAGGGCGTGCGCTTCTTTGGCGGCGGTGCCCGCACCCAGTCGCTGGTTATTTCCAACCAGTCGAAGACCGCTCGCTTTGTCGATACGATTCACATGACGGGTTCCACCAGGTACCTCCAGCTCCACTAGGGCTTGTTTTGCTAAGCTTTCAGCCATTCGCCCTCACCCCAAACCCCTCTCCCAGGGTGGGCAAGGGGCTTTGCAACTAACGATGGGTTCCGGCTCCCCTTCTCCCAACTTGGGCTACTACATACACACATCTTGGCCCTCACCCCCTTAATCCCCCTCTCCCAAAAATGGGCGAGGGGGAGGTAAGACAAGGCTTTCCGGCTCCCCTTCTCCCAACTTGGGAGAAGGGGCTGGGGGATGAGGGCAAAGGTAGTCTCCATGACACATGGCCCATTAGGACGCTTTCTCCTAGGAAATCTGTAGGGATACCTTTTCCAAATCATCGGTAAGGGCAGTCAGCGGTTTGCCCCTACGTCGTGTTGAGAAATCCAAATTTCTACTCCTAAAAGAAAACCAGGGCCATGCCCTCGTCAGACTCGCTACCATATCAATTGGGTTTCAGTAAGGTGAGTGGCTAGTTCAAACTTTTTTTAAGACTGATTCGCTTTCTTTTCAGATTGTTTTTTAGACTGTCAAGCTGTAAAGCTGTCCGGGCGATCGCGCCAGCCGGATTATGCGCCAGCTCATTGGCCCGGCTCGCTGACTCGACTGATTTACATTGCTAAAAAAACTTCACGTTTTTTAGCCTTCTGTACCCCGCGTCAGTGGTAAGCATAGATTTTAAGTGCGCATCTGTGAAAACAGCGATAATAAGAGTTTTTGGGAGGAACGATGAATATTGCCGTTGTGGGTCTCAGCCACAAAACAGCTCCGGTTAACGTTCGAGAAAAGCTCAGCATTCCCGAGCCCCAGCTTGAAGCGGCGATCGCCAAGCTATTGAGCTATCCCCATATCGAAGAAGTGACGGTTTTGAGCACCTGCAACCGTTTGGAGTTGTATGCGGTCACCACCGAAACGGAAAACGGCATTCGTGAAATCAGCCAGTTTTTGGCCGAGCACGGTCAAATCCCGCTCCACGAGCTGCGGCCCTATCTGTTTACGCTGCTGCACCACGATGCGGTGATGCATCTGATGCGGGTGGCCGCTGGGCTAGACAGCCTGGTGCTGGGGGAAGGGCAGATTCTGGCCCAGGTGAAGCAGACCCACAAGCTGGGCCAGCAGTACAAGGGCATCGGTCGCACCCTCAATCGTCTCTTCAAGCAGGCGATCACGGCGGGTAAGCGGGTGCGGACGGAAACCAGCATCGGCACCGGGGCGGTGTCTATCAGCTCGGCGGCGGTGGAGCTGGCGGTGCTGAAAGCCCCCAACTTTGCCCAGTGTCGGGTGACGATTCTGGGAGCGGGCAAGATGGCCCGCCTGCTGGTGCAGCATTTGCTGTCTAAGGGAGCCTGCCAGATTGCGGTGGTCAATCGCTCCATGCGGGGGGCGGAGTCGCTGGCGCAGCAGTTCAGGGACGTGGATCTGAAGCTCCACACCCTGGAAAACATGGCGGCGGTGATTGCCGAGTCTGACCTGGTGTTCACCAGCACGGCGGCCACGGAACCGTTGCTCAATCGCACCAAGCTGGAGCCGATGCTGGCCATCAACCAGCGGCTGATGCTGGTGGACATTTCGGTGCCCCGCAACGTGGATGGGGACGTGAGCGAGCTGCCCAACATTCACCTCTTCAACGTGGATGACCTGAAGGCTGTGGTGGCCCAAAACCAGGAGAGCCGCCGCCGCATGGCGATGGAGGCCGAGGGCCTGCTGGAAGAGGAAGTGGAAGCCTTTGAGGTGTGGTGGCGATCGCTCGAAACCGTCTCCACCATCAGCAGCCTGCGCAGTAAGGTGGAAACCATTCGGGAGCAGGAGCTGGAGAAGGCCCTATCGCGCCTGGGCACCGAGTTTGCCGAGAAGCACCAGGAGATCATCGAAGCCCTGACTCGCGGCATCGTCAACAAAATCCTCCACGACCCCATGGTGCAGCTCCGTGCCCAGCAGGACATTGAGGCCCGCCGAGTGGCCATGCAAACTCTGCAGGAACTGTTTAACCTGGAAGCAGCCTCTAACGAGAAATACAGCTAGCCTCCCATGCTAAAAGCCGATCGCCCCTCCCTCTCTAAGTCTAAGCTGCCCGTCCGCCGGGTGTGGGGCTGGGTGGGGTGGGCGATCGCCCTGGTGCTGCTCATCCTCCTGGGGGACTTTGCCCTGTCCATCATCGCCGAGGGCTTCTGGTTCGCCGAGGTGCAGTATTTTCAGGTGTTTACCCTGCGGCTGCTCATTCAGCTGGGGGTGGGGTTTCTGGCCTTCCTGGGCAGTGCGGGCTTCCTGCTGTGGAATCTGACCCTGGCGCGGCGCGAGTCCTGGGCGGTGGAGAACCGTCCGGCCATGGCGGAACCGGTGCGCTATCCGGGCAGCTTACGGCTGCGGCTATTGCTGCCCCTCACGGGATTGCTAAGCGTGACAGTCGGGGCAATTTTGCTCTACCACGGTCAGGTAGCCATCAGCCACTGGCAGCCCGATTTGAGCGTCTATAGCGCCACCCTGCCCATCCCCCTGCGGTTTCGGCCCGCCATTATTGGATCGGTGTTTCTGGGGGTGCGATCGCAGCCCTGGCTGGTGGGCAGCGTCACGGCCCTGGTGGTGGCCCTGGTGATCTATCCCCGCCGCTTGCTCCAGGTCATCGCCGTCTTGCTGAGCATTGGCTTCGGGGTGATCATGGCGGAGCACTGGGGGCAGATTCTCCTCTACTTCCGGCCCTCGCCCTACGGCTACACCGAGCCTATCTTCAATCAAGACATCAGCTTTTACGTTTTCCAACTGCCCATTTGGGAGCTGTTCAACTTCTGGATGGTGGGCCTGCTGGCCCTGGCCCTGGTATCGGTGCTGCTCACCTACCTGGTATCGGGAGACAGCCTCAGCCAGGGCTGGTTTCCGGGATTCTCCGCCGCCCAGCTCCGCCACTTGTTTGCCCTGCTGGGGGGCGTGATGCTGGTGGTGGCCCTCAGCTACTGGCTCGATCGCTACAACCTGCTTTACTCCGCTAATGGAGTCGTCTACGGCGCAGGCTACACCAACGTGGTGGCCGAGCTACCCATCGACACGCTGCTGTCCCTGGCGGCCCTGGTAATTGGGCTGTTTTTTGTGGGGCGATCGCTCCTGCCGCTGCGGTTTTGGGGCCGCCGCAAGCCATCCCAGCTGGGCACTCCGCCTCCGGCTCCCGCTCGCTTGCCCTCGCCTCTGCCGCGCCCGATCGTCTCTGCCACGCCGATCGCGCCACCGCCATCCCGCTCCTTCCCCACCCCCCAGTTCGCCCTATTTTTCCTGGGGCTATACCTGGTGGCCGTGCTGGTGGGCACGTTTCTGGTGCCGCCTCTGGTGCAGCGGATAGTGGTGCAGCCCAACGAACTGGAGCGGGAGCGTCCCTTCATTGAATACTCCATCGACCTGACTCGCCGCGCCTTTGCCCTGGACGAGATTGAGGCGGAAACCTTCGATCCCCAGGGCGGGCTGACCTACCAAGATCTGCTGGACAATGCCCTGACCGTCAATAATATCCGGCTGTGGGACACCCGCCCGCTGCTGGCCACCAACCGCCAGCTCCAGCGCATCCGGCTGTACTACGAGTTTCCCGATGCTGATGTAGATCGCTACACGCTGGTACGGGATGACGGTCCCTCGGAACGGCGGCAGGTGCTGATCTCGGCACGGGAGCTGGACTACCGGGACGTGCCGGACGAGGCCAAAACCTGGGTGAACGAGCACCTGATCTACACCCACGGCTACGGCTTCACCATGAGTCCCGTCAATACGGCAGGGCCGAGCGGATTGCCAGAGTACTTCATTCGCGGCATTGAACACATTCCCAGCAGCGAAGCCGTGCGCCGCAGCATCCCCATCGGTGCCCCCCGCATCTACTTTGGGGAACTGTCGAATACCTATGTGATGACCCAGACCGAGGTGGACGAGCTGGACTACCCCAGCGGCAGCGAAAACGTCTACAACACCTACGACGGCACGGCGGGCATCAATATCGGCCCCTACTGGAAACGGCTGATCTATGCGGACCACCTGCGAGACTGGCGCATGCTGCTCACCGAGAATTTCCGCTCCGATACGCGCCTGCTGTTCCGGCGGCAAATTCGCGATCGCGTCCAGGCCATCGCCCCCTTCCTGCGCTTCGACGGCGACCCCTACCTGGTGGTGGCGGATGCACGGGCGGAGTACGACACCGAGGTGCCCAACTACCTGTACTGGATTATCGATGCCTACACGGTGAGCGATCGCCACCCCTACTCCGATCCGCTGGGGAACGACTTCAACTACATCCGCAACTCGGTGAAGGTGGTGATCGACGCCTACAACGGCAGCGTGCGCTTCTACATGGTGGACCCCACCGATCCCATTATCCGCGCCTGGGACCAGATCTTTCCGGGCATGTTTCGCCCCATCGACACCATGCCCCCCGCCTTGGTGGATCACATCCGCTATCCCCAGGACTACTACACGGTGCAGTCCCTCCAGCTCATGGTCTACCACATGACCGACCCCCGCGTGTTCTACAACCGGGAGGACAAGTGGCGCGCACCCAGCGAAATCTATGCCAACGAGCAGCAGATTGTGGAACCTTACTACCTGCTGATGCGGCTGCCCGGTGCTGAACAGGGGCAGTTTCTGCTGTTTCGCCCCTACACCCCGGCTCAGCGGCGGAATTTGATTGCGTGGCTGGCGGCGCTGTCCGATGGCGATCGCTACGGCGATCGCATCCTCTACACCTTCCCCAAGCAGGAGCTGGTGTTTGGTCCCGAGCAAATCGAGGCCCGCATTAATCAAGACCCGGTGATTTCCCAGCAGATCTCCCTCTGGAACCGGGAAGGCTCGCGGGCGCTCCAGGGCAACTTGCTGGTGATTCCCATTGAGGAGTCGCTGCTCTATGTGGAGCCGCTCTATCTGGTGGCGGAGCAGAACGAACTGCCCACCCTGGTGCGAGTAATTGTGGCCTATGAAAACCGCATCGCCATGGCTCCCACCCTCAACGCCGCCCTGCGAGCCGTCTTTGAAGCCGATGTGGATGAGGCATCAGAAACCATCCTGCGATCGGTGGAGGAACTGGTTCCGTCCTCTATTGAGGGGGTATCTCCAGCAACGGACGAGCTGCCTGCGGGCGATACGCCCACTGGCGATCTCGCCCCCGCTCCGCTTCCTGGGGATGGGCTGGAACCACTGCCGGCAGACACCCAGCTCGAAAACTAAAGTGGTTTCTAGAAATGTCCGCCCCCGATTCCGTCAACAACGTCTGATCATATCCGCAGATGACGCAGATTGACGCAGATGGAGCATCGGCAGCAGCGCTATTCATCTGCGAAATCTGCGAAATCTGCGAAATCTGCGGACTAATACCACACTGCCCCGACAAAGCGCCTAAGCGATAGACAACCACCGATGCCCCCCGAATCAAGTAACCCGGAATCAAGCCCCTCTGAAGCGATGGCTCTAACATCCTTCACGGTCCAGGAACGGCTGGAATCTCTGAAGGCCGGGATCTTTGCCGGAGCTGGAGCCGGGATGGCAACGGCTCTGTTTCAGCTTCTTCATCTCCTGCTGCTGCCCCACGGGTCTAGCGGCTTGGCGGCCTTACCAGTGGCCTTCACCCCAGCGGGATGGCTGGATTGGGCGATCGCCATTTTCTCCGCTGCCCTCTTTGGCATCACTTACCGCTATGCCGTGCGCACGGACCCCAATCCCCAGCTCAAGTCTGGTGTAGTAGGTGCCTTCGCTCTGGTGCGCGCCCTTGCCCTGGTGGAAATGGGGCTGACGGCTCAGATGCCGCTGGTGTCGCTGGGCATTCTGGCGGCAGAGAGTGGGGGGATGGTGGCGATCGCTTTTCTTACCCTGAATTGGGCCATCCGTTTAAAGTGGATAGGCAGAGCTAGCTGATTCAGCTTGAGAAAGTGGGGTTATGCGCACTTTGTGAAGGCTATTAAAATTCTTACAATATAAGGGACATAGGGTTTCAACCGGAGTATTTAGAGAGGACGACGAATGGCTTTATTTGGATTTGGTAAGAAGGCAACAATGCCAAAGCCCGAGGAGGCGCTGCCGGGACGGGATAAACCGATGCCGGTGCCCGAGAAGCATTATGTAAAAGGAACGCCGCTGCAGCCACCTTTTCCTGAAGGGATGGAACAGGCGATGTTTGGACTGGGCTGCTTTTGGGGAGCCGAGCGAGCGTTTTGGAAGCAGGAAGGGGTCTATACCACTGCCGTTGGCTATGCGGGCGGCTACACACCAAACCCGACCTATCACGAAGTCTGTACCGGCATGACGGGGCACAACGAAGTTGTATTAGTTGTGTTTGACCCCAGCGTTATCAGCTACGCCGAACTGCTCAAGGTCTTTTGGGAAAGCCACAACCCAACCCAGGGAATGCGTCAGGGTAACGACTCTGGCACCCAGTACCGCTCTGGAATCTATGCCTACTCCAATGACCAGAAGCAGCTAGCAGAGTCATCTAAGGAGCAGTATCAGGAAAAGCTGAGCCAGGCCGGATACGGCCAGATTACCACTGAAATCGTGGACGCGCCTGAGTTCTACTATGCCGAAGACTATCACCAACAGTATTTGGCTAAAAATCCAGCGGGGTACTGCGGTCTGGGCGGCACGGGCGTAACCTGCCCGATTGGGGTCGGCGTCTAGGAAGCTGGTTTACTGCCTAGCAGCGCAATTTCTTCGGCCTGCCCATAGCTGAGAACGCGAATCGAAGACTCTGTAGTGCGATCGCCCATCTTGGGGTAGTTGCCCTACAGAGTTTGTTTTTGGAGCGACTCAAGTATGAGACCAGTGGCTAGCTCCAAGCAGGTGCTCATGTCAGCGGTAGCTACAGGCATGGATTGACGGATCGCATCCAGGATTCTTGTTTTGCAAATCAGAAACGTGAATATCTGCAGTAGACAGCACAACTGTCATTAAAACCATGATTATCGAAGACATATGCAATGCTCCCCTTGTAGATGCAACCGATAGCGATAAGATGCAGGCTTAAGCGATGCTTTCGCGCTGTGAATTTCACTTAAAATTGGCGCTGCTTTTGCAAGCGATATCCGTAGATTTCCGGTACTTCGGATAAATTCCTGCTGACCACAGTGCTCATAGCTGCCCGCAATGAACTATGAACTGCCGGACAGGCGCTCAATCATCCTTCTTGATGGCGAATGTGCGGCACAATTGCTCTGACCGTATATAATCTGGTGAGTATGGTCGGAGTTGATCACCATGCACCAGGGACGAGTCAGCAAATAGCTTGTATAGGACGTTGCGGCCAGCGTTGTAATGACTGCAATCAACGCCGGAAGGAAGTAGTTGTAGGCAGCTCTATCCATGCAGGCCAGTTCTCCAGAAGATGCACTCCGATCTCACAGGCATCTAGCTCAGGGAAGAACTCTGAGCGATAAACGCCTGGCTCAAGATCTAACCTTATCGGTCAATATATTAAGCAGCAAGAGGGGTCAGACCTGTCACCAGCTCTTAAATCAGGCAAATAAGCAGTTACAGCCCTACGGGCTAAGGTTTGAGTGTGAACCCCCACGTCGCGGGGGTTCCACACCGCTTGAAGAAGACGATATTGGTTTGTACGTCCCTAGGCTCGATGTCGATGCCATCGATCTGCTGACATCTCCCCAGCCCTAGAAGGGCGGGGGTTCATGGAATCCACCTAACTGTGGACATCATCGGGGCGCAGCCCGCTCACCAGGTCAGCTGCTGTGAAGATGCCGCGATCGCCCTGAATCAACCGACAGGTAACCCCAGACAGGGCAGCGGGTGCGCCACCCTCGTAGTAGTAGATATGGGCCTGGGCCTCGAGCACCACTTCGTCCCCCGGCTCGGTATGCACCCGCAGGGCAACCTGGTTAGTCAGGGTGCCAGAGGGCATGTAGACGGCAGCTTCTTTCCCAAGGAGGTCGGCCACAAAGCGCTCAAGTTCGCTGACGGTCGGATCATCGCCGAGGACATCATCCCCCACAGCGGCATTGGCGATCGCTTCGCGCATGGCTGGGGTAGGCTGGGTGACGGTCTCGCTTCGCAAGTCAATCATAGGCTGGAGCATTTTTTGCATGAAGACGCACAGGAAAAGTCCGGGCAGACAAGGAGCTTAAGCCCCTTGTTGTGTGTAGCTTCATTCAGCCGGACGCCTCAGCGATTAACTGCTCAATCTGCGGCTTCATGTCCCGCGCTGCCGCATACCCCCGCTCTATGATAGGTTCTGCCCGATGAAAATCGAAAATGCCAAACTCCATGAGGTCGGGCTGGATGAGCAAGTCGGGCTGATGGCGCTGCAGGTTGTTTTCCGTTACCCGCTGCTCCATTGCATTCATCGAATTGCCGACCACATCGAAGATGCTCAATCCGCTTTGGGAGTCCGGAATCCAGTCGTCAACATTCTCTGACAAAACGGATTTAAGGGTTTCGTACTTATCGGTCAAGCGGTCAACTAACCCGGCGTCCTCCTCCTGCTGATTAGGGGTTGCTGCCTCTGCCTCGCCGCTATCCGCCGTATCCTCCTCCGTTGAGGCGGCTTTAAATTTGGTTTTTTCGGTCTCAGGGTTGTGGTTCAAGTTGACGGCAATTACCAAGTCTGCGCCCATTTCCCCACCAACGTCCACAGGGACTGGATTAACGGCTCCGCCATCGACCAGATAAACGCCGCCCCGCTTAAACGGGACGAAGATACCAGGGATGGAAATACTCGCCCTGACGGCATCTAAAATGCGGCCCGACTCAAAGACAACCTCTTTGTTGCTCAAAAAGTTGGTGGCCACGCACCGGAGGGGAATGTGAGTCTGCTCAAACGTTTTATCTTCTAAGTATTGAGAAATTAGCTCATAGACCCGCTCGCCTTTAATCAGCCCCAGACCCGGAAACGAAATATCGATCAACGGCAAAAGTCTATCTCTCGTCGCCTCAGCCGCAAACGCTTCTAGTTCGTCTAGCGCACCAACTGCGTAGACCGAACCGACGAGAGCACCAATGCTGGTCCCTGCCACATAGTCAATTTTGACGCCTGCTTCTTCTAAGGTACGAATCACGCCAATATGCGCCCAGCCTCTAGCTCCGCCACCGCCGAGGACAAGCCCTATTTTTTTAGCCATTGCGATCGCTGCTCCAGCGTTAGTGATTTACCTAGTTGCCCCTACAGTAACAGGCTTCAAGGCTGATGTTTTCTGGCAACAGTCAGTTTCGAGCGGTCCTGCCCAGCGTGATGGTCAATATAGCCCTCAGGGCTAAGGTTTGAGTATGGAACCTCCGCGCCGCGGGGGTTCCATATCTTTTGAATGTCCTCACATGAAAGCGTAGCGCAATATCAAGAAGCTGGCTGAGACTCGGGACGATGCCAAAGTGAGCTGAATTTGCTTAGCGACCGAATACGCCGAGCCATATAGGGATCGTAAAAAGGATGCTGATAGAGCCGAGGGCTAGGGCCGTCACCGTCAGGTCGCGGTCGAGGTTATAGGCTTCGGCAATGATGAGCGTCGCAAAGGCGGGGGGCATGCCCATTTGCAGGATCATGACCAGGCGCTGGGGACCGCTAATGCCCAGCAGATAAATAACGGCTCCAACCGTGAGGGGCACGATTAACATTTTGATGCCCAGGCTGATGGCAGCTCGGCGGGTATTGCGCCAGGAGGTGATTTGACCGAGGCGCATCCCCAGCAGCAGCAGCGATGCCGCAATGACCGTCCAGGCAACTCTTTCCAGGCCCGTTTCGACAGATTCAGGCAGGGCAATCTGACGAAACCAAAGCCCAAACCAGAAGCTCCACATGGCGGGATTCTTGACCACTGCCTGGGCCATCAGCCGCGTGGGGTGCTGCTGCTGGGCAGGGGATCGGGTAGCGGTGCGGCCAAAGTAGGCGGAGAGCGCAACTCCCAGTCCATAGGCGGCGAGGGTGCTGCCAAGGGTGTCATAGAAAACGGCCCAGCCAAAGTACTGGGGGCCGACCAGAGTTAGCGTCACTGGATAGCCCAGGTAGCCAGTGTTGCCAAACATAGCGGCATTGAGGAAACTGCCGCGGGTGGGCGGGCTCCAGTTTGGGGTGCTAGCAGATGCTGTCGCGTTGGTTTGCGGGTTAGAGGAGGAGGATGGGTTGGGCGATCGCTCTTCCCTCGCACTAGATTCTTTGTCAGAGCGAACTCGCCTGGCCCGCAGCCAAATCCACAGGCCGGCCAACCCTGCTCCTGTCAGGACTGACATCCATGCCACCAGCGGCGCAATCCAGATGCTACCGGACAGGTCGGCCTGCCGGATGAAGGTGGTAATGCTAATGGGCACCCCAACCCAGAACAGGCATTTCCCTAGATAAAGGGGCACTTTGGCCGATAGCTTTTGACCCAGCACGACCCCCAGCCCCACCCAAATCACCAGGGGAAGATAAAGTTTGAGAAGATTGACACCTAGGTCGGCCATAATTAAAGTTAAACAAAATTATAGCCCTACGGGCTAAAGCCTGGATGTAGAACCCCCGCGTCGCGGGGGTTCTACACCTCTTGAACGTCCTAACGCGAAAGCGTAGCGCTATAAATGCAGAGCCATAAATTGGCTGGAGGGACACCAATAAAGCAAGTAAGGCGCAACCCACCATTTGATTGACTGACAAAAGTTTGTGGCCCTCACCCCCAACCCCTCTCCCAGAGGGCGAGGGGAGCCGAACTAATACTTCTGTTCCCCCTCCCTTCGGGAGAGGGCTAGGGTGAGGGCTTTCGGGCAGCGGTTCGTAAGTTTTGTCAGTCAACCAGCCCTACCATAGCGTCGTTTCCTGGTGGCTACCTCCTTGTTAGGCTTTTCTTAGTTTCCGCAGGGGCACAAAGTTAAGGGCACAAAAGGTTACCGAATATTGAAGGGTTCGGGAACCGGATAAAACCCCTGGCTTTAGACATGGGGATACAGATGGTTCCCGCGCTGGGCGAAGTCCAGCAGTCTGCCCAGTGCGGTACAATAGAGCTGGTTTGAACCCCCAGGGTGGGTGGAAGCATTCAAGTAAGTCTCCTCGAACCCGAAAGCAGAGTCCAGTCTGCAATCTAAAAACGTATGGACTCGACAGAGTACCGAACCACCAGCGACTGTTGGTTTCAGATCTGAAATGCTGTACGGCGGGGCACGCCGGAACAGGGTAAAAAAACGCTTGGGGACACTTTTCCCGCTGGGGCTGACTGCCCAATATCTAGATAGTTCGACCATTTTGGTGCGGCTATTTGGTGAGGGGTTGCGGAGTTTGAGATAAAACTCTCAGATCAGTTTTAAGGATGGTGGATGAACCAAGAATTCCCTAGCTTTTAGCTATGGGGAGTGTCAAATTGGTTCAGGTCGGTGTGAGGATCATTTCTCGATGCTAGGAGTGGGATCGTGAACCAGCCCAGTGTTCCCGAACAGTCGCCCAATGCTGCGGCGCAGTCCAAATCATCTCCGTCCTTAAATGGCGGGAGCGACGATATTCCAGAAGCGCTACGGGATGCACCCGTGACTCCACCCGCATCTTCACCGACTCGGCAATTTCGCTGGAGACTCTGGTTAGGGGCTGGAGGGGCGATCGCCCTAGCCGCAGGAGCCGTAGTGGGCTGGCAGTTTCGCAATTTAGAAACGCTGGTCACTGGTGCGTCCACTACGCCCATCCCTGCCCAATCAGGGCTCCGCAGCGTTCTTGAAGCCCAAGGCGCAGACGCTACCACGAATGCCGATATTGATGATGTTGATACTGATACCGCTACAGATGCGACGCCTTCCCTACTGGGGCATCGTGCCTATCCTGAAGCCCCGCCAGATACCTTAGTGCCCCTTACTGCTGACGGACGTATTCGCCTGCGGTCTGCCGCCGCCGAGAAGTTTCAGGCCATGCAGCAGGCGGCGCGGGCCGCCAATATTTCCCTCGCTCCTCTATCAGGGTTTCGCACCATTGAAGAGCAGCAGTATTTGTTCTTTGAAATCAAGGCCCAGCGGGGGCAGGTAGCGCGGCAGCGGGCCACAGTAAGCGCTCCACCGGGCTACAGCGAGCACCATACGGGCTACGCCATCGACATTGGCGATGCCACCCGACCCGAAACCCATTTGCAAACCAGCTTTGAGCAGACCGCTGCCTTCCAGTGGCTGGAGCAAAACGCCGCTTTCTACAGCTTCGAGCTGTCCTTTGAAGGCGGCGAAGCAGATCAGGTGAGCTACGAACCCTGGCACTGGCGGTTTGTGGGCGATCCCGAAAGCCTGGAGCTGTTCTATGGGTCGGGGAACCGTGCAGCAGATGCGGACTCGACGGCGGATAGCGAGACCGGAAACAGGGAACAGGCAAGCAGCGAAAATAGGCAATCGGGTTTACCGTAAAGATAGGTAAACAGAAGACCCAATCTGATCCAATCTATAGACAGACAGGAGCCAGGCTAGTGAATCAAATCACGCTCAACCTGGTGGCGATCGCCATCTTCAGCATCACCATGACCAGCCTTATCGGGCCACTGGTGGGCATCTCCCCGGTCGTCCCCGCCCTGATCACCTTTGGGCTAATGGGCGCGGCCACCGTTGACACCCTCAGCCTCCAGGGCCGGGGCGGTACCCTGCTAATTGATGGGCTGGCCCAGTTTTCCCCCGAACATCGGGAGCGGGTGATTCGCCACGAGGCAGGCCACTTCCTGATCGCTCACCTGATGGACATCCCGGTAACTGACTATACCCTGACCGCTTGGGAAGCTCTACGGCAGGGCCAGCCCGGGCGGGGCGGCGTCACCTTTGACACCCAGGAGCTAGAGCAGCAGGTGGCGCGGGGCGAACTGCCCGCCCAGCTGGTGGACCGCTATGGTGCCGTATGGATGGCGGGTATTGCCGCCGAGCAGTTAACCTACGGTAACGCCCAGGGTGGTAACGACGATCGCCAGAAGTTCCACATTCTCTGGCAGCAGATCCAGCGGCCCCAGGCCGAGTGTGAGGTAAAGCTGCGCTGGTCGGCCCTGAAGGCCCGCACCCTACTAGAGTCCCACCGCCCCGCCTATGAAGCCCTGGTGGAGGCAATGACCCAGCGCCGTCCCGTGGCCGACTGCATCGAGCTGGTGCAGCGATCGCTCTCCCCCTCCCCCTCACCAACCGTCTAAAGAATCGGAATTAGATAATCTGTGCGAGTCTGTGCGAATCTGTGCGAATCTGTGCGATCGCCTGTTCCTAGCCAGGGGCATGGCATTGCCAAGCCCCCTGGAAATTGCATCTTCATTTAACATCCGTTGACCTCCAACTACCAAGCCGATGACGTCTACCCAATCTCGCCCGGATACCGTTACCGCCGCTCCTCAGCCGCTCTGGGCAAGGGCGATCGCCCACCCCGCTGAGGAATTTCCCCTCACGCCGTTGCCCGTCCTGTCGGGACAAATCCCCTCTGGTCTGCGGGGCACCCTCTACCGCAATGGGCCGGGTCGCCTGGAGCGGGGCAACCAGCCCGTGGGCCACTGGTTTGATGGGGATGGGGCCATCCTCGCCGTGCATCTGACGGAGGCGGGGGCCACGGGCACCTATCGCTATGTGCGCACCGCTGGACTGGTGGCCGAAGAAGCGATGGATCGGTTCCTTTTTGGTGGCTATGGTATGACGCCCCCCGGCTGGCTGTGGGAGCGCTGGGGCAAGCCCGTGAAGAATGCGGCCAACACCTCGGTGCTGGCCCTGCCCGACCGGCTGCTGGCCCTGTGGGAGGGGGGCAATCCCCACGCCCTGGATTGCCAGACCCTGAAGACCCTGGGGCGGGATGACCTGGAGGGTGCTTTGGACGGCAACCTGCCCTACTCGGCCCACCCCAAAGTTGATCCGGCGACAGGGGACATTTTTAACTTCGGCGTTGCCCCTGGTCTGAACTCGTCGCTGAATCTGTACCGGAGCGATCGCACCGGCAAAGTCCTCGCCAAGGCTCAGATTCCTCTCCAGGGCAATCCCCTAGTTCACGACTGCGTTATGGCAGGCCGCTATCTGGTGTTCTGCGCTCCGCCCGTCCACATCAACCTGCTGCCTGTGGCCCTCTGCCTGCGCCCCTTCAGCGACGCGATGGACTGGAAGCCCAGTGTGGGTACCGAGATTGTGGTGATCGACACTGAAACTCTGGAGGTCGTAGGACGCAGCGAAACCGATCCCTGGTTCCAGTGGCACTTCAGCAATGGGTATGTGGATGCCGAGGGCATGATCGTGCTGGACGTGATTCGCTACCCCGACTTCCAGACCAATGAGTTTTTGCGGGAAATCCCTACAGGACACCCCCAAACCCTGACGAAGGCAACCTTCTGGCGGCTGCGGATCGATCCTAAGTCCGGACGGCTGCTCTCCCAGGAAGAGCGGCTGGATCGGAGCTGCGAGTTTCCAGTCGTTCGCCCTCAGGAGGTCGGACAGCCAACTGATGCGGTTTATCTCTCCATCCATCGGCCCGATGCTGACCTGCGCCATGAAATATTTGAGGCGATCGCCCGCTTCAACCCCGAAACCAACCACCTGGTGATGGCGGATCTGGGAACGGGGCGCTATCCCACCGAACCCCTCTACGCCGCCGATGCCCACGACCCCAGCCAGGGCTGGATTCTCACCGTGGTGTTTGACGGTCATACGGAAACCAGCGAAGTGTGGATCTTTGATGAAAAGGCTCTGGACGCCGAACCCGTATGCCGCCTGGGGCTGCCGAGCATCGTTCCCCCTGGCTTCCACGGCACCTGGAGTGGGGCGCGCTAGAGCTGGAGTAGCTTGCGGAGCTGTTTTTCTAAGTTGGATGGGGGGATGCGATCGCCCCGTTCCAGCTTGCCCACGTAGTCCGCACTGATGCCCAGGAAGCCCGCCAGCTCCTTGCGGCTCCAGCCCCGTGCTTCCCGACCTTCCCGCATCTGGTCGCTGGTGAGTTCTTCCACGGGGCTGCTTTCCAGCCGTTTGGGGGGCTTGGGATCTTTGACGCGGCTGAGCAAATCGGGGATGGGGTCGGGGGGCTTGATGGTGAGCTTGGCCTGGAGCAGACGCTCGATTAGCTTGACCTTGCGCCAGTCGGGGGGTTTTTCAGCCTTGCTCCCTGGCTGTAGCCAGTCGGGGTAAGTCTGGGGGTCGAACTCGATTTGCCAGCCCAGGCTGAGCAGCAGGGTCAGGGCTTTGTTCCAGCGATTTTTCAAGTCTCGCGCCTTGTACTTGTCCTGGAGAGCCTTGTCAATTTCGGGGCGGGGCATCACCTCTTCCAGCAGGTTCAGCACCCGATAGTCGTAGGGGTTGCGGTTGTGGACGCGCACCCGCGAGTCGAGGGTGAGCTGAATCGCCAGCCTCAGGGCCATCTCGTGGTGGTACGGGTCGATTTGCAGAATATCCCGCGCCAGAAAGCCGAACTGGTGGAGGGCCTGCTTGGCCTTACTGCCCGCCCGGTTGAGGAAATGCTTGGTCCACAGCCCCGGACTCACGGTGATGTAGACCTCGTCGGGCTTCTCGATTTTACCCGTCACCCAGTCGAGCTGGCCGTGGGGGTCAATCAGCACGTCCCACATGCGGCCCACGGGGGTGCTGGCGTCCACCTTGCGCTTGCCCCGGCCCTCAATCCATACCGACTTGACCAGCAGGCAGGAGAGGGCATAGGCGGCACTGGCCACGGCGCTGCGCTTTTCGGGCAGGGTCGTATTGTGGTTGCGATCCCAGCCCAGCAGAGGAATCATGTCGCTGGCCCGCAGGCGAAAGGTGCTCGTCCAGGGTTCGGCCTGCTCCATGGTGCGGGCGGCGAAAATCATCTGGAGCTTCACCGTGTCGAAGCCGAATTTGTTGATAATCTGCTCCGCCGCTTCCCAGGGCAGCAGGGCAATGTCACCGGGGCTGGTAATGTAGTGCTCGATGAAGTTGGCCGGGTTGCGCTTGCTGCGGTACTGGAACACGGCCACCTCGTTTTCGTCCTGCTGCCACAGGTCGGGACGGAGCTGGGCGCGGATGCTGCTGGCGATGGGAATAGACGTGGGGATGGGAGCGGCAGCGGGTAAATCGGGGGCGGCATCTAGGGGCGTCAAAGGGCGCTGCTTAAGGCCCAGCAGGGCTTCCAGGTCGGGCAAGGTACAGTTGGTCAGGTTGAGGCCCTCGATGATGCTGCGGGTGATATCGGCGGCGTGGATTTCGCCAAAAAAGCTGAGTTTGGCAATCACGAGGTCGGCCTGCTGAGGCGACAGAAGAAAATCCTGGATGCGCTGTTCCAAAGATGTATCAGTACGGCGCACTGCCCCGACGCCATCCGCCTTCAGCTCCTCCAGCGCCCAGGCCACCAGGTTAGTGCCCATCGGCTTCACGTGATCGGCCTGGAAGCGGCTGTGGTGCAAAAAGTCTGCCAGAGAGCTTTTCAAATACTGGCAGATAGCATCGTCGTCCAGGACAATTTCCATCCGCTGGGGACGGTTGCTCTTGTCGGCGATCAGCTTCAGGTGGGGCCGCGTGAGGTCCAGGGCATCCAGCCCGTCGGACTGGAGGATATGCTGAATTTTGTGCTTATAGACCTTGAACAGGTGTTGAAAAAGCTGCTGCGTAATCAGATCGGGCAGGGAGGAGCGATCGCACAGCATCACCGTCAGCCGCGCCAAAAAAGCTGGGGTAAGTACTGCATTCACCAGACTGCCCCAGCGATCGCCCTGATCCACACCATCCGTCAAGGATGCCACTACTTCAATGGTCACAGTTTCGTCCTGCTGGGCAGGGAGAGACCGCCGACTCTGATCATCCGGTGGCGTCAGGGCAATGGTGCGATTGGTCTCAGCCCCTGCCGTCAACGGGACAAAGGCGTAGACATCCTCCGGAAGTTGCTGCTGAGGATTATCCATCGGCTGGGAGCGCTGTTTTGCCATGAACCTGCTTCAGATCGGACTGGCCTTCTATCCTAGACCATGTCCGCAATTGGCAGCGACCCAACTTCTGGCGCTGGCGCTAAGCAGGACGGTTACGCTGGGCGATCGCCTTTTGATACCAGTCCCGCGATGGCCCGTGCCCCGGATTGAGATTGAGGGCCTGCTCAAAGGCGGCGACTGCGGCTTCGGCCTGATGGGTTTGCAGGAGAGCCTGGCCCAGAAAAAAGTGGGAATTGAACTCTCGTCCGTCCAGGGCGATCGCCTGCTGCAGGTGGTGGATAGCCTCCTGCCAGTGGCCGTGGGCGGTGAGGGTTTCCCCCAGCTTGCGGTGGAATTCAAAGGCAGTCGCATCTCGCTCGATGGCGGCGCGATAGGCGGCGAGGGCTGCCTCAGTTTGTCCCAGGCTAGCCAGAGCCTTACCCAGCTTGTAGTGCCACCAGGCCGGAGCATCATCGATTGCCAGCGCTGCCCGATAGGCAGCGACCGCTTCACTCAGCCGATGCTGTCGGCAGAGAGTATCCCCCAAATTGTGGTGAGCCCAGGCCAAGTGGGGATTCAGGTCAATCGCCCGCTGGAAGTTGGCGATCGCATCGTTATACCGTCCGTTGCGCAGCAAACCGTTACCCAGCCAGAGGTAGAGCCAGGCTTGATTAGGCTTCAGTTTGACCGCCCGCTGATAGTTGGCGATCGCCTGCTCCGTTTGTCCCTGTCGCAGCAACAAATCCCCCAGCTTGGCTAGGGTGTCGACTGAGTCAGGATTCAGCTCCAGTGCCCGCCGGTAGCAGTTGGCGGCCCGCTCCTCGTCCTCACAGGCGGCATAGGCCATACCCAGCCGATGGTGAAACCAGGGGATGTCGGGCTGCAGCTCCGTGGCGGTTTGGAAGGCGGCGATCGCGGACTGTAAGTCATCCCGCTGCAAATGGGCTTCCCCCAGCCGATGATAGGCCCAGGCTGCCTTTGGATTGAGGACCGTCGCCCGCTGCAGGCACTCGATGGCCGCGTCGATTTGCTGGTCTTCCAGCAGGGCTTCCCCTAGATTTTGATGAACGGTAGCAGCATTGGGCATGGAATCCAGGGCACGACGCAGGGTGGCGATCGCCTCCCGGTATTCCCCCTGCTGCTTCAGGGCACGGCCCAGCTCGTAGTGGGCTGCGGCCAAGTCAGGCTGCTGGTGGATGGCATGACGCAAGTAGGCGATCGCAGACTGTGATTGCCCTTGCTGCAGATAGGCTAGCCCGCGCTGATAGGCTTCACTGGGCGGCATTGTCGCAGCAATGACGACTGCTAGGTCTTGAGAATCAGGCCGAGTGCCCGCATCATCGGCAGCCTTTAAATCAGGTGAATCGTCATTAGGTGAATCGTCCTGTAAATTCGCCTGAGGCGTCGGCGGCTGTTGTTGAAGGATCAGGGGCGTCGGGGTCACATTTTTGTCGCTGCCCGATTGGGGGGCCTGGAAATTCTGAGGCGACCGATTGGCGCTTCCAAGCAGTTGGCTAAGCCGTCTGAGTACCTTCATCAGTTGCGTTGTTCGTTCATGGGATGTGCTGTGTTTAGCGTTCCCACTGATGACTCAAAATCATCGTCTGTGCTTCTTGAGTCTCCGTACTGGAGAAGAGCCTTAGCTAGGACCCGACACGCGGCAGAGAGCGCTGGAGCAGGTGGCGGGCCTCATAGTCCTGAATCGCGTCTACTAGGGAATCCCGCAGAGGGCGAAAGCTGAGGCCCAATTCCTTCACCGCTTTGGTGTTGTCAAACCGCAGGGGCGATCGCGCCAGTTTCACCCCCGTCAGCGGCGCACTGGGTGGCTGCTTGGTGATGTAATCGGCGATGAATTCCTGAACCGTGCTGACGGTGAGGGCGAGCCAGTAGGGAATCTGCCGGGTGGGCATGGGCAGGCCCGTAATCTCCTCCAGCATGGCCAGCAAATCGCGCAGCGGCAGGTCTACATGACCCAGGATATACCGTTCTCCTACCCGCCCCCGCTCCGCTGCTCGGATATGGCCGAGGGCCACGTCCCGGGCATCGATCAGGTTTAGGGTGCTGTTGAGGTAGGCCGGGTAGGTGCCGTTGAGGAAGCCCAGCATCATGCGAGTGGGAGGGGTAATGCGGCGATCGCCCGGACCAATAGGGACCGTCGGGTTCACCACCACCACCGGCAGCCCCTGATGGGCAGCGGCAAAGGCTTCCTGCTCAGCGACGAACTTGCCCCGACAGTAGGCTCCGGCCATGTCTGCCAGGGTGAGCTGTACCGATTCGTCGGTTTTAGAAGGACCTGGTTGGCGGTGGGCGCTTTTGAGAATAGATTCTGTGGAGCAGTGAACCACCCGCTCCACACCAGCGGCGATCGCCTCAGTCATCACGGTGCCGGTACCGGTCTGATTGACGGTAATAAACTCCTGCTTCCGGGGCGACCAGAGGCCGGCATTGGCGGCCAGATGAAACACCCAGTCCCTTTCCTGCATGGCGGCTTGCACAGTGGGGCGATCGGTGATGGACCCCGTGACGTACTCCACCCCTGGCTGCCGCTGGGTCGGCGTCGCCAGATCGAGGATGCGCACCTCGTCCCCCCGCGCCAGCAGTTGGCGAACCAGATGCTGTCCAATAAACCCCAACCCCCCCGTAACCAGACACCGTTTGCCCATTGGCAGCGTTCCTGTCCTTAACTTATTTGCTCAAGCCTCATCCAGATTAGGCTGAATCCCCTGCTCATCCAGCCATGCCAAAACTCGCTGCCGCAGCCGGGCATCCCGGAACTCATGCCAGCGATCGCGCTCCGGCGTCCCCCGCAGAACGTCTTTAAAGCGGCGAAAGGCTCCCTTCCCCTGGATCGAGACCTCCAGACGGCCCCGCAGGCTCTCGTCCTCGACGGTATTGATAAATTCCTCCATGTCGGCATAGCCTCTGCGGGAGTCGGCAGATGGCACCTCCAGGTAGCGCGCTTTGAAGGCCGTTCGCTCATCGCTTGACGCACCGGCGGCGGGAAGCACATCCAGCGGCAAATCGGGGGTATCGATGAGGACTTCCCCCGTTTCCGTGTCTAGGTAATAGGTCAGCTCTGGCATGGCATTGCTAAAGGCCATCTGCAGTTCTTCCAGGTCAATCGTCAAAGTGCGCATAGGCGGTACGTCGTGGGTGCGTAGGTTGGAGGTTAGCGGACTACCTGAATATTGAACAATATAGGGCGATCGCTTGCAGGGTCAACTGGGTCAAGGGGATAATCGCATTGCTTTACGGATTTCATCTTGAACCGTGGCGCTGCTGCTATGACTCCCTCTCCCCACGCCAATTCAGATCAACCATCTATGCCCCGTCTCCTCCATCCCCTGATGGGCTGTGACCTTGCCACGCTGCTGCAGGTGCTGGTCGCAAATGGGGGCGTTGCGCCCCACTGCTGGCCCCATGCTGGGCTGGCGATCGCCACCGCTCTGGCCCGATTGCCCTTCACGGCCCTGGAATCTCTCTGGGTGGCCCAGCAGCGCCGTCGGGCCGCCGACCTGCCGCCGCCCATTTTCATCGTGGGCCACTGGCGCAGCGGCACGACGTTTCTCTACGAAATTCTCTGCCAGTCTCCCCAGTTTGCCTACATATCGCCCTTCGCGACTGGACTGCCCTGGGAGTTTTTGTCCCTGGGACGGCTGCTGCGCCCCTGGCTGGAGCGGGCCTTGCCGAGCGATCGCTTCATCGATGCCATGCAGGTTGCCCCCAACTCCCCCCAGGAGGACGAAATCGGTCTGGCCAACATGCAGCCCCTGTCTTTTTACCACGGATTATACTTCCCCACCCGCCTGCGGCAGAACTTCAATGCGGCAATCTTTTTTGATGGCTGTAATGATGCCGCAGTGACCCGCTGGCAGCGCACTGCTGCCCTATTCTTTGAAAAGCTCCAGTATGAGCAGCCAGGGAAGCAGCTACTCATTAAAAATCCTGTCTATACTGCACGGGTCGCCCTGTTGCGCCAAATGTATCCGGGGGCGAAGTTTATTCACATCTACCGCAATCCATACCGGGTGTTTCAATCTACCCGCAACTTTTACGCCGCCCTGTTCAAGGAGCTGGCGCTGCAGCCGTTTGCCGCCGCTCCGGTGGATGAGCTGATCCTGGAAAGCTATCCGCGCATGATGACGGCCCTGCTGCAGGATACGCCGGATCTCCCCACCAACCAGTTCATCGAGCTGCGCTTCGAGACATTTGAGGCTGATCCGCTGGCGGCGATCGCCCAAATCTATCATCAGCTTGAGCTAGAAGGGTTCGATACGGCCCGACCCAGCTTTACCGCCTACCTGGAAGCCAATAAGCGCTACCGCAAAAATCGCTACCAGTTTCCCCGGGCCGATAACGAGCGGGTGAGACAGCACTGGCAGGTCTTTTGCGATCGCTGGAACTATGAGCCGCCGGGTTGAGGAATTTTGGATTTTGGGTTTTGGATTTTGGATTCTACCGCTCTACGATGAAGGGGGAGTCGACTGGATCGACCTGGTTCTGCTGGGCTAGGGCCTGGTAGATCATGGCGGCGGCTTCGGCTCGGGTGGTGGGCTGGTTGGGGTTGAGCTGGTCGGCATTGGGATGGTTGACCACCAGCCCGGCGTCGGTTGCTGCCGCGATGCGGGGGGCGGCCCAGTCGGCAACCTGGTCGCGATCGCCATACGCCTCCAGCAAACTGGCCGTCTCAGTCGCTAGCAGCAGGTCGAGACCGCTGACCAGGGATACCAGCACTTCGGCCTTCGACACCTGCTGGTCGGGCTGGAAGTCGTTCCCCGGATAGCCGCTCATGAAGCCTGCCTGGGTAACCTGGGCGATCGCCTCGGCTGCCCAATAGTCGGACGCAACATCAGTGTAGGATGCTGGGTCGGTCGCCGCCTCTAGATCAAACGACTGATTCAGCAGGCTCGCAAATTCGGCGCGGGTGATGGGCTGGTCGGGCTGGAAGTTGCCGTCGCCAAACCCGCTAATCACCTCAGCCTGGCTCAGTCCTGCAATGAAGGGAAACGCCCAGTAGTCGGACGCAACATCGGTAAACTCTGCGGGCGCGCTGGCATCGGTCGCTGCCGGATCTGCCGGTGGCGGGTCTTCAACGGCGGCTGTTTCTGAGGGGGGCGCTTCGGCAACGGGTTCCTCCGCCACAGACGGCTCCAGGTCTTCCTCTGCCAGTTCCGCCGCTACCGGAGGCGCGACCAGGGCTGCTCCGCCAATCGCCCCGGCTGGCAGCGATGCATCAGATGCATCAACAGGCAGGGACTGGATTACCCTGGGGGATGCTTCTAGCTCTTCCTCGTCCACCCGTTCCCTCACTGGCGCGTCTGTCTCTACGATAGGGGTGCGACCAAACGGGAGTCGAGCGGTTCTGGTCGACGGGTCAGTTTCTGCTGCTTCCAGATCGAATTCATCAGACCTGTCTAGCTCACCAATGGCTCCTGTTTCAAAGGGTAAATCCAGGTCGTCTAAGGTCGAAGGGCGATCGCCCCGCTCTATGCCCCAGTAGAGGATGGAGCCAATGACGGCAAAGGCCACCACGCTGGCGATCAGTTCGTCGTTACGCTCGTCGCGGGGCGGGCGAGGCTCGGGGGATGGGAGGTTGGTCATTAATCTCAGTTGGGTTTGAATGGGGCAAAGTCAGAGTAGGCGCACAGGCTTTCACCCGATTATCCTACCGGGGATGGGGAAGCGGTGGGAACCATCCGTCAAAAATCTACCTGGGGAGGTGGTTCCCGAGCGTTTGTCGCTCCCGAGTTTGCCTACAATCGAGGAAAACCTTCGGGATATTACCCCCATCACCACCCATGCTGACCCCCCAATGGACCCACGAATTCTTTCCAACCAACGGCATTACGCTCCACTGCGTCACCCAGGGCCAGGGCGATCTGATGCTTATGCTCCACGGCTTCCCGGAGTGCTGGTATTCATGGCGGCATCAGATTCCCGAATTTGCCCAGCAGTATCGAGTAATGGCTCCTGATCTGCGGGGCTACAACGAGAGCGACAAGCCCCAGGGCGTGGCAGCTTACCAGATGTCTGAGCTGGTGAAAGACGTGGAGGGACTGGTGCATCGGGCAGGCTACGATCGCTGCATTCTCGTAGGGCATGACTGGGGCGGGGCGATCGCCTGGTACGTAGCAGACGCCTGCCCAGACCTGGTGGAGCGACTGATTGTGATGAACCTCCCCCACCCCGCCAAATTCGCCGCCGGGCTGCGATCCCCCCAGCAGCTTTTGCGGAGCTGGTATATGTTTTTCTTCCAAATTCCCTGGCTGCCGGAATGGCTGATTTCGCTGAACGATTATGAGGCGATCGCCAGCGCCTTCCTCGACATGGCTGTAGACAAATCTGCCTTTTCCCCTGCCGATATTGAGTTCTACAAGGATGTGGCTGCCAAACGGGGCGGGCTCACGGCGATGCTTAACTATTACCGCAATTTGATTCAGCAACCCTCCCAGTTCCTTAACCGGCAGTGGCGCGTCATCGACATCCCGACGCTGCTGATCTGGGGCGAAAACGATGCGGCTCTGGGCATCGAGCTGACCTACGGCACCGACCAGTACGTCAGCAATCTGGACATCTGCTACATTCCCCACTGCAGCCACTGGGTGCAGCAGGAGCAACCCCAGCAGGTGAACCAGGCGATGTGGGACTTCCTGAAGTCCTGAGGTAAGAAGTTGAGCAAAATTACTCGGTTGGGGGCGCATCCCCAAGCAAATACAATTAAAGTTGCCCAATCACTTAGATCAAAAATCCTGCCTCAGGATATTTGACGCAGCCAGCGGCGGAAGTCGTATGGTATACAAACAATATTCGCAACCCTTGCGGAGGGCAACCACGTATGGCTGAAAACGGGATGCAAGTCTGCCCGGTTTGTGGCGTCAAAATTATTCCAATGATTGGGGGCGATCGCGTCCTATTCGCTGCCGGACCGCCTGGAACCCGCTCCACCCTTTGGGTCAAGGTCTGCCAATACGCCAAAAAGCCGGGCTGCATCAACTCTAGCCCCACTTCCTCTGGCTGACGTTTAGGGGGCTACCGCAAGATAACCAGATTATAATAAAGCAGAGCGGCACGCTTCTGCGACGATAGTGCCTGCCCCAATTCTCCTAAGTGATTTAATTAACCTACCTCAACTCGCATCAGCCGATTAAATGGCGATCGCCCAGGGTAGGTCCACCGCAACCCGTGATGCAAGAACCTACATTAGTTCCTACCTCCGACTCGGAGGCCCAACTCTACTCCCCCAGTGCCACCAGCAGTCTGAGAGGAATCGCCGTTTTTCTGGGCGAGCGTCTGAACCTGCGCCTCTTTAAAAATACCGACAGTTTAGCCGTCGATCCCCTGGTGGTAAGGGCAGGGACCCAGGGCTATGCGGTGCTGTTTCCTTACGGCGCTGCCGTTCTATTTGGCCTAGAGCCAGTCGAAGAGGCGGCGTTCTTAACCCAGCTCGAACCGCTGATTGAGGAAGAATTTAAGTCCAAAGAGACGGAGGAGGTCGAGCTACGCTTCGACCAGACGGGCACGGGCCGCATTGAGAATGGCCGCATTTGGTTACAGAGTTTTACCATCGAGATCCTGCAGCTTGTTGCCGATGTGCTGGCCAAGAGCATCGTTTTGGCCCATTATGAAAACGGCACTGCCCGCATCTTTGAGCAGATTGAGCCCTTCGCCGATAGTCTGCAGCACAGCCCCAAGAGCGAGCGGTGGGGCAAGGTCTTGCTGAAGCAGCTAGGGCAGAATCTCTCGATTCAGCACAAGATCGTCGGTCGGGTAGAAATCATCGATAAGCCAGAGCTACTTTGGGACGCTCCGGCTCTAGAACGAGTTTACTTGAGGTTAGAAGACGAGTACGAGATCCGCGAGCGGCATTTAGCCCTAGAGCGCAAGCTAGAGCTGATTTCTCGGACAGCAGAAACCGTTCTAGAGCTGATGCAGCACAACAGCAGCCTGCGCGTGGAGTGGTACATCGTTGCCCTGATCGTCATTGAGATTTTGCTCTCGCTCTACGACCTGTTTATCGCCTAGATGCTCTAGGAGGCGTGCAGCACTCGATACTGATGATCGGAGGGTTTGGCCTGGTACTTCACCAAATCTGCCAGTTCCTGGAGCTGACTAATGGCTTCCGCACCCTCCAGCTTCATGAGCTCGCGATCGTCGCGCATCTCCGTCCAGGTGATGCCGTAGTCAGACACCAGGAAGCGAATGAGATGATCGTCCCGCAGGCTGACCATGAAGGATGCGCTGTTCATCCGGCCACCGCAGGTGTAGCAAGATGCCAGGTAGCCGCGCCGCTCGAGAACGATGGCAAGGGCCTGGAGATCCATGACCAGATCTTGGACGAATTGGCGATGCTGCTCTGCAAGTCTTAGAAACATGCTTAACCTCCTGTCACCACACTATTGTAGACGTTTTTAAGCATTTCTTAACATTTTTTCTGGCCTGCTGGGGTGCGTAGCCCAATTCGCCCGTTGAATGGTAGTTGCCATGAGAGAATAGTAGGCACAGCGCTTGATATAGATTGTTCACTACGTACGCTATAGACTCAAGGCCCTAGATCAGCCGGAGGATCATCGGTACGATAGAAGCGTTAGCAGGGGAGCGGCGTGTGCCAGAATCGCCAGACAGCACTGAGCGCAGTTCAGCAGTAGCTTCGGCTCGGTGGATGCTTCGCCATTCAGGCGATCGCTCACTGGCAAGAAGCTAAAGATTTAATAACGGCTCTCATTTCTAGCCTAACCCTTCTGTCGGCAATTGCCTATGCTTGACCAATAGCGAACGCTTATAGCTAATGTGAGAAGCTCATAACTTAAACAGGCAACCTTAATAAGGGCGAATTTTTGGACCGGCACTACAAACTTACCTAACAACCCCGGTAGGGGTTGAATCCCAAAGACCCGTGCGAGTTTTCAGACGGGTACTCAGTAATGTGACTAGTTCTGCATAGCGACATCTAACCTTACTCAACTGTCAACTGAAGAAACATCCTCTTCTAGGAAGTTTCTTCAGCTACGCCGGGACCATTTCCGAATCGATTCGGTAAGTTAAGCCCAGTCTTCACAAAAGGACCCAGCAGGCCGAGTGCTAGGGTTGGGTCAGCTTCCACCACCCCAGGGCTGGTCCCAAAAACCGTACAGTCACCCAGCATAGAATCAGCAGGCCGATGCCAATCCAGGAACCCCGGCTGGTCCAGGCAACGAACTGACGGGCCTGGCTTTTCTTGATGGGCAGCCAGGGCAAGATGGTTTCTTCCTGACCATACTGCTCACCCAGGGCCTCTTTCCGTCGCTTTGCATCACCCATCTTCAGTCCTCCATGCTTCTGCGTTTGTTGAACTAGCGATCGCCCCCACCCTGACCGAATGGGAGTCCTGGTCTCGATCATAGCGTGTCTTCAATACCGCTTTAGGGAGCGGTAGACGGACGGGGAGCCGGATTGGGAAAGAGCGCTTGGAAGGCGGCGTCGCGATCGCCCAGCGACTCATAGAAAAAGAAAGAGACCCCAGCCAAAGCGCGATCGCGCACTGCCGCCACCTGATTGCGAATGAGCTGGGTAGGGACGGGCTGGTTCTTCAGGCCAGTGAGGATGCCGATCCCCATGGAAGAATCCCGAAAAGTAGCGAGTTCAGGATCCTCCAGGCCATTGACAAACGCTTCCATGCTGGAGCGGTACATCTGCACAATCAGCTCGTCGAGGAGTCCCTGCTGCTGCCAAGTGGCCCAGTCCTGCAAATACTGCTCATAAGCAAAGGCGGGCGGGTTGGGGGAGAGGGAGACGATGCAGTCGGGTTTGACCGCTTTGACCGCCTGGCGGATCTCAGTCATCAGGTGAGTCATCTGGTCGGCCCGCCAGCGCACCCACTCGGCGTCGTGGGGATCGGTGGGTGGATCTTGGCCGCTGTGGGTTTCTCGATAGCGGGCGATCGCCGTGGGATCGTAGCCAAACTCCACGGGCATGCCGAAGTGATCGTCGAGCTGGATACCGTCTACGTCGTAGCGAGTGACCACCTCTCGAATCAAGTCCACCATGAACTGCTGGACTTCGGGGTGGGTGGGGCTGAGCCACACGCGCGGGTGCCGCCCCTGCATGAACACGCGGCTACCGTCTTGGCGGCTGGTGAGCCAGTCGGGATGCTGCCTGGCCAGTTCGGAATAGGACGGGGCCATCAGGCCAAACTCAAACCAGGGGATCACGGCCAACCCTTGGCGGTGGCCCTGTTCAACCAGCTCGGCCAGCGGGTCACGCCCCTGCAGGGCTGGATGGGGATCAAGGGACTCACCAATGGCCTGTTGGGCGATCGCACTGGGATACAGGGGATACCCCCAATTCCATACCGTTGGGTAGAGGGTGTTGAAGTTAAGCTGGGCCAGCCGCTCCACCCCGGCCTCAATATCCTGCTGGGAAAAGAGCACACCGCTGTCGATGTTGGTGAGCCAAACTCCCCGCAGCTCTTCCTGGCGCGGGGGGTGGGCGATGGAGGAAACCGAGGGTAGGTAGAGGGCGATCGCCAACGTCACCCCAAATGTCAGCACCAGTTGCCAGACCCAAGGCAGGTTTCGCATCGTGTAGCCTCAGACAAAAACTGTTTTCTTAGGGTATATGCCCCCGACGGGGCGCACACCCCATCAGCTGTCATTAATTGTGCTCAAGCAGTTATTCGAGCAATTGTTCGAGCTATTGTATCGCGACGAGAGTCGATTAAGCGAGAGCAAAACGGTGCTAAAATTTAGCAGAATAGTACATAGGTACGTCAATATAGAGAAGCGACGCAGGCTAATCCCTGTCAGGAGGGCACGGCGTCAGGAGGGCGCGGCCCGCCAGCTAAAATTCACGGAAATTCATATAACGGTCCCTTATGTAAACCCTAGTCTTTGGGAAGGAGAGCAACAATTTGATCCACAAACTGCTGATGATCGACAACGGGTTTAGAGATGTAAGCGTCGGCACCGCTCTGCTGCAGAAAGCTCTCGCGATCGCCCTGCATGGCGTGGGCCGTAACGAGGATAATCGGTAGGCTGGCCGTGTTGGGGTCGGCCTTTAGCATCTGGGTAATTTTGATGCCGTCTACGGGCTTGCCCTGGTAAACGCTGCGAGACAAAGACACATCCATCAAGATGATGTCGGCTCCGTGGGCCTGGGCAATCTTCAGCACCTCCTCGACATCCTCCGTGTGCTTGACGGACAATCCTCCCCGCTTAGTCAGAATTTTGGAGAACACCCGCGCGTTAATCAGGTCATCTTCCACAATTAAAACTGTTTTCATCGCGTTCCCCCTAATCTGGTTCCCAGACGACATCGGTCTGGGCATGGCTGCAGTATTTCAGTCATTGTGATTTGATACTACCCTGGGACACTCCGGTCAGGATTGTCACTTAAGGCGATCGCCTGGTTTATCCCCATTATTGACCAGATTACGGATGACCTTGGTAATTTCTCTAGGCTGGTCCTCGGCTAGAGGGAAGATCTCAAGGTAAAATCAGTGGCCCAACTCAGGTGTTATCAGGGGGCGATCGCCTACAGATACAGACATGACGTCCAACTCCCATCTACACTAGCAACCAGAGGTTGAGCAACCCTTGCCGCTGTTCTTCGCTCAATCTTTCAACGGTTATTCCCATCTCACCCCTATCCGCCAAACTTCTTCCGAACTTTTTTAGGACTATCGCTCATGGCCAGACAACTCAACATCGTTCCATCGGGGCACGTCATTTCCACCGCACTGCATTCTGAGGTGCAGCGCTCCTACTTGGAATATGCCATGAGCGTCATCGTCGGGCGGGCACTACCCGATGTGCGGGACGGACTAAAGCCTGTCCACCGCCGCATCCTCTACGCCATGCACGAGCTGGGGTTGACCCCCGATCGCCCCTACCGCAAATGCGCCCGCGTCGTCGGCGACGTGCTGGGGAAATACCACCCCCACGGCGACCAGGCGGTGTACGATGCCCTGGTGCGCATGGTGCAGAGCTTCTCCAGCCGCTATCCCCTGCTGGCAGGGCACGGCAACTTTGGCTCAGTGGACAACGACCCCCCCGCCGCTATGCGGTATACCGAAACTCGCCTCGCCTCCATCAGCAACGAGGCGGCCCTAGAGGAAATTGGCGAAGCAACGGTTGACTTTATTGACAACTTCGATAACTCCCAACAGGAGCCCCTTGTCCTGCCCGCCCAGCTTCCCTTCCTGCTGCTCAACGGCAGTTCAGGGATTGCCGTAGGCATGGCCACCAATATTCCGCCCCATAATTTAGGAGAAATCGTAGACGGGCTGATCGCGCTGATTGATCGGCCTAATCTGTCGGACGAAAAGCTGTTCGAGCTGATTCCCGGCCCCGACTTTCCCACGGGCGCAGAAATCATCAACACCAAGGGCATCCGGGAAGCCTACACCACTGGACGGGGCAGCATCCCCATGCGAGCCGTGGCCCAGTTCGAGGACGTGCAAACGGGGCGGGGCCGCCACCGCCGCTCGGCCATTGTGATTACCGAACTGCCGTTTCAGGTGAACAAGGCGAGCTGCATCGAGAAGATTGCTGAGCTGGTGAACAATGGCCGCATTGAGGGCATTGCCGATATTCGGGATGAGAGCGATCGCGAGGGGATGCGCATCGTCATTGAGCTGCGCCGGGACGAGCAGCCCGAGCAGATTCTCAACAAGCTATATCGTCTAACGCCCCTGCAGAGCAACTTTGGCGTAATTCTGCTGGCTTTAGACAGCGGCCAACCCCGGCAGATGACCCTGCGGGAACTGCTGCAAGCCTTCCTTGACTTCCGGGAAATTACCCTCACTCGCCAGTATCGCCACGAGCTGGAGCAGACCCAAAATCGCATTCACCTGGTAGAGGGTTTGCTGTCTGCCCTGGAAAATCTAGACGAGGTTATTGATATTCTGCGCAACTCCCCTGACGGTAGTGCAGCCAAAGTGGAGCTACAGGAGGCGTTTGACCTGAGCGATCGCCAAGCTGACGCCATCCTATCGATGCCCCTGCGCCGGTTGACGGGGCTAGAGCGGCAAAAGCTGCAAACCGAGTTTAACGAACTCACCGAGCGGGTGCGGGTGCTGGAGCAGCTGCTGAGCGATCGCCGCGAGTTCCTCAAAGTTCTCAAGAAAGACCTGCGGGCGCTCAAGCGTAAGTTCGGCGACGAGCGGCGCACCCGCATCCTCAGCGAAGAAGAGCGGGAACAGGAGCAGGAGCGGCTGGAGGAGATCGCCGCTGCTGAAGCGGCGATGGAAGAAGACACGGTGCTGGAGTTTACCCAGCAGGGCTACGTGCGGCGCAGCTCGCCCAAAGCCTTCCAGCGACGCCAGGCCCGCCAGGGCGAACCCGAAACCCACGGCCTGGAACCCCTTGAAGAAGATGTGGTTCTACAAACCGAGAAAACCACCACCGGGCGCGAGCTGCTGATCTTCACCCGCAGCGGCAAAGCCTTTAGCATCACCGCTGAAGAAATTCCCCAGACCCCCCGCAATTCCAAGGGAACTCCCCTGATTACCCTCCTGCCAGCATCAGCGCAGACGGGAGCCAATCCGGAGGCGATCGCCACCCAGTTCATTCGCCCAGTGGACACCGACCCCTATGACCTAATTGTGGTAACCCGCCAGGGACGCACTAAACGCATGCCCCTCTCTGAGTTTACGAACCTCACGGGCCGGGGGCTAACGGTGCTCAAACTGAAGGAAGACGATGAGCTGCTGACGGTGATGCTGGCGAAACCTGACGATCAGCTGGTGCTGACATCTTCGGGGGGGCGAATGCTACGCGTCAGGGTTGACGACCAGCAGCTGCCGCAGATGACCCGCACCGCCCAGGGCAACATGGCCATGCGGCTGAGTAAACGGGAGCATCTGGCGGGATGTGTGGTGGTGGATGGCGACGACAGCGAAGTACTGCTGGTAACGGTGCAGGGCTACGCCAAGCGGATGCAGGCCCAGGAGATCCGATTGGGAAATCGGGGGGATTTGGGGGTCCAGTCTATGCGCTTTGCGAACAAAACCGATCGATTGGCAGGCATGGTCGCGGCTGACTCTGGCACCATTGTGACCATCTTCACCAGTGCGGATCAGTTTGCCCAGATTCCTGTTGAGCTGGCATCGATGGGCGATCGCGACAGTTCCGGTAGCCGTTTGCTGAAGCTGCCGAAGAAAGAGGCGGTCACTTCACTGGCGATCGTGCGGCCACCGGATGACGGAAATGGCGATCGCGACAGCGGCACCGACGATGAGGATTAGAACAGAACGGTCGGTGGGGGCAAAGCATTTTGTCGTAACTCTTGAATCCCTCTCAGAGATGTTGCCGAAATGCTCTGCCCCCGCGGGAAGTTTATTTTTTGGGCGATAGCATCATCATCATGTTGCGCCCTTCCCGTTTGGGGGTCTGCTGCACCTCGGCCAAATCCTTCAGGTCGGTGGCGAGCTGCTTCAGCAGCACTTCAGCTAAGTCGGTGTGCTGGATCTCGCGGCCACGGAACATCACCGTTGCCTTTACCTTGTCACCCGACTTGAGGAACCGCTCGGCCTGCTTGAGCCGTACCTGGTAGTCGTGCTCCTCAATCTTGTAGCGCATCTTTACTTCTTTCACATCAGACGTGTGCTGCTTCTTGCGAGCCTCACGCGCCTTCTTTTCTTGCTCAAACTTAAATTTCCCGTAGTCCATGATGCGACAGACGGGCGGGTCTGCCTTATCGCTCACCAGGACTAAATCCAACTCTTTCTCTTCAGCAATACGACGGGCCTCAATGGGTTTCATGATGCCGAGCTGAGCACCGTCGGTGTCGATTACCCTAATTTCTGGAAAGCGGATGCGCTCGTTAATCGTGGGCAGGTCTCGTTGCTTGCGATTCTGCTGTCGGGTCAAAGCCATGGGCAAATTTGATGTTGTCTAGCGGATGGGCGAATTGTGAATAACGACGGATAGTGACAAATTGTGTGCCATTGATATGCCATGGAACTGATGCAGCCATTGGGGAAAGTGGAGGCCAGACCTGCCGCTTTGTCGAACAGCTTTTCCACATTACTCAAATATGCAGTGGCGAAAGCGATCGCCCCAGCTGGACGCAATCAATATCCAATATATTAATCGATGCATCGGACTTAGACGATAGTCGTGATCAAATCGTTACCTGTCTAAGCTATCAGCGTTGCCTATCTCTGGGAGGACGGCGATCGCTGACCAATGCGCTAAGTTAAGAAATGGCGAATTTTAGATTAAGATAAGTTTATGTCCTACCGATTGTCGGCTCAGGAGTCGCTTCCCCAGGGAGTCCGGCGGATTGCCTACGAACAGATTGACGCAGCCATTCATCAGCTCACGGTGAGCATCAAGGGGAATCGTGGCAAAGCCATCCATCAGGCCCGCAAGCATTTCAAGAAACTGCGGGCGCTGGTGCGGCTGGTGCGAGACGATTTGGGCAAGGACGTTTACAAGCGAGAGAATAGCTGCTTTCGCGATGCGGGGCGGGAACTGGCGGCAGTACGGGATGCTCAGGTGCGGCTAGAAACGCTGGATGCCCTTCAGGAACGCTATCAGGACTCTCTGGAGGAGGGTGCATTTCAGGGGCTACGCCAGATCCTCTCTGAGGATTACGCTGCCGTCCGGCAGGCCGTTTTTAGTGACGATGAAGCGATCGCCTCAGTGCTTGCTGCTCTCTATGGCGCTCGCGATCGCGTCGAGCACTGGCCCATGCGCGATGAATGGGCCGCCCTAGCGGGGGGACTGCATCGGGTATATCAGCGGGGCTATGAGGATTTCCGGGAAGCCTGCGACTGCCCCACCCCCGAGCGTCTGCACGAGTGGCGCAAGCGGGTGAAGTATCTTTGGTATCACTACCGCCTACTTGCCTGTCTGTGGCCCAGCCTGCTCAAAACTTTAAAGAAACAAACGAAGCAGCTGGCGGATTATTTGGGGGATGACCACGATCTGGCGGTACTGATGGCTTTTCTACAGGAGCAGCCAGAGCAGTTTGCGACCGTCGAGCATGTGGGCATGGCCATTGCTTTGATTCAGCATCGACAGCTCGAGCTGCAAAATCAGGCCACGTTTCTGGGATCTCGCCTCTACGCCGAGACGCCCAAGTCTTTTATGAAACGGATGGAAGGCTACTGGCAAACGTGGCAGCAAGAAACGGCTCAGCCCGCCATTCCTTTGCCCCAGCCAACTGAATTGATCCACGACCTCCCCGCTGTTCTTTCATTTGATAGATGAATTCGGTGGTCAAAGTTTGCTTGATTATAGGGTAGAGCCGTTAAACAATTAAGTCAGTCACGAGCATTCTGAAGGCGTCGAGTTCGCCATTCCGGGTGTTGTGACGCAAAGGATGCTTATGACAGACGCAGCACCTGATACCCAGTCGCGATCGCTTGGAATATTTGCCAATCGAGACGCTGCCGAGACTGCCAGATCGCGACTAATGAAGGAAGGATTCACCCCGGCAGCCGTTCAAATCGTGCAGCAGGGCCAGGAGGCGTCTTTGCCCGCTAAGAGAACTAAGGCAGCAAAAAGCGCGCGAGGTGCGGCGATCGCCTTCGGTCTATTGGGCGGCACCATTGGCTTGTTGCTGAGTTTGGGGGCTCGCGAGCTATTTACTATCCCCGTTTCAATGCCTCCTTTTCCCCTGCCGCCAATTCTGGCGATCGCTGCAGGTGCCTTCATTGGCACTTTGGCTGGCGGGCTGATTGGAGCCTCAACCGGGCTCAATATTCCTCAGACGGATGCGATTGATCGGCGCGACTATGTCACTGGTGAATATCGGCTTGACCTGCACGATAGCTCCGAAGAGGAGGTGCGCCATGCCCGACTCATTCTCCAGCGGATGGATCAAGCCAACCCACAGCAAACCTAATTTTTATAGAGATACTACTTAAACCATTATGAGCTGGTTAGAAAGAATTTCAGTACAGGAAGTTTCTCAGGAGTCGGACAATCGCAGCAGCGAGGCGAAAATGAGCCCCGGCCTGACGGGGCAGTTTGACCGTGATCTGCGGGAGAAGGCAAGCTTTCACAAGCCTCCCATTCCTCCAGAAAAGATGGGAGTAGAAGGGGAGTTTGATCCGGCAGGGTTGGCCAAGCGAGTGGCGATCGCCTTCGACAACGACCCCATCATTAGGGATGTGCAAAACATGAATGTCGTGCAAATTGGTCGGGCGATCGTTCTACAGGGCCAAGCTCCGGATGACCTTATGCTTCATCGTATGGTAGAAACCGCCAGCCAAGTGGATGGTACTGACGTGGTGGATACCAGCCAAGTCACGATTGCAGCAAAGCGCTGAGACAAACGCAAACTACCGGAGAACTACCATGAAGATTGCTGTCTTTGAAATCGAGAACTGGGAGCGGGAAGCGTTCGATGCGCTCAACGCTGAGCACGACATCGAGTTTACGCGAGATGCCCTGACTGCTGAGACTGTGCAGCAGTATGCCGATGCTGACATTATCTCAACCTTTATTTACTCCAAGCTGGATCGCAATATTCTAGAGAAATTTCAGAATCTATCTTTGATTGCGACGCGCTCAACCGGAACGGACCACATCGATACTGACTACTGCGACGAGAACGAGATCAAGGTCTGTAACGTGCCCAACTACGGCGAAAATACTGTCGCCGAGCACGTCTTTGGGCTTCTTCTCAACATTAGCCATAACCTCACAGAGGCTATCGATCGCACCCGTCGAGGCGACTTTTCTCTTCAAGGGCTGCAAGGCTTTGATCTGCGCGGTAAAACTATGGGAGTGATTGGTACTGGCAGCATTGGTGAATGTGTCATCGGCATCGCTAGGGGCTTTGGGATGAATGTCCTGGCTTTTGACGTAAAGCCGAGAGAAGAGCTTGCAAATCGCCTGGGCTTTCGCTACGCCGAGATGCCCGAGCTGTTGTCCCAGTCGGACGTGGTGACGCTACACGTGCCCGCCATTCCCCAAACCAAAAATATGATTGCTGCTGAGCAGTTTCAGCAGATGAAGCGGGGCATGATTCTAATCAACACCGCCCGAGGCAGTCTGATTGACACCCAAGCCTTACTGCAGGCTTTATCAGACGGTACCGTTGCTGCCGCGGGGCTGGACGTACTGCCCGAAGAGCCAACCATGCGGGAAGAAGCGGAACTCCTGCGCTCGGTATACCGGGAGCGCCACGACATGGAAACGTTGCTAGCAGATCACATCCTCCTGCGGCTACGCAACGTTATCATTACGCCCCACAGTGCCTTCAATACCCGAGAGGCGGTGCAGCGGATTTTGGACATCACGGCTGACAATATCCAATCTTATCTATCAAAGCAGCCCCAGGGAGCGATCGCCGCTTCTAGCTAAACATAAACCCCTTAAAGCAAACCCATAAACCGCAAGCAGCACTATTAAGTGCTAAAGCGTGAATTGTGGGGATGTGCACCCCCGCTGGCGGTGCACACCCCTAAGAAAATAATCTTGTTTAACTACTTATCAGCAAGGAGAAGCCCATGAAGGTTGGTATCAACGGACTCGGTCGGATTGGCCGCGCAGCATTTAAGATTGCGCTGGATATGCCAGATGTGGAAGTCGTAGCCATCAATGATCTCATTCCAGTGGATAATCTCGCTTATTTGCTGAAGTACGACACGGTGTATGGTCGCTTTCCTAAAGAGATCAGCTATGAAGACCAGGCTTTGATTGTTGACGGCAAGAAGTATCCGGTTTCCAGCGAGAAAGATCCCGCTCAGATTGGCTGGGGCGATCGCGGCGCAGACATCGTGCTTGAATGTACGGGCGTTTTTCGCAAGAAGCCGGACTTGGAAAAGCACCTGCAGGCTGGTGCCAAGCGGGTCATTCTCTCCGCACCCGCCAAAAGTGAAGGCATTGAAACCATTGTCCACGGCGTTAACCAGCCTTCTGACCAGAACGGTCACGTCATCTCCTGCGCTAGCTGCACCACCAACTGCATCACCCCTGTGGTAGAAGTGATGGGACGGCGCGTGGGCGTCAAGAAAGCCATGATGACCACGGTGCACGCCTACACGTCCAGCCAGGAATTGGTAGACGGGCCGAGCAGCAAGTTTCGCCGGGGCCGGGCCGCCGCTGAGAACTTTGTGCCCACAACGACGGGAGCAGCGATCGCCACTACCAAGGTTCTCCCCCAGTACGAAAACAAGTTTGACGGCGTGGCCATCCGGGGTCCGGTGCCCGTTGGTTCCCTTACGGATATCACCTTGGTAACGGAGCGGTCCACTTCGGTAGACGAAATTAATTCAATCTTCCAAGAGGAAGCCAGCGGCGATCAGTACCAGGGCATCCTGCGGGCTTCTACCGATCCCATCGTGTCAGCGGATATTGTTCAAGACCCCCACGCCTCCATCGTTGACCTCACGATGACTCAGGTAGTGGACGGTGACCTAGTGAAGATTATGAGCTGGTACGACAACGAGTGGGGCTACGCCGCCCAAATGGTGAAGGAAGCCGTCAACATGCACGAGCGTATGGCAGTCCCAGCGTAAGGTAAGCGCAGATTACGTAAGCCGTTATCCTCTTGGCATCTGTACGGGGAAAGACGGCACTGAATATAAATAATCCCCCCCGGATTCCAGATGAAGCCGGGGGGGAATTAAGCTATGACCTTGCTAAGAAGCTTTTATCCTTGCTTACGGCGCAGCAGAGCACCAACGCCAACAACTCCAAGGGCTACTACCATACCAGGCTCGGGAACATCAGCGCTCTCGTCTTTGGAAACTGACGAAAGCGCGGCTACCGCGTCGATATCTGCACCTGACTTACTTCCACCATATGTATTCGTGCCATTGTCAGTGAGACGAACAAAGGAGAACAAGGAATTGCTGTTTAGCTCAGCATAATTGCCCAGCAGAGAGTCAACATCGATGCCAATACCGGTGTCAAGAGCGTAGTCCTGCTTGTCAGCCAGCCCCACATCGTACCAAGTATTACCATCGGTGCTGATCTCGACAAAAACGTCCTCTGGTGCTTTACCGATTTCAAAAATCCACAGGTCAGCAGCCGAATCGCCACTAAAGGTCAAGTAGTTATCGGTAAACCCTAAGGTTAGCGATCCTCTGTTGCCTAAAGAAACTCCAATATCTTCTTTCCACGCCCCTAACGTGCCTCCACCAACCATTTCTGAAGTCCAGTTTGCTTCACCAAGGGCCGTTTCTGGATCAATGAAGGAAGAGTTTTCTAAGCCTTCACCCTTTTCGTAGGAGATGACTGTGTCAGCATAGCTCTCTGCACTTAGGGAAACAGCAACAGCCGCCGACGGGCTGAATGCAAAGGTACCAACTGTAACACCCACTGCACTCAGTAGAACTAAAGATAGACGATTAAGCATGAGGATTGAACTCCTTTAAGTGTTAGCGATACATGCTGGACTAACCAGCTCAGCTAAAGTGAATTAATCTGTAGAGCCGATACATTTGAAGTATAAATATTGACCAGAGTCAAGAAATCAGTGGAATCATGGCGTTGCCTATGATGTTTTGCTCAAGTTGCGCGGGTCCTGTGTGAAGCGATCGCCCCTGCTCAGCCACAAAGTAGTCTGCAATGCAGGCAAGGTGCTTGCTTGACTGTGATAGGGTTGGTGATAGGGTTGAATGAGGCAAGCATTGAGGTTGGCTATGGCGATCGTCAATCGCAAACCAAAGGTAAAGCAGAACGACCCGCCGCGATCGCCCATCTTCAGCCGACGATGCTTTTGGGAAAGAGCGTTAGGATACCAGGATAAGGAAGCGCAAAAATGCGATCGCCCCATGTGCATGACCCGACTATTCGGTGAGGATCATAACCATGACCGCAACTCAGGACACGCAAATTACCTATGTCCGCTGGTTTGAGGATTTGAATAACACCCATGTCGATGAGGTGGGGGGCAAGAACGCCTCCCTGGGAGAACTGATTAGCGCTCTGCAGCAGGAGCATGTGCGGGTTCCCAGCGGCTTTGCCACCACATCGGACGCCTACCGAGAATTTTTGCAGGCCAACCAGCTCACCGAGAAAATTAAGGCCCAGTTAAATAGCCTCAACTCTGGCGAGAAGCCCCTGGCGGAGGTAGGCAAAGCGATTCGTCGTCTGTTTCTGCGATCGCCCTTCCCCGAGGCCCTGTCCGAAGCAATTCGTCAGTCCTACCGGGAGTTGAGCGATCGCTACGGCGTCAAGGAAGTAGACGTGGCCGTGCGCAGTAGCGCCACCGCGGAGGACTTACCCGAGGCTAGCTTTGCCGGACAGCAGGAAACTTTTCTCAATATCACTGGCGCTGAGGAACTGCTGGATGCCTGCCGCCGCTGTTACGCCTCCCTGTTCACCAACCGGGCGATTAGCTACCGCAACGAAAAGGGCTTTGACCACCTGGATCTGGCCTTATCGGTAGGGGTTCAGAAAATGGTGCGGTCGGACAAAGCCAGTGCCGGGGTGATGTTCTCCATCGATACGGAGACGGGCTTCCCAGAAATTGCCTTGATTACCGCTGCTTGGGGTTTGGGGGAAACGGTGGTACAGGGGTCGGTAACGCCTGATCAGTACACGGTCTATAAACCGCTACTGGATCAGCCCGACCTCTGCCCGATTGTGGATAAGACCCGAGGCAGCAAAGAGAAGAAGATGATCTATGCCCCCGGTGGCGATAGCAAAACCACTACGACGGTGAAAACCTCCGGTAAGGAGCGGGAAGCCTTTGTGCTAGACGACGCCGAAATTCTCCAGCTCGCCCGCTGGGCGGTGGCGGTGGAGCGCCACTACGGCAAGCCGATGGATCTGGAGTGGGCTAAGGATGGGGACTCGGGCGACCTGTTCATCGTCCAGGCCCGACCGGAAACCGTTCAGTCCCAAAAGCAGGCCGGGGCGCTGAAGGCTTATCGGATGAAGGAATATGCTGACGTTATCCTAAGTGGGCTGAGTATTGGCGATGCGATCGCCAGCGGCAAGGTTTGTCGCGTCCTCAGCGTGGAGGACATCGATGAAGTGGAGGACGACAGCATCCTAGTGACGGAGATGACCGATCCGGACTGGGTGCCCGTGATGAAGCGGGTGGCGGGCATCATTACGGACTATGGCGGACGTACCTGCCACGCCGCCATTGTTAGCCGGGAGCTGGGCATTCCGGCGATCGTCGGCACGGGAGACGCCACCCATATCCTCAAGAGCGGTCGGGAAGTAACCCTTTCCTGCGCTGAAGGGGACGAGGGCAAGGTCTACGAAGGGCTGCTGGAGTACGAGATGGACGATATCAGCCTGGAAGACATCCCCGAAACCCGCACCCAAATTATGATGAACGTCGCCAGCCCCTCTGCCGCCTTCCGCTGGTGGCAGTTGCCCGCCCAGGGCGTGGGTCTGGCTCGCATGGAGTTCATCGTCAATAACATCATCAAAATCCACCCCATGGCGCTGATTAACTATGACGACCTAGAGGATCGCAAAGCCTGGAAGCAAATTCGGGATTTGACCAAGGGCTACCAGGACAAGCGCCAGTACTTTGTGGAGAATTTGGCATTGGGCATCGCCAAGATTGCTGCATCCCAATATCCCCATCCAGTGATCGTGCGGATGAGCGACTTTAAGACCAATGAGTATGCCGACCTAATTGGCGGCTCCGAGTTTGAGCCGACGGAATCTAACCCGATGCTGGGCTTTCGAGGAGCGTCTCGCTACTACAGCGATCGCTACCGCGACGGCTTTGCCCTAGAATGTCAGGCTATCAAGCGTGTACGGGAGGTCATCGGCTTCGACAACGTGCTGATTATGATCCCCTTTTGCCGCACCCTAACGGAGGCCGACAAGGTGCTAAATGTGCTGGCGGACAACGGCCTGAGGCGAGGGGAAAACGGCCTCCAGGTTTACGTGATGTGCGAGATTCCCGCCAATGTGGAGCTGGCGGCGGAGTTCTCTGAGCGCTTTGATGGCTTCTCCATCGGTAGCAACGACCTCACCCAACTAGCTCTAGGAGTGGATCGGGACTCCGGCGAGCTGGCCCACCTGTTCGATGAGCGCGACCCTGCCGTGAAGCGCATGATCCAGCGGCTCATCAAAACTGCCCGAGAGCGGGGCTGTAAGGTAGGCATCTGCGGCCAAGCCCCCAGCGACTATCCTGACTTTGCTGCTTTCTTGGTGGAGGAGGGGATCGACTCCATGTCCCTCAACCCCGATAGCGTGATTCAGGTGATTCAGCGGGTCGCGGAGAAGGAAAAGCAGCTTGCTCGATGAGTAAAGTAGACGGGGTACGCCCCCTTTGAGAGGCGCACCCCATTTAAGATGCTGTAGTTACTCAGCTAAGAAGCGAGACTAGTCAAGCTTTTCTTTCACTTTGTCCTTCACGTCTTCTTTAGCGTGCTGCGCTTGAGCCTGAGTCTGCTTGGCGCGACCTTCGGTCTTATCTTCCGGATCGCCCGTAACGTTTCCAAGCGCTTCTTGAGCCTTACCCTCGATGTTCTTGGCCGTTGCATTCATCCGATCTTCTGCACTCATAAGATATACCTCTTTTGTACACATCTATGCGTCAACTTTAGCTATTAAGTTTCTCATCCAACGTCCTTCTCCAGGCACAAATCAAGCTACTTAGACACATCGAAAGTAAGGACTTGTGGACGAGTAGGCCCACCCCATCAAGATGACGCTAACGACTGACAACATTTGACAAATGAAAACGATTAGTCAGGTAAGATTTCTCTTAACTTGCGTCTACCCTGAGTGGTATCTACCTCTTGATGGATGTCAAATAAGTTCAATCGCAAGATTGAGGCAGGCATTTCAAATTCAGTGATAAAAAGGTGACGTTCAGAGCTTTTTTCGACTGCCGAAGCGTTTTTATTTCACTGAATTGAGTTCATTGAGTAAAGTTCATTGAGTAAAGTGCATTGAGCAAGGCCAAGGTCTATTGAAAAAAGTTCGCTATGTTGACCAAGTGGGAGAAATTCTATGAAGTTGCTTCGACTCATTGTTGTTGCCTTTGCTTGCGTGCTAATGATAGTATCTAGCGCTGTCCCGGCGATCGCTGTCGGAAATCCGGATGCTGGTTATCAGAGCAGTCCAGCTAAAGGGGAAACTCAGCTCCATAACCTGCAGGACCGTTCAGAAGATGTCTTGAAAGAGCAGCCATTACCTGGCGAGAAGTCTCAAGAAGAGGTGGGTCCCCGCGATCTCAATGTTGCCCAGACTGACGCTGATTTAGACAAGATGAATACGCCTGAGAATTCTCAGCAGGCTAGCAGCGTGGAGCAGAAAGTCAAGAATGCCCTTGAGAACCTCACGGGTCAGGACAATCGGTAGACTGCAAAGTTCAGCTTCCAAGCAGACTGCTCGAAATAAACTGCTCTAGCAGCCTGCTTCAGATTGGCTCTATCCTATACATCGCTACGCTTTCGCGTTAGGACGTTTAAGAGGTGTGGAACCCCCGAGTCGCGGGGGTTCCACACCCAAACCTGGGACCGTAGGGCTATTTCTGTTTATACTTACTACCCGTGGCAATTTTTGATTGGATTCTGCTGATTCTGGGATTTCTGGCGGCCTTTGCAGCGATCTTTTTGGTGTTCACCCTTTATCTAGGGGGGACTTTCCGTCGCCGCATTATTTACCGGCTTAAACACGCCCCCAAGCTTTCTGAGACTAGATTTCCCTTCGTCATAACCAGCCTCTCCGACTCATTGACCACGAGTGGCCATCTCACTGGTTTTTGGGTCGAGGCTGACGAAATCTTTGCCGCTCGGCTCAACGCTATTCATCAAGCAAAACACTCCATCCACTTCGAAACCTTCTTCATGACGCCGGGGCGTCGGGCCGATGCTTTCGCTGAGGCGATCGCCCAGAAAGCCCAAGCAGGCGTCGAAGTGCTATTCATTGCCGACCACTACGGTGCCCACGGTTTTCCCTCAAGCTATTGGCGACGGCTGCGGCGGTCGGGGGTAGAGGTGCGGTTTTTCCACCCGTTTAGCTGGCGATCGCCCCTAGACTACTTGGAGCGCACCCACCGCAAGCTACTCCTGATTGACAGCGAACAGGCACTCATTGGCGGCGCGGGGATCTCGGACCATTGGGACGGGCGCAAAGAGGCAGGAGAAAAAGCCCCTTGGCTGGACTTTGAAATTGCCCTGCGGGGACCAATTGTGTCGGTGCTAGAAGGTACCTTTATGCAGCACTGGACCTATGTGGGCGGAGTGGCGGATGTGGGCGATCGCGTCATTCGGGCAACAACCCCAGAGCCGTCATCCATCTACGTCATCCCTGGCGATCCGTCCTATCGGAACTCATCGGTGACCGCCCTGTTCCATATCAGCTTTCAGGCGGCTCAAGAACGTATTTGGCTCGCCAGTCCTTATTTGCTGCCCAACGATGAGCTGCAGCAAGACCTGATTGATGCTGATCGGCGCGGCGTTGACGTGCGTATTCTCACCATGGGCCACTACAACGACAAGCCCTACGTCTACTACGCCTCCCGTGAGCGCTATCTACCTTTGTTGGAAGCGGGTATCAAACTCTACGAATACCAGCCCAGCATGCTTCACGCCAAGCTCATGGTGGTAGACGGTAGCTGGGTCAGCGTGGGCAGCGCTAATTTGGACCCCCGCAGCTTATTTCGCAATGACGAACTCAACCTTTCTATGCAGGATGCCGATTTGTGCGATCGCATGGAAGCTTTCTTTCTCCGCGCCCTTGATGCCAGCCATTTAATTACCGTCTCCCAATGGAAACAGCGTCCCTACTGGCAGCGGTTGATTGGGCGGACCGGTCTACTGTTTCAGCGGCAGCTTTGAGGATGGGCGATGGGAGGCGTAAGGGCAGGCCATTGCCCCTACGGATTTTTCTCCGCCTTATCAAGACTTTCTTCGGAGGTCTGGTAGAGCTGATCCGCCTCCTCCAGCGTCGCTTCCGGGTCGTGCTGCACCGATTGCTGCACGTAGTTGACCTTGATTTCCTCCAATATATCCGCCAAAAGACGTTCAATCTCCTGCTGGGTGGCGCGATCGCGCAACTCCTGCAGTAACGCTTCCCGAAAGTTACCCGATAGCTGATCGAGCAGAACCCGGCCCTCCAAATCCCCATAGGAGGACACCAGCACCTCGTAGGACGCCTGGGCTAGGTAGTCTGCAAAGGTTTCCGTCGTTTCTTCTGGAATGCTGCTGATTCCCGGCAGTCGCTGCAGGCTTTGAAAGAAATCGGACCCCGCTACCGCCCGCCGTAGGCTATGCCGCAGTAGGGCTTCTAAATCAGGCTGGATCTGAGGGAGGGCCTTGTAGACGGCCAGATCCAGCAGCCGATCAACGATGGCATCCACCTTATCGGGATGACCAATTTGCACATATTCGCCTGACGCCCCCAGCAGGGCACGGGCCAGCGCTCCTTCATTCACCGAACTGCGAGTCTGATTAATCAGCCGCACCAGAGCAAAGGTGGAAACGCGATCGGCTAGATAGGCGGCGGGTTCGTGGGTCAGTTCCGACAGCACCCGCTCCAAATTCAGCAGCCCCGACTGGTGCAGGCGAGTTGTAACGGGGATTGCCCGCAGCCACCGCCAAAAGGGAATGAGCAGAAAGAGGTCATACCATCGCCGCAGCATGGCCGCAGCCCAGGACGGATGAGCTTGGGTGCGGCTGATTATCCAGGTACGGATTAAATAGTCTAGAAAAAAGAAGGCGATGAAAGCGATATCCAACCGCCAAAACCCGTCCTCATATTGCCCAGTTGCCGTAATCGGACGGTAGTAGTTGCGCTGTAGCAAAGGTGCCAGATCCTGCTGAAAGAAAGCCACGGCAGGCTGCCACCCCGCCTGTTCGAGATAATCTAAACTCCAGAAAATTTGAAAGGCTTCCTTGGTACTGGCCGTGCCCATGTGCTGCCGCATGCGCTGCTTAAAGGTGGCAAAGGTGCCGAACTGGCCCGAACCCGCAAAGGGGTTTTCATCCACCAGGGCTTCACTTTGCTGCTGTAGATCGGTGAGGATAGGGGCGATCGCCGGAGCCCGAATACCCACCGTTTCAATCTCCTGATCTAGCCGCTCGACCGCCTGCAAATAGCTTTGGGTCGTGGGGTGAACCTGGACGTGCTTGACGGGGTCATAAAGGGCCGTGAGGCCGGGGGCGTAATGGAGGTAAACATCCCGTAGATGCAGGTAGCTCAGGTCAAAGCCCACCAGCAGTAGGTTAATCAAAGCAATCAGGGCCGTTACCTTGCTCCACCAGCTAGCTCGCCGCTGCTTTTGCTGTCGGGACTGAACTTGAATCACTTCAGACGGCACGGGCGGGGGAACCGTTTGCTGCTCCACAGGAGAAACTGGATGGGCCATGACAGTTGGGTCGGTCTTTGTTGGTCACAATGCGCGCATCTATCATCGCCCAAAAGGTGCGATCGCACGTCTATCCAGAGAACCAATTCAGTGCGGGTGGGGAAATCTAAGAAATCTCGATTTGCGCCATCACAGGATAGTGGTCGCTGGGATAGACCGGCGGCTCGGCATCTTTGATGATTTGGCAGGATTGGGGAACGAGGGCACGGTGGGTGCCGCTGCGGGTGAGCACCCAGTCGAGCCGCCAGTTAATCGGCAGGTCGATTTCCTGCTGCGCCATCGCCTCATCGGCGGTGAAGTTTTCCCCCTGGAAGTTATGCACCGTATGCACATCAGCAGAATCCTGGTGGCCCGTGGCCAAAAACGCATCATCAAAGCCCTGGTTGCAAAACAGGTCATGGGCGTTGGGTTCTTGGCCAGTCTGACGAGGACCGTCATCCTCCAGCGGCAGGGGCGTATTGAAGTCCCCCGTGAGCACCACCGGAAACCCATTGGGATTGAGCTGAGTCAGCTTTTCTAGGATGAGCTTGGCCCCTCGCTGGCGGGCGATCGCACTCCCGTGATCCAAATGGGTATTGAGATGCACGATATGTGCGGACTCTCCCTCGCCCACCCACTCCAGAATCACCCAGGTCGCCACTTTGATGCGGGCCGACCCCCAGCTTGTAGACCAGCGATCGCAGGTTTCGCTCAGGTAAAAGCTGCCCTGCTGCAGTGGCCGAAAGCGGGCCGTATTCCAGTAAATGGCGCAGTAGAGGAGGCGTCCAGGCCGGTTATACTCTGCCCCCAGCGTCCACTGATAGTGGGGCAGGGCCTGCTCATAGGTGGCCGCATTACCCACCTGAAGCTCCTGAAAGCCAATCAGGTCAGGAGCATGGTTTCGAATGGTTTGCAGGTTGAGCGGTGCACGGTGTTGCCAATGGTTGACGTCGTCATATTCCGGCGTTCCCCGAATGTTGAACGTCATTGCGCTGAAGCTGGGCACAGGCCCTCCTCAATGAAACTGTTACTCTGATAGGTGGTCTCCCCGATCCTGACACGGATTTACTGCTGGCGAAACGCTCCCCAGGTCTCAGATTGTCCAACATTGATGACACATCCAGCGGGAGCGCTGGCCTGTCTGGGGAGAGCCGTCTCCTTCCTGCTGATTGCTCCCCAGTTCAACCCGCTGATAGAAACGCAGCTCCCAGCCGACAGCCGCTGCTGGATTTACCAATGTCAAAGCCAGGTGCCTGAGCGACTCGTGGTAGATCTGATCAAAGCCATAGGCCAGGCTGAGGTGAAGCCAGTCCTTCAGGCGCAGCGCATCCCGCCGCGTGGGGGACTGAGCCTGCCGAGCAAAGCTAGCAATCAGGTGTTTGATCCAGTCGGATTCCAGCTCTAGCCCGTGCCAGTCAGAATGAAAGGTGAGGCCACGGACGGCGATCGCCGGGTGAGGCTGTTCTGCCCGTGCGGCCATCAGCGCCTGCTCCAGGGCCATGCAATATGCGGGAACAGCGGCTTCTTGGTCGTGGAAAAAGCCCGTCAGCGTGCAGTGGGGCATGTAGGCGTGGGCCTTGTTAGGGGCGATCGCCCGGCTTTTCTCAAAGTAAAGCTCAAGCTGCTGGGCCAAATCGCCCACAGGGCAGGCGTAGACGATGAATTCGCCCCATGGTTTGCCAGGTCCTTCACGAGAGGTTTCGCCAGACTGAACCGTCATGCCGCTTCTCACCAATTTCTTAGATGGAGGTCAGACCAGGCTCAGCGTAACACTTCACCATAGAAAATGTACTCCTTGATTGCCGCGTGATGAGCGCGTGAACCTGTTCGCCATGTCACCCAACTCTGCCCACATCCTCCTGATCGAAGACAACCTCCGCCTAGCCCGACTCGTAGCGATGGAGCTGCGGGACGTCGGCTATCGCGTCAACGTCGCATCCTCAGGGACGACGGGACTGCAGATGGCCCTGAGGCTGTCCCCGGACCTGATTCTGCTGGATTGGAGCCTGCCCGATGTAGACGGCATGTCCGTTTGTCGGCAACTGCGGGCTGCCTGCTACCCCTGCCCTATTATCGTGATTACCAGCAGGAGTGAGCAGGACTGCCGCTCAATCTGTCTTCAGTCGGGAGCCGATACCTATCTAATCAAACCATTTGATCTGGATGCGCTGCTGAATCGGGTTGCGGCTTATCAGCAGGTGTGTGGCAGTGCCGCCTAGCTGGTTGACTGACAAATCTGACTCCCCCTTATTCCCCCGCCCCCTTCTCCCACGAGGGGCCTATGCCCCCACCGCTTCCTTGGCGGCATAAAGGACTTCGGCGCTGATTTCCGAAACGCCGCGATCGCGAGCGAACTTTTCAGTGTTGCGCTTCACCTTGCCGCGCACGAAACCGGGGATTTTGTTCAGCTCCGCCAGACCGTCCTTGGTCCAGCTCAGGTCGGAGTCGGCGGACATGGTTTTGGTAATCACTTCCTTAGTGTCGTGGCCGCCGAAGATTTCCAGCAGGTGATCTTCCATGCCCAGGGTAAAGGAGTTGTAGACCAGATCCACCAGGTTGTTTGCCCCCTCGTAGCCCAGGTAGGGGCGATAGCCCACCGGGAAGTTCTGGATGTGGATGGGAGCGGCAATCACGCCACAGGGGATATCCAGCCGCTTACCCACGTGGCGCTCCATCTGGGTGCCAAAGATGGCGGCGGGTTCGATGCGGGCGATCGCATCTCCAATTTCCCCGTTATCCTCGCTGATTAGCACCTCATCACAGTAGCCCTCCACCTGCGCCCGGAACCAGTCGGCGTCGTACTTACAGTAGGTACCCGCCAGCACCACCTGGATGCCCATCTCGCGGGAGAGAATCCGGGTGAGGGCTGCTGCGTGGGTATTGTCGCCAAACACCACCGCTTTCTTGCCCGTCAGGTTCTGACAATCAATGGAGCGGGAAAACCAGGCCGCCTGCGAGACAAAGCGGGTTTGCTCGTCGATGAACGCCTCGTAGTTTACGTCCGCCCCCTGCTCGTTCAGCACCCGCTGGATCTGGCGGATGCAGCGGGCCGTTTCCACAATGCCCATGGGCGTGATGTCCACGCAGGGAGTGCCGAATTCCGTTTGCAGGTAGTCCGCCGCCATGTGACCAATTTCCCGGTAGGGCACCAGGTTGAACCAGGCGCGGGAGAGGTGCTTGAGTTCGTGAACGCTGGCCCCTTCGGGAATGACCGCATTCACGGTGATGCCCAGCTCGCCCATGAGCTTTTTCAGCTCCTTGCAGTCGTGCTGGTTATGGAAGCCCAGGGTGGTGACGCCGATTATGTTGACGGACGGGGTAGGGGTTTTGCCCTCTGGCAGGTTGCCTTGCTTGCGGGCTTTCTCGGTATAGAACTGGACGATTTGCTTGAGGGTGCGATCCGCCGCCTGGAGTTCGTTGACCCGGTAGTGGTTCACGTCTGCCAGCATGACGTCGCCCTTGGCTTCGAACTGGGCGCGATCGCAGAAGTTCTCCAAGTCTTCCTGCAAAATACTGGAGGTGCAGGTGGGAGTCAGCACAATCAAATCGGGGGTTTCTTCTTTATCTTTGCGGATAATGTTATCTACGACTTTCTCCTGGGAACCCCGCGCCAGCACATTGCGATCCACGATGCTGGCGGTCACTGGGGTATAGTCCCGCTCCCGCTCCAGCATGGAGCGCATGACGTTGAAGTAATCGTCCCCCAGAGGGGCGTGCATAATGGCATGGACGTTCTTAAAGGAACTGGCGACGCGCAGGGTGCCAATGTGGGCGGGGCCTGCATACATCCAGTAGGCCAATTTCATAAAGTGGGTCTCCATAGATTGAGCTACAGCGGCCCAATGAGGTCAAACCGCTCCGAACCCCCGCCAGGGTTTTGCATTCCAAAACTCTGGCGAGGCTGAATCGGCATCGCAAAGCTGAGGTTAGAGGTTGCTTTTGATTGTCGCAAACCTGGGGAACGGCGGAGCGATCGCTCTTTACCCAATTTTGCGGGTAGAAAGAGGGGGGGCGATCGCTCAAAGCATCAGCTAGCCATCAGTTCAGCCCTAGAAAATCCTGAATTCAGGTCTCCCAGTCTGACACGATTCTTGATTGTTCGTGATATGGCGTTACGCTTTCGCGTTAGGACGTGGGGGATTCGCTCACCAACCCAAGCCCGTAGGGCTATATTAGGACGACTCACGGGGCTGGTAGTGGGTGCAGCGATCGCACGGTCCCGACGGATTAACGGCACACCGCAGCACTTCCGACCGGGCATTATATCGGCAGGTAATATCCCCCATCACCCAGCGCCCTTGCCACAGGGTACGCTCGACGGGCGTTTCGACCTTTTGGACATACAGCAGAATTTTGTGGAGCTGGTACCGTCCCCCTTTCAAAAAATAACGGTGTCGCCGCTCCAGAACGGTGTAGGTCTGTCCGTCTACATCCAGATAGGCTCCCGGTTGGGGATTCCAGTCGAGATGGCGCTGGCCTAAGCTGGTCCGGGGATGGTTGAGAACGATTTCGGTCGGTAGGGTTTTCAGCTCCATGACAGATGGATGACAACGGTAAACAGCGGACAAACAAATGGGGATGTGCCTGGAAGAGACCCATCCCCGCTATCTTTATCTATAGTCCTACGGGCTAAGGTTTGCGTGTGGAACCTCCGCGTCGCGGGGGTTCCACACCTCTTGAATGTCCTAACGCGAAAGCGTAACGCCATACAGGACACAGTCCCAGGTATTGGAGGCTACGAAGCAGCCTGGCGCTCCTTCGCTTCCTTAATCACCACCTCAGCCACGTTGCTGGGGCAGGGGGCGTAGTGGGAGAACGACATGGAGAACTGGCCTCGACCTGAGGTCATGGTCCGCAGGTCACCGATGTAGCCGAACATTTCGCTCAGGGGCACGTCCGCTTTGATGCGTACGCCGGTCGGGCCGGTGTCTTGAGACTTGATCATGCCGCGGCGGCGGTTGAGGTCACCGATGACGTCGCCCATGTAGTCGTCTGGGGTGAAGACATCAACGCTCATCACCGGCTCCAGGATTTGCGGGCCAGCCTTGGGTAAAGACTGGCGGTAGGCAGCCTTGGCGGCAATCTCAAAGGCGATCGCCGACGAGTCTACCGGGTGAAAGCCGCCGTCCGTCAGCGTCACCTTCAGATCTACCACAGGGAACCCGGCCAGCGGTCCCTTGTCGATGCTGTTCTCGAAGCCCTTTTGTACGGCAGGCCAGAATTCACGGGGCACGTTACCGCCCGTCACCTTGGACTCGAAGAAGAAGCCGCTGCCCAAATCGCCCGGCTCGACCACATAGTCGATCTTGGCGTACTGACCGGAACCACCGGACTGCTTCTTATGGGTGTAGCTGTCCTGGAACACTTTGGTGATGGATTCGCGGTAAGCTACCTGGGGCTTGCCCACTTCCACCTCGACGCCGTGGGTGCGCTTCAGGATGTCCACTTTGATATCCAGGTGCAGCTCGCCCATGCCCTTGAGAATGGTTTCGCCGCTTTCCTGATCCGTCTCCACATAGAAGGAGGGGTCTTCCTGCACCATCTTGCTGAGGGCCACGCCCATCTTCTCGTTGTCGCCCTTCTTCTTGGGATAGACAGCGACGGAAATCACCGGCTCGGGGAACACCATCGGCTCCAGGGTGGCAGGCTGCTTGGTATCGCAGAGGGTGTGGCCGGTCTGCACATTCTTCAGACCGACAATGGCAACGATGTCGCCCGCCTGGGCCCAGTCCACCTCTTCCCGAGAGTTGGCGTGCATTTCCACCAGACGGCCAATGCGCTCGGTCTTGCCGGTGGCGGTATTGAGCACGGTGTCGCCCTTGTGGATCTGGCCGGAGTAGATGCGGGTGAAGGTGAGGGCACCGAAGCGATCGTCCATGATCTTAAAGGCGAGCGATCGCAGCGGTTTCTCAGGGTCAACATAGGCATAGCTGCCCGTCTCGTTGCCCTCCAGGTCGATCTCCGGCTGGGGCTTCACTTCCATTGGGTTGGGCAAATAGTCCACCACCGCATCCAGCACCAGCTGCACGCCCTTATTCTTAAAGGAAGAGCCGCAGTAGGTGGGGAAGAAGGACAGGTTGATCGTCCCTTTGCGGACGCAGCGCTTGATGTCGTCAACGCTCAGCTCTTCCCCTTCCAGGTATTTCTCCATCATCTCGTCGTCCTGCTCCAGGGCGGTTTCGATGAGTTCCTGCCGGTAGGTCTCAACGTCATCGACCATGTCGGCGGGCACGTCCTGAATTTCGTAGTTCAGCGGGTCGCCAGACTCATCCCAGACCCAAGCCTTACGGGTAAGCAGATCCACCAAGCCAACAAACTCGTTCTCGCGACCGATGGGCAGCACCATTACCAGAGGCTTGGCTGCCAGCACGGAGTCAATCTGCTTCACGACCCGGAAGAAGTCGGCTCCGGTGCGGTCCAGCTTGTTGACGTAGATGATGCGAGCCACCTTGGAGTCGTTGGCGTAGCGCCAGTTTGTCTCAGACTGGGGCTCCACGCCGCCCGATCCGCAAAAAACACCGATGCCACCGTCCAGCACCTTCAGAGAACGATACACCTCAATCGTGAAATCGACGTGCCCAGGGGTGTCAATAATGTTAAGCTGGTGCTCCTTCCAGAAGCAGGAGGTGGCGGCAGACTGAATCGTGATCCCCCGCTCCTGCTCCTGCTCCATGAAGTCGGTGGTAGCCGCACCTTCATGCACCTCACCAATTTTGTGGATTTTACCCGTCAATTTCAGGATTCGTTCGGTTGTGGTGGTCTTTCCGGCGTCTACGTGGGCAAAGATACCGATGTTTCGATAGCGCGTGATGTCTTTTTGCATATCTGCTCTCTGTTTCAGTGCGACAAATCCAAATCATTGGTGATCGCCCCCAGGTTACCAGCCCTAGAGGGAATCGGTGTTGCCTTTGTAGCCATGGCGAATCGAGTCTCAATCACGCGGAACATGACTTGAAGTCTTTTCGTGGCTATGGCGACAGCGCCAACTTTTAAACGATTGTAAAATACCTCCTCACCTAGGTGGAAGAGGGAGGGATATTCTGATACTCATTTAGTCTATCGAATTGCTCTGCCCCATCTTGGGGCAGAAAACCGAATCGGTCTGACGGTAGACAGAGCCAGTCTAAAAATCTCTTCTGTAGAAGTTCCCAGGCCGATCGCCTTAAACATGGAAGCGGGGGTCGCCCCTACAGGCTGCGGAGGGAATGCCCCATAGAGAATTGCCCCAATCCCTAACGGGAAATTGGGGCACGTTGTCGTCTCTCAGGTGGTCATCCCAGGTGAAGAATCCTAAAGAGGTGCTGATGGCGTTACTAAGGGGCACCCTAGGGGTGCTGTCACGCTCGTCTCTTAAGCTTTATCCGGGCTCTGTATGAGGATTCATCGGCACGCTAGACGATTACGGATTACGGCAGCAAAACTTGAAGAATTTATTTGGGTCGAAGATTACTGCCGTTTGCATTCTGGTCTTGCTGCTCCGACGCATTCCGGCCCTGCTGCTGACGGCGCGCTGGATTGGTCCCGTCTATGATTGGCCAGAAGTTTGGTTATCAGGGAACGGCTCTGGGACGCTTGATCGTCGTACAGCCAGGGGCGATCGCGCCGGTCTTCAACCCCATCTTCTATCGCACCAGGAAGCGGCAGGGCCTCATTGCTAGTAGCTTGAAGGGTGGCATCGTCCCCCTTCTCTTCTTTCCACCACATCACGATGGATTTGACGGCCTGCAAAAACTTGACGAAGCGACCGGGCAGCGATAAGAAACTCCAGCGAGACTGCTCTTCGTCTTCCAAATCCGCAAACGGCTCAAAGGCGTCCGTCAGGCGATCCAGGTTAATCGCCATCGTCCGAATCTCATGCTCCAGTTCCGAGACAATCTGCTGCCGGTCCTGGGAGAGCTGCTGCTTTTCGGCAGTGAGCTGTTGGATCATGTCCTGAAGCCGATTGACGCTGGTCTTCAGCTCCAGCTTGTCCTGCTTGTGGCGATCGTTCCACCAGACAAGCTGCGCTCGACTGCGGTTGGTGAAGATCAAGCACTCCCGCATCTCGACAGACAGGGCGTCCGCTTCTAGCCGCTCCAGGCCACCAATGGTTTTGGGAAATTCTGTGGCTGATCGAAATCGGGCCTGGGATTGATCAGGCGTCGTCATACTAAACTCCTCGTATCAACTGCTGCTGCACCCTGTCGCCGTTGAAACTCTTTTGGATCAGGAGGAAGAGTTTTCCCTTGGAGAAACTTTTCCCAAATTCTATCGAACCGGAATTGCCGGGTCCTGAGTTGCTGATTTCGGCGAAGTCCAGCCTAACTCATCAGGCATTAAACGGGCGGGGTTGGCAAAGTTATCGTTGTACGATGGGTAGATTTCTGATGACCGACATTGACCTAGACCGCCTCTTTCAGACCATTCAGGAGTTAGTCCTGCTTCATTCCCCCAGCGGGGCCGAAGAGGAAATCGATCGCTTCCTGATGCAGCGCTTTGCCGACCTGGGTGTAGAAGCCTGGCAGGACAGTGCCGGTAACGCCATTGCCCGACTGCCCGGACAGGACGACAGCCGGGCGATCGCCATCACGGCCCACAAAGACGAGATTGGCGGCATTGTCAAAACCGTGCATCCTGGCAATGGTCAGGTGGAGGTACGGCGGCTGGGGGGCGCTTTCCCTTGGGTGTATGGGGAGGGGGTGGTGGACTTGCTGGGCGATCGCCAGGTTCTCAGCGGCATCCTCAGCTTTGGCTCGCGCCACGTCTCCCACGAGTCACCCCAAAAAGCCCAGCAGGAGGACAAGCCCCTGAAATGGGAGGACGCCTGGGTAGAGACCAAGCGCACGGCAGAGGAATTAGCGGCGGCGGGCATCCGTCCCGGCACGCGGATGGTGGTGGGCAAGCACCGCAAGCGCCCTTTCCGGCTGGGGGACTACATCGCCAGCTACACCCTGGACAACAAGGCGTCAGTTGCAATTCTCCTGCATCTGGCGGCCTACCTATCGACCCCTGCAATCGATACCTACCTGGTCGCTTCCGCCAAAGAAGAGGTGGGGGCAGTGGGTGCCCTCTACTTCACCCAGCGACAGTCCCTGGATGCCCTGATTGCTCTGGAAATCTGCCCCCTGTCCGCCGAATATCCGGTTGAGGACGGCGAAGCGCCCGTGCTGCTGTCTCAGGACGGCTATGGCCTGTATGACGAAATCCTCAACAGCCAGCTACGCCAGGTGGCCCAGCAGCAGCAAATTCCCCTCCAGCTTGCGGCCATTAGCGGCTTTGGCAGCGACGGCTCTATCGCCATGAAGTCAGGACACGTCGGTCGGGCCGCCTGCCTCAGCTTTCCCACCCAGAACACCCACGGCTATGAAATTGCCCATCTGGGGGCAATCGCCAACTGTATCCGGCTGCTGGAGGCTTTCTGCGGTACACCCTAACGGCTCTCAGTCCAGCGGGCACGATAGCCGCGATTATCTATCCGAACAGAAGTGCTGGTGCTGGCCAGTCCGCCCCTGGACCCCCACCAGGGGTCGAGGCGCTGCTGTACCTCGGCTGGAGAGACGCCCGCGATGCGGAAATCCACGGCTCCCCCCGTGAGGTAGTAGCTGCGGTCAGGGCCACCGAGGCGGCGATTGGTGGCCGGATCGCGGTACCAGGAGAGGATGGTGACGGGGCGATCGCCAAATAGCTCACGCACTTCCTGAAGGACATCCGCCATATAGAGAATGTTGTCCACCACACCACGGATCACCGGCATGCGGTTGCCGTTTTTAGTGGCCTCGGCCCAGGTAAAGTTCCCCGCCCTGAGGATGGGATCGGGCAGGTAAAAAATGCTGCGATAGCCAGGGAGCTTGAATCCTTGAGCATAGGGCTGGGCCGGTGGGGGATCTTCCTCGTCCTGGGGATCGGGGTCGGGCGGACGGCCTTCCCGCGCCATGTGCTCGCTGTAAACGTACCAGGTATCTTTTTCCTGCGGACCTATGGGGGCAGCAAACACGGCCCGGACGTGGCGAAACGGTGCCGCGTCAACTTCGACCACCTCAAAGTCACTGCCCTGGCGGACTAGAAATTTCTCTGCATCCGCAAGTTCGCGGCTGGGTCGGATGCTGAGCCTAAAGATGGTGTCGCTCAGGACAGTGAGTTTCATAAAGTGCCCCATGAGTCGTGACCGGAGAACGTCAAGCTCATCATAGAGGGCTGGTGGCAGAGTTGAAGCCGCGCAGTTAGTGAGGTTAAATATTTGTAGCGTTATTTAATCCTCTGTGAGGATTTTATCCCTTTATGCCTCCCCGCTGGCCCCGACAGCCCGACCGCAAAGACCCGGCCTTCCGGCGCTTGGATGACCGCATGACCTTCGCCACCCACGTCGCCATCTTTGCAGCCACTAACTCCGGCCTCTGGTTTTTCCGCCTGGTCAATTTTCCCACCTGGACCTGGGTGGGCTGGGTGACGCCCATCTGGCTGGCGGCACTGGTGGGTCATGGAGTGTATGTTTTTGCGATCGCCGACTACTCCCAACCCCAGCCCCAGCCGACCAAACCCAAGGGCTTCGCCAAAGACAAATCGTCCTCATGAAGGTTGGAGTTCCTGCCCCATCTCTGCGTCAATGGGGCTGTCATTCTCTCATTTGCTGAAACCAGGAGGAATTTGTCATGGCCTACTCTAGCACCACCGAAGCGATTGAAAAGCTGGCGGCAGAAATTGGCGACAAAGTCTATATCGACGTTGCCAAGTGGCATCTATACCTGCAGGATGCCCATCTGCACACCCCCCTCGCCGAAAAGCTCCATCCCATGCTGATCGAGGGGGAGGTGGAAGAAGTCCAGGTGGCTGATGTCCTCGCCAGCATTCCCGTCAAGCTGGGCGGCGGCCAGCGGGAGCTGCCCCTGTCAGACCTGATTCCTCCCGCCGTCAAGACCGATCTGCTGCAAATTCTGGAAGACTATCGGCGGCAAATGTAGACTACTCCCTGGCCATGCCGTTTCACCTGCCGCCCCCCGTCCTCAACCATCCGGAATATTTGCGCCACTACCGCTGGATGGGTCGGGCGATCGCCCTAGCAGAAACTGCGGGTCTAGCAGGAGAAGTGCCCGTGGGCGCGGTCGTGGTGGATCAGCATGATCAGGTGATCGCCGAGGGGGAAAATCGGCGAGAGCGGGACCACGACCCCACCGCCCATGCGGAAATTGTGGCCCTGCGGGCGGCGGGGCAGGTCCGTCAGTCCTGGCGGCTCAACGACTGTACCCTATATGTGACGCTGGAACCCTGCCCCATGTGTGCGGGGGCGATCGCCCAGGCCCGGTTGGGAAAGCTGGTCTACGGTGCAGATGACCTGAAGGCGGGGGCGGTGCGCACCGTCATGAATATTCCAGACAGTGCCTGTTCCTACCATCGTCTGCCCGTGGTTGGCGGCATTTTAGAGGGAACCTGCCGCCACCAGCTTCAGATGTGGTTTGGGCAGCGGCGGTGAGGGGATGCGGTAAGTTCCTAATCCAAGGCGATTTCCAGAAAAAATTCTACCCCTAGTTAAACGGTCAGTAGGGGCAAATGACCGTTTGCCCTTGCGTCATCGGGTAGTCTGGTGCACTAAGGTTTGACAGGACGCCGCGAAAAGTGGCATTGAATAGTGGGGAAGCTAAAACGGGAACAGTAAGGTTGTAGCTAAGTACTACTGAGACAACGTTTCCTATTCAAGCTAATTTACCTACAAGTCAATGGTTTCGCTTAACCCATTAACTATGGCAAGTTCCCTGGCCACCAAACCCACCGCCGAGATCAATTCCCGCATATCGCCGTGGCTGATGCCGCTGGTTTATCCCCTCGGCTGTCAGGTCGTGATTCCCTCCTATTTTGGTAATATGCAAATTTCTGGGCAGGAACACCTGCCCACCGATGGCCCGGTGATTCTTGCCCCCACTCACCGCTCCCGCTGGGATGCCCTGCTCGTACCGTTTGCCACTGGTCGTCGCGCCACCGGACGGGATCTGCGCTTCATGGTCTCCGCCAATGAAATGAAGGGCGTCCAGGGGTGGCTAATCCGGCGGTTGGGAGGATTCCCGGTGGATCCCAAGCAGCCTGCGATCGCCAGCCTGCGCTACGGCGTCGATGTCCTGCGGGATGGCCAGATGATGGTCATTTTCCCCGAGGGAGGCATCTTTCGCGATCGGGAGCTGCATCCGCTGAAGCCAGGACTGGCCCGCCTCGCCATTCAGGCCGAAAGTGCTCAACCAGGATTGGGCGCGCAGGTGGTGCCGATGGACATGCGCTACGCCGAACCCAAACCGGGCTGGGGTTGCGATGTAGAAATCCGCATTGGCTCGCCCCTCCAGGTTGCTGATTATTTCCCCAGCCAGGCTGACAGCCCTAGCTGCCCCCGCGATACGAAGGAAGCCGCTCGACGGCTAACGGCAGATTTGGAAGGGGCGATCGCCCGCTTAGGAGGATACGCCTGCCCCCGACGGTCAAGTCGAGCGGCAACCTAGTTCTGCTCTGAGCTTCCGCACTTCCCTGACGGTTGCCTGTGCCCAACGGTAGACCTCCACCGACGTTTGTCTCAGCAGCCTACTCGCGGCATCCCAAGCTGTCTCGGGTCGATACTCCGGTAACGGGATTGACCCCTGACGCCCGCCGGCAAAGCTGCTTAATTTCGTAGCGATCGACAATGGCGTCGGTAAAATCAGCTCCCGTAATCATCACGTCGTTAAAGCTGGTTCTGGAAATGGTCGCCCCAATCAGAATCGCGTTGCTCAAATCGGCCCCCACCCAAAAGACTCGATCTGCCAGTGCTCCCGTTAAATTCGCCCCCGACAGGTTGGCGTTGAGCAACACCCCCTTGGTCAGAATTGCGTTCGTCAGGTCAGCGTCATGGAGATCAATGTCGCGCATCTCAGCCGACACAAAGGATTTACCGGCCAGATCTGCGCCAGAGAAGTCCTGGTTATTAAGGCTGGCGTTGTTGTAGCTGACGGTGTCAATGGCGGCGATCGCTGGTCTGGCACTGAGCAAAATCCATAGCCCTGTCAGGAGAACGACTAGCAAGACTCCCAATAGGTGTACAATCAATTTTTTTGCAAACCGGCTAGGTATCACCATCGGTCATTCTCTCCCTGCCGCTGTCGCAGCCTATCGTCAAACTTGCCATTTCTTTAATCATGTCAAACGAATAGCACAGCGCGAACATGGTAGGGCATAATGTACGAGTTCTTTTGTGCTGAACGTATGGGGTATTGTGTACCTATGAGGATGTTCCAAAATAGAGAAAAATTACGGTCAAAACTTGCGCTTCCGTTAGCCATTCCTACGGCTCTCCTAAGCATTGGTTTGAGTACTGCGATCGCGAGCGCTCAGACTGTCGGCTCTCAAACCTCAATGTACAATCCCGTCCAGCTTCCCGAAAGTGATGAGGTAACTGACGTCCTCTCGGAAAAGGACATTCCAACCGGATTTGGCGGCTTTGCCCGAGACTACGTCATCAACCTGGAAGAGGGTGACTATATCGTCATTGACTTAGTCTCCGACGAATTTGACACCATTATCACCCTACTCGCACCAGATGGCTCCACCTTTGGCGAAAACGACGACGGCCCCGATGGCACCACTAATTCGATGCTGTTTGCCCGCATCACCGAGTCAGGACGTTACATCATGCGCGTAACGCCTTACGCTGGTCAGGGGTCTGGAACTTTTAATCTCAAACTAACTCGCCTTCGCCCTATCTAGAACAAGCTGAACAAGCTGAAAACGCTGCTGGAGCCACAACAATGCTCCGCAGCGCCTTCTAGGCTCTCTCACATCGACTCAATCAAATTGCATTGGGGCCTTGTCAAGAGCTTACAGATTTGATAGCTTAGATAAGCGCGAATTTTTCAAGCGATTCGCTTCTCTCACGCCGGGATAGCTCAGTTGGTAGAGCAGAGGACTGAAAATCCTCGTGTCCCCAGTTCAAGTCTGGGTCCTGGCATCACTAAAATCAAGCTACGGCCTAGGTTACGGCTACATTCTAGCCTAATGGCCACTTCCTAGATCAGCCTCTAATGTGCTCGATTATGGGCTGTTTTTTAGATCAAGATTAGATCAGATCTAGGAGGCTCAGGGCTGGATAAAGTTTGATTCATATCGCAGTAGAGTAAACCGGGCAGGGTCGCTCCACAGGATACGAGAGGGCACTTCCGCTGGCCGCAGAATCATTTCTCCTTTGCCAAGGGGACCGACTCCTCCCGAACCGCTGACCCACTTGATTTGCTGACTGCTCAAAATGGGAGGGATAAGTAGGTCGGCACAATTAAATTCAGGTTAGAAAACCGGGGGAGCGCCCCCGGTTTTCTAACCTTCGTTTTTCAACGCAGTTCTACTTAGCAGGAAACGTTGAAGCGTTATTCGGGATAGACGAATTGGTATCTCGAGAACTCATGACAGCGCAGCGATTATTATTTCACCAAGGATTGTAGCGACTTTCTTTGAGTGCTAGAAAATACTCGGGTGTATCCCAAAAATTCGCTCTGCCAAAGCGGTCTTTTTTGGGCTGCCCCTGATTCATTGTTTATGAGCCTGAGACTCATAGCGCGACAAAAAAGTGGTCACCGCATTGTCGATAACATTTTGAATATCTGCCTCGCTCAGTGCTAAATCCACTATGAGAAATCGGGGCCAAAAAATCAGATCATTGATCATTCCTAGAAACTGGCGCGTCGCGATCGCCTCATCCTCAACGACCAATTCACCCGTTTCGACTTTCTGCCTCAGATAGGCCTGCAGCCGTTTGAGAAATGGTTCCTTGCCCCGATGGTAAAGTTCGGTCCCGAGTTCCGGGAAGCGAGGGGCCTCGGCAATAATGACGCGAAACAGCGCCAGAATGGTGGGACTGGTGAGCAGTTCAGCATATTCCTGACCAATTAAGGTAAGGGCATCACAGGGGGCGCAATCCGGTGGAATTGGGGTAGAACTGACGCGATCGCTGCGCCAAACCTGCGCCATGATGCCGCCGAACAAATCCGCCTTGCTAGAGAAGTGCTTGTAAAGGGTGGCCGTAGAAACCTCGGCCTGCTGCGCGACGTAATCCACCGTCGTGCCTGCATACCCCAGCTCCAAAAAAGCCGCTAGAGCGGCTTGCAGAATCGCTTCTTGTTTTTGACGGCTAACTTCAGCCCGATACTGCTCAAGCCCCATAGTAAAACGATCCCTTTAGTTTATCTATGCTTCCCCAATCATACTTCTATAGCTGAGGTGACCCAGCCCCTCCTAAAGTAAAGTGAGCGTTTTACTTTAGGAGGTAAAGATGTTTCGCCAATTGATAGGGGTCGGGCTGGCTTTGACAACGGTTGTGTCGGCAGGGGCGATCGCCCAAACGCCGAATCGAGCTGCGCCGATGGAGTTTCAAGGACGATACCTGGTTTCAATTTCCGATGCCGATATGCTGGCGTCTGCCTATGTCAACGGCTTGTTGGGACCCCGCGAGGGGCGGGATGCCCTGAGCGTCATTCCGCTGAATGGTCATGTCCGCAATCTGCAAGCCTATGAAGTTGAGGCGAGCAATTCAGTCGCAGGGCCACCCGTGGCCGTAGCGGTGACGCCCGATGGCCGCTACGCAATTGTCGTAGAAACCTTCACTCCTCGGCCTGAGGGCGCTTGGGAAAATCAGATGTTTGGAGATTTGCAGCAGGGCGATCGCCTGCAGGTCTTCGACTTGGCGGAGCCGACCAGACCGACCCTGGTACAAGACATGGCGATCGCTGAGCGCCCCGATGCCGTCAGCATCAACGCCGACGGCTCTTGGATAGCCGTGACCTTTAACCCGAATGGAGCAGGCACCGAAACCCCATTGGCCATCATTCCCTTTAGCGATGGTCGCTTGGGAGAACCGAGCTATCCCGAGGTGCCAACCCTGCCAGCGGGCGATCGCCTCATTCATGCCGAATGGCATCCCAGCCGCGATGTTTTAGCCCTGGTGAACGAAGATGCCGCCGAGGTGGCCTTTGCTGAGGTATCTGTGGAGGGAGTCACGGCGAGTCTTCAGCCCTGGGGAAATGTGGTGCAGGTCGAAAAAGCACCTTACATGGCCCGGTTTACCCCTGATGGTCGCCACTTGATTGTCAACAATCTCTACTGGGGAGCGGATGTGGAAGGTCTCTGGAACGAGGCACCTCGCGGCAGCATCGCCAGCATTCGGCTAGAGGCTGGAGCGCAACCAGATGGTTCGCCCCGTCATGCGTTAGTCTCCAGAGCCATGACGGGGGTCAGTCCTGAGGGTTTGGCCATTAGCCCCAATGGTCAATATGTTGTGACCACTAACCTGGAGCGCAGTTACCTTCCATACGATGACGATCGCATCACCTGGTTTTCGTCCCTCAGCTTTTTCACGCTAGATCTGCAAACAGGGCAGCTTACTCTCGTTGGCGACTATCCCTATGATGGGATTTTGCCAGAGGCGGCAGCCTTCGATGCTTCTAGCCAATACCTGGCGGTGGTGAACTATGACCACTTCGACGACCGCATTCAAGGCGGCTCCATCGACTTCTGGCGCATCGCCGCCGACCCGCTTGATCCTCAGCCGACGCTGGTGCAAACGCGATACTCCGTACCCGTGACCCGTGGCGTTCATTCCCTGGTGCTGGTGCCGTAATTGGCCTTGCTCTATACAACTGGATACCTATAACGCTGATACAGAACCCCGGTTTTTACTCTGGAAAATGCCGAATCATCAGCTAATCAATGCAGAAACCGGGGTTCTAGCCATACTGAACCGCTGTTCTACACCAAGTCCAGACCGAAATTCGTGCTTCCCCCGGAAGAAAAACTCCAGGTCTGGACTTCGACAGGGTTTAAGTTCAGTCTGGTCTCTTAACGAACCTGACGCATCTGCCCGCCGGGGCCGCCCAGTTGCTGCTGCAAGTCTGCCATGCCGCGATTCATCATGCTGATCATCATGCCGGGAAAGGCGTACTTCAAAAATAGACCGATTGGGGTGTAATACTGTCGCCAGATAAATCTGCTTTGACTGGGGCCAAGCGGCTCAACCAGCATGACCGCGCAATGATCCTTGATGGGCATCGTCCAGTTTTTCACGTTGTAGGCATAGGCCCTGGGGTAGTCCCAGTGAAGAATGGTTTCGTTTAGGGTGCCCATCAGGCGAGTTTGGCAGTATCGCTTACTCCCCGCGCCCCAGTTCCCCGCGTTTTCGGAGCGGGAATGATCGGTGGAACCGTCGTAAAGGGTGGGAAACCAGCTAGCGATATTTTGCGGATCGGTCACGGCATCGAAAACCGTTGTGGCAGGGGCATGGAAGATAAATTCCCCCTCCATTTGCAATGGGGCAGGGGTGAGCTGGGTAACGTCGAGGTCAGCGGGTTGAACGGGGGGGGTTGGGTTTGCTTGATGGTTTTGAGTCATGGGTTTAAAAATAACTAACTGGTTGGTTTTTTAAGGGCTAAAAAAATTAGCCCTTCAGGACAAGCTCAGCAACCGGAGCCATGGCCAAGATCTCCTCAGGACGATTTTTGATCTTGGAGGACACCATGGCACCATTCATGACGTTGATTAGGGTTTGCACGGCTCGGTCTTCATCCAGGTTGTCTGGACTGATGCCGAGTCGCTTCGCATCCCGTACGATTTGTCGGTAGTATTCACCAAAGCGCTGGAAGCATTGTTCCGTTGCCTGCCGAATCTCCGCATTCGTGGTTCCCATTTCAACGACGATGTTGACGAACGGGCACCCCGGACTGGACGCATCTTGGTCAAAGGTATCCTGGTGAGTCTGGTAAACCCGCCGATAGATTTCCTTTAATCGCTCCACCGGGTCAGCGGTCGCCTGAAAGCTGCCCTCGAAAACGTAGGCGAGGGTGCGATCGCAGTAGTTCTCAATCACGGCGAGAGCTAAATTGTCCTTTGACGGAAAATAGCGATACATCGTGGCCTTGTTTACCCCAGCCGCACGGCTGATGGTGATGGTGTTGACCCCCTGATAGCTGTTTTTCCAGAACAACTCTGCCGCAATTTCGACAATGTGCTGCTTCGTTTTTTCGCCCTTCGTTTTCATGACTCCATTATGTAACCAACGGGTTGGTTTTGAGAAGGGGGGGATCGCATTTTTTTGGCTGCTGATTCAAACAAGTTGCTGAAACCCTTGTAAGAAAAGAACTTTCTGCGGATAAGGATGTAGTTACTTGTGTGATTAACCGCGATCGCGATCGCGATCGCGCTTCGGAGTTAGCTCCATTTGCTGTTTGAAGTGCTTGATTAAGTGACTTTGGCTGCTAAAGCCACAGTAATGAGCAACCTCAGTGATGCTGAGGGCTGGATTAGCCAGTAACGTTTTTGCGAGTTTGACGCGCTGCTGGATAATGTGTTGACAGGGCGGGATGCCCACGCGGATTTCATGAACCCCCCGGCTTCTAGCCGTGGGGAGATGTCAGTTGGCCGAGCACGGCATCGAGAGTCCCAAGGTGGTGCGCTTGGTGAGCGAAGCAGCTTTACTGGGCGGGGTGATGGGCCAGGGGATAGACGCCCCGTTGCGCATCCTCAGCGATGGGGCCGGTCAGTTCAACGTGTTCGTCCATGGGTTGTGCTGGGTGCATGCAGAACGAGGGTTGCGGCGTCTGGTAGCAGACACCCCGCAGCAGCAGAATATTGCCGAGATGCAGCAGTTGCTGTGGCAGTACTATCGGCAGTTGCAGCACTATCAGCAGCAACCGACACCT
>JBHJGR010000188.1:0-3792 GCA_050331615.1 Elainellaceae cyanobacterium
AAATGCTCGGGTTGCCGCTTAATACGGGGGTCTTCTAGTTCGCCAAAGTGCTCTAGCAGCCTCTCTCTGAGCTTTTGAACACTCAAGGGAACACCAGGGGGAGGGACGTTGCCGAAGCCAGTTGCCATGGTCAGAAGGGGAGCGAGTGGGGACAGAGACTCTCTGTGCAGTGTCCTGGATTTGAGCCGTGTTGTCTAGCCCGGACGTATCCACCATCTTCAACCTGAGTTTGTCAAGTACAATTTATACAAAATAAGTGCGATTGCCCTGCATATTGTACAAGAGATCCATAAGGTGTTGTTTATGAAACTAATAGAGTAAAGTTAAACCTTTTTAAGCAAGCGATTAAGTGCGATCGCCACCTCTGGAAACGCTAGAGCAATAACCTTTCCATCTGTTAAGGTCTGCTTTTCACCATAATCATCATCAATAGGTTGTCTGAAAATAACCAGTTCCATACGTTTCAAGTTCACGACCCAATACTCTTGAATCTGAGCCTGAGCATAGACTTGACGCTTTGCCTCCAGGTCTTTGGCTAAGCTGGTATTAGAATATTCAATCAACCAAAAAATATTTTCTGGATAGGGATGATGTTCCAGATAAATGTCCCCTAAGTCTTGCACAATGGCAATATCCGGTTCTGGCTCTGAACTACCTGGTAGTGTAATCGGTTTCCCTTCTCGAACCTTTGCTTTACCCCGCAACAACTCCCGAATATAATCTGCTGCTTCACTCGACAGATGAGCATGGGGTTCACGCTCTGGAGACATCTCAACAATTTCTCCATTCAGTAGTTCAACTCGACAATCGTCTAAAATTCCAGCTTCCACCATGCGATGGTACTGCTCGATCGTCCATTTAGCAGTGACAACGGCTGAAGTCATCAATCTTGCACCATTACAAAGCTAGTTACAGTTACCAATGGTATCTCTCTTCTTATCATAGCTTTCACCTTCGTTACTGTGATAACGACAAATCTGAACTCGTTTGCAACGTTTCAAGCAGCTCTTGAAACCGATCGTCGAAGACGTGGGTATTGTGAAACCCCCGTCTTCGATTCCGGTCATTGCCACGAAAGATCACGACTTCTACCCCAATCTCCTCACAAATCACACAGCCACACCGTTTCCAAGGTCGGTCTTCTAATAGCTCTCGATACATGCGCTCATGCTTTGTTCGCCGCTTCGCTTGCTCTGCCGGATCTGCGATTCCATCCTTAGGCAACTCCAGCAGTTCATCATAGGCGAGCAATGAGTCTAGAGCCTGGTCAATATCCAGCTTCCCCGCATCGAATTCACGCAGAGCTTTCAATGCCCCTTGCTCTAAGCGCCTGAGCGTCTCCTGGTCAGACACCCCCGCTTCCAGCAACCGCTTAACCCGCACCCCGTGACCATCCACAGGAGGAATGCGGATTGCCGTGTACATCTTGTGCGATCGCGTATGGTAGTTCGCACCCGAACCCAACCAAGCTCGACGCAGCGGGCTGGCCGAATCAAAGCTCGTGCCCCCCAAATGCTGGAACACGGGAATCGCACTGATGCGGGCAACTCCAAAGAGGTGGAGTCGGGTTTGAGGAGTCAGGTGAGGGCGAGTCGCCTGGAGAATTTTAATAATTTCCTTACTGGGCGCACGGGCAAGTCCCCCCAAAGCGATGAAGTCGTAGCCCAGATTGATGTTGTGCTTTACTGCCTCGGCATAGGTGTCAGGACTCGGGTATCAACTTAAGGCGAGACAGTTATACCTCAAAAGTCATGTAACACATAGCACCTGACGGAGCGACAACAAAAAAGCTCTGTAGCAGTGCCCAGAGCCGTGTATCGTAACCCTGGAATTACAAACTAGGGTTCGATGCCATCTACTATACGAGAACACCGTCAAAAAGTCGCCTTCCATCTGCGTGGCCCCATACAGCAGAGCTTACAAGCCATCGCCCAAGCGACTGGTCTGAGCCGCAGCAGCGTCCATCGCCATCGCCAGGCCATCGAGCGGCACCGCCAGTATCCGGAGTCAGAGTGGTGGGACACACCCGTTGGCTACGACTGGCTGGTACGGCTGGTGGTAGCAGTGGTCTACCACTTCGGCATCAAGCAGGGGGTAGGGGCAGAGAGCCTCTCGGACTTCTTCAAAGCCATTCATCTTCAGCAACAGGTGGGCTGTTCGGCCAGCGCGCTGCGGACATTGAAGGGGCGTCTGATGGACGGCATCATCGACTATGCAGCAGCCCAAGGCGAACACTGCCAACCGGTCGAGCAGCAGGGCATCTGCGTGGGGGCAGACGAGACCTTCTTTGAGCGGCCCATCCTGGTGATGGTGGAGTTGGTGAGCGGCTTCATCTTCATCGAAACCGAGAGTGACAACCGCACCTACGACACCTGGCAGCAGCAGTGGCAAAAGCGCTGGGGGGCGTACGGCTGGCAGTGCCACTACCTGGTCAGTGACGCAGCCCCCGCGCTCATCAAATTGGCGCTCTCAGGGTTGGGCTGTCCCCACGTGGTTGATGTGTTCCATGCCCTACGTGACCTGGGGCGACCCTGGGGGCGGGCCATTGAGCGTCAACTCCAGCAGGTGCAACAGCAGGTGGCCGATGTGCAGCAACAACTCAAGTCCCTCACCGAGGGTTCCCAACGGCAAGCGCTGCTGCTGACCCTGGCCCAGTTGGCGCAGCAGCAGCAGGACTGGCACGCCGCCCAAGAGCACTATCGGCAGGCGCTTGAGACCATTGGCCAGAGCCTCCACCCGTTTGAGCTGGAGTGCCAGAGGTGGCAACTCGATGGGCAATTGGCGGCCTCTCTGGCGGCTCCCTTGGGCGTGTTGTCACAACTAGCTCAAGCCATGGGCAGTCAGCCAACCCGCAAAGCCCTTGCCACCTTTGAAGCGCAACTGAGCACCTGGGCGACAGGCATCCGGGCGTGGCGGCAGTGGTGTGAGCAGGCGCTGATGCAGGAAACCCCTGACCCGGCCCGCCAAAGCTGGGTACTCCACACCTTGTTGCCCTGGGTCTACTGGTCGATACAGCTCGACAAAGCCCGCCAGCCCTGCCGCCAACAGCGCTACCAGCAAGCCGCCAGCGACGCCTATGACCGCCTTTGGGCACACCCACTCACCCTGCAATTGTCTGATGCCGAGGTGCGCTACTGGCGCAACTGGGCCGTGACGTTTGTGGCGAACTATCAGCGCACCTCCTCGGCAGTCGAGGGGCGCAACGGCTGTCTCTCCAAGCTCCACCACGCCACCCGCGGCTTCTCCGCTCAGTCCCTTGAGGCCCTCACGGTGATTCACAATTTTGACTTGAGGCGAGCCGATGGTTCGACGGCAGCCCAGCGGCTATTCAATCACGAATTTCCCGACCTCTTTGAGTGCCTCTTGCTGCAGGTCGGGGATCTGCCGCTGCCGCGTCGGTCATCTAAGGCACAACGGCTGTCTGGCTGATACGCAAAGGCTTTCCCGCCTTAAGTTGATACCCGCCTAGACAAGTCCAGCGTGGTAGAAGGCGAAACCATCACCCTATCCTTTAACGTCGAGGGCGAGATTCCGACAGAGGGCCTCACGGTTCTAGTCAACGACAATGAGGGCATCCGCAGCCTGACCGAATTTGATGTCTTCAACGCCGAGCTGAGCGAGGGCATTGCTGACTTCCCGACCCCGGCAGATGGCGACAGCGGCTTCTTTATCACCCTGACCCAGCCCACCGCTTCTATTGCCTTGCCCATACTAGACGACGGGGCAGATGAAAATGAAGCGGATGAAGTCTTTACCTTTGAGGTGATTGACGGCGAAGCTTATGAGGTTGAC
>JBHJGR010000189.1:0-11838 GCA_050331615.1 Elainellaceae cyanobacterium
GATCGCCTCCCCAGCAGAAGAATAATTTAAAGTTTTCTCTGGTGAGTTGCTCTAAAATCCGGGAATGCTTCAAGCAGTCCGTTAAACGAATCAGGATTTCTACGAGCATCTTCAAATGGTAGCAACTGCAACCCCACAACACGGCGCAGCGATCGACCATGGTTTTCTGCTGCTGGCCCACGTCATTTGCGCCGACCAGCAAATTCACAGTCAGGCGTTGCTGAACCTGGGTATGAACCTGGTCAGGGCAAATGGCCATTTGCCCCGACAGTGGACGTTGGCAAAATCGTCGCGCATACCGTTATCCAGCAACGCCCGGCCAAGTGGGACAAGTCGTACCCTGCTATCAGCCGAATCTGGCTGCGCCATTGGGAGAACATCATTCCCATCTTCGATTATCCGATGGAGATTCGGCGGGTAATCTACACTACCAACGCCGTTGAGTCGGTCAACCGATCGCTGCGGAAGGTGATTAAGACCAAAGCCGTTTTCCCAGACGAAGCCTCGGTCTTCAAATTGATGTATTTGGCGATGAGCAATATTTCAAAGCGCTGGAATCGTCCAATCCAAAATTGGAAAGCCGCTGCATCACATTTTGCGATTCTATTCCCAGAGCGCTTCAAAGTTTGAACCAAAATCTGCTTAAGTAGGTCGGCACAATTAAATTCATGTTAGAAAACCGGGGCGCTCCCCCGGTTTTCTAACCTTCGTTTTTCAACGCAGTTCTACTTACACAACAATCAGAACACTCTCGAGAATGGCTTGACCTAGCCCTGCCTGACGCAGGTAGGTGCTGAGGCTCAGCCCGCCAGTCCGCTACTGGAGGTAGGTCTCTCGATCACACCCTAGACAGATTAAGCCGCTGTAGCTTCGTCCGGAGATTTCAGAAATATTGCACTGGTTTGTCACTTTCCTTAGTTATTCTCAGATATAGGTAGGTAGTTATAAATAAACGACGCCATAGTGAGGTGCATTTCTGGTAAGAAGTACACCCTGCCAGCTTTATTTACGGCTGTGTACCTATCAATTTTGACCTATTGCCGATATTCAACAATCCATGACAACGGATTCTGCTCAATCTATCTCTCAGCGTGATCCAGGGCGATGGATGGTTCTGTTAGCTTGCATCGTTGCCATGCTCATGGTCGCCATTGATTCAGGAATTTTGAATCTGGTGATTCCGGCGATTCAAGCAGAATTTGATCCAACCCAATCCACCATCGGCCTCATGTCCAGCATTTCTACGCTGATGCTGGCGGCATTTATTTTGGGTGGGGGAACTCTGGGGGATCTATATGGACGCCGCCGATTCATCATAATCGGTACCGCTGGAGTTCTGGCGATGGCAGTTTCGTCGATGCTGGCTCCCAGCCCAGACGCCCTGATCGGCATTCGAGCGCTAGATGGTATTTTTCAAGCCATGGTCAACCCCTTGGTGCTGGCCATCCTTACCGTCACCTTTGATAGGGAAGAACGCCCAAAGGCCCTGGGCATTTACGGTGCATCCCTCGGCATTATGGGGGGCTTATCGTCACTCGTCATCCAGTTTTTCAACCAGGCGCTCGGTTGGCGAGCTGTCTTTTTGCTGGTGATTGGCTTAGGGTTGCTGACCCTGTTTCTCATGCTGCGGTTTGTGTCCGAGAGTAAGGCGCAAGGAGCACGCAAGCTCGATCTTATCGGCATTCTCCTCTGTGCTGCCGGGTTATTTGCGCTGGTTTATGGCATCAGCCAGGCGAGTGGTCCTGCCGGGTTTTTCAGCGGTATCGTGATGATTCCTGGGGCGATCGGGTTGGTCATTCTCGCTGTCTTTATCTGGTGGGAGTCACGGGTGCAGTCTCCCGCGTTAGAACTGTCCCTATTTCGTCAACCCGCTTTTTCTCTCGGCTGCTTGTTGGTTATCCTGCTGTCCTTCGGCCAGACGGGTACCTTCTTTCACTTATCCAACTACTTTCAGGTGCTCTTGCGGCAGTCTCCGGTGCAGTCTGCCCTAATGCTGATGCCGTTGACGCTATCATTATTCGTCTTCAGTATCCTGGTGGGGCCACTGGTGAATAAGTTCCAGATACGTTCCCTGGTGGTTACGGGCACAGCTTTCTTTGCCCTGGGACTATTTCTGTTTTCGCGGTTGGTGAGTCCTGACCTATCGATTTGGACGGTGGCGTTGCCGATGCTGCTGCTGGGCATGGGCTACAGCGTTGCCAATATCCCCCGGATGAATGCGTTGCTCAGTTCTGCGCCACCCAACCTGGCGGGTACGGCATCTGCCACTAACAACGCCGCTGTTCAACTGGGAAATGCCCTGGGGGTTGCAGTCACGGTCTCTTTAGTGACCACCTTCGGGCGCAACTATTACCTGGGCGAACTTACGGAGGCTGGACTCAGTCAGGACGACATTCGCCGTGTGAATGACTTGCTGCAAGAAATTCTGAAGAGTGATGTGCCCTCTATCTCAGCGCAGTTCGCTGTCCCTATTGAACGGCTGGAAGGGCTGGTGGGCAACTACCAGGCTGCTTTCACAACGGGGGTGGCTCAAATGTTTTTGGTCGCTGCTGTTGCCTTTATCCCGGTAATTGTTCTGCTATGGTTTGGCCTCAAGTCCCAGAGCAAGACACACAAATCGAAGCTTTGACAGCAACAGCTCTAGGGGATGACATGACTACACAAGGTAATCGTTGGGTAAGTATCGAATATTGAAGGGTTCGGGAACCGGATAAAACTCTCAGATCAGTTTTAAGGATGGTGGATGAACCAAGAATCCCTCAGCTTTTAGCTATGGGGAGTGTCAAGCCAGGAGGAGGGTGAGGGTGACGGCGGAGACCAGGATGGCGTTGTAGACAGCGTGGTCGGCGGTGCTGGCTTCTACGCCAGCTTCCTGGGCCTGTAGGGGGTTGCGGTGTTGGGCGAGATGGCGATCGTGGACGTATTTGTAGCGGCAGGCGAATAGAAAGCCGGGGACGATCAGCACGAATCCGGCCAGGATGGGAATGCCAGCGATCAGGTGAATCAGGCCAAACTGGGTGGAGCGCAGGCAGATTTTGCCCCAGGTGTGGGCTCCCCGGCGAAAGATTCGCTCCTCCAGTCTTGCCCAAAAGGGGATGCCCAACACCAGCAGGACCCAAAAGCCAATGACCAGCAGGGTGACGAGGTGAGCACGGAAGGGGGGCGGCAGGGCGATCGCCATCCCTCCCACCAATCCGCTCACCAGAGGCACGATGATCAGACCCACCAGACTCTCGGCTTGAGTCAGCACCTGGGCCAGCAGACTCTCGCCGGGCAGGACGTGGGACAGGTCTTCCAGCAGATTTAGCGGCTGAAAAATGATATTGCCCGGCTGGCCAAACACCAGATTGGCCCAGCCCCAGTGCATAAAGGGGGGCGCATAGCGGTTGGCGACGGTGAAGGTGGTAAAGGTGATCGCGATAATGCCGATCGCCCGCAGATAGGTGAGAATGCCGCTGCGGAAGTAGGTGCGCCGGACGAAGCTGAGTTTAGCCCGATTGCGCCATAGGTCACCCGCAATTAGGGCAATGATGCCGATAGACAGCACCGCTGGCAGCAGTTGCCGCAGGCCATCGGCCCAGTCGCCCTGCAGGGCGATGATCAGGGCAATGATGCTCGCCAGAACCAGCAGCCGCAGCCGGAGAAAATGAAGCACCGTGGCCAAATCATGGCGGAGCTGCCGCCGTCCTGCTGGTATCCGCAGGCGATCCAGGAAACGGCCTGAGGCAATTTGGCTGGCCACTTTGTATAAGGCTGCCGGGTAGGAACCGGGGTCATAGACCTGGGCCTGCTCGCTGCTGGCGATCGCCCGCTCAAACTGCCCGGTCTTTAGAAACAGGAAGGCCAGCAGGTTCCAGGCGTTGGCCTGCCACGGCTGTGGGCAGGGAGTTTTGATGCTGAGGGCTCGCTCTAGGCTGGCGATCGCCTCCCGCTCTCGCCCCAGCCGCATCAGGACAATCCCATGATTGTGCCAGGCTTTGCTAAAGTCGGGCTGCTGGTCAGTCGCGGCCTCAAACTGGGTGAGGGCCTGCTGCAGTCGTCCCGCCAACAGTAGCACAATGCCTCGGTTGTTGAGCAGCACCGGATCGTCGGGCTGAATCTGGAGGGCGCGATCGCAGGCAGCCAACCCCTCCGGTCGCCGCCTCAGCATGGCCAGCATCGTACCGCGTCCGCTGATGGCATCGGCATAGTCGGGGGCTAGGGCGATCGCCCGGTCGTAGCTGGCCAGGGCATCCTTGCGTCGCTCCAAACTGCGGAGGGCATTACCCCGGCAGTACCAGATCTGGGCGGCATTGAAGCTCTGGGCCTCGGTCAGGTCAGCTAGGGCACGATCATAGGCGGCGATCGCCTCCGGATACTGCCCCAGGGCATCCAGCACCGCCCCCCGGTAGGCCTGCGCACAGGGATTGTCTGGGCACAGCCGCAGGGACTCATTCAGGCACTGCGCCGCTCGCCAGAGTTCTCCCTGGTTGATTAAATATCGAGCTTCCCAGCACAGCAGCGCGGCCCGTTCCGTCACGGCTAGATGGGGCTGATTGAGCCGCCATCGCCGCTGCTCGGCGGTGAGAGACGCATACTGCCCATCGGTGGCGGCAGTAAAGGTAAGGCGGGATGTCATGGGCAGTGAGTTACCAGCAACTGTTGGGTGATTCGCAAAGGTCCGTGACCACTGCCATTCAGCATACCCCAGCAAATTTCGCGATCGCACGTAATAGATTCAAGCAGGCGGCTGCAACTTTCTGAGGGGTGCGTCATTGCGTCGCGCAACGCACCACAGATTATTTTTACTGGATAAATCTGGGTCAGGTGAAGCCTGAGATGCGATCGCCCTCTCACCTCGTGTAGTTGTCAAAACATTGCATCGCGATCGCAAATTGGCCTGACGCAATGGCAGTGTCAGTGCGGGCGCAGTTTGGCCCCGACAGCGATGAAGCCCAGGCAATTGGCTACAAAAAAAGTCGGAACGCAAGCGCCCCCAACGCCACAACAAGAGCACCAAAACAGTGTGGGGGCAAATGGCTATTTGCCCTCCGACATCCTAGCGATCGCCCGTCGTTCGTGGCAGCGATCGCCCATTTGCCCGCCGACATCTCGCGATCGCCCATCTTTGACGACAGCGATCGCCCGGAAGCTATTTGCGCAATCCTTAAAGAATATCGCACCGAGCCAGTGTAACAATAACCCACTCGCAGAAGAATCAGAGCTGAAGACTTCTCTGCCCGAAACTTGTCAGCTTCCACCGGCTCTTCCAGCCTTGTGGTCAACCGGGATCTTGAAAACCGGTATAGTACGATTATATTAGAGATGACAGGAACTAGAGTTCCCGCGTCGCTTTTCCACCTCGCTCTGAAGAGACGAGGCTATCAAGCTCCCGGCTTTTTCTGTATTATATCTAAGGTAATTTTTGGGGCAGTCATCACGACGTGGCCTCACATTGACTCTAGAATTCGCCGATCGGGTTATGGATACGTCAAAGCCTCGCCGGACAGTCCTGGTAATCGCAAGCGGCTACCAGGACGGTGATGACTACGGGCAGCAGCTCCAGCAAGACAGCGTCTTCGCCTACCAGGTGCTGGTTGAGCGGGATTACGCACAGGCGTTGTCCCGCTGTCGATCGCGGCAGGTCGATGGCATTCTCCTCACCCAGCCGTTCCTCCTAGCTGACTGCTGCAATCTGCTGCATCAGCTCCAGGCTCGCATCGGCAAAGGCAGTCCGCCAGTTGTCGTTGTCGGCAGCAGCGAGGTTGAAACTGCGGTGCAGCTACTCAAGGCGGGGGCGGCAGACTATCTGGTGGAAGACCGAACCACGCCAGATAAGCTGCGTCTGGCACTGCGCACGGCGATCGAAAATGCTGAGCTAAAGTGTGTTTTGCGGCCCGGTCAGGTGCCGTGTCAACCTTCCGGCGAAAGTTCTCCCAATGGGTCCAAAGTCTCTACGGGAAGCCTAACCCAGCAGAAGCAGACTGAAGCAGCGCTACAGGTCAGCCAGCAGCGCTATCGCGACCTGGCAGAAGCGATGCCCCAAATGGTGTGGACTGCCGATTCTACGGGGGCAATTAGCTACTGGAATCAGCGGTGGTACAAATACACGGGTCTAAGCGAAGCTGAATCGATGGGGTTAGCCGGTGCCTCTACCGTTCATCCCGAGGAGCGCGATCGCACCCTGGCAGAGTGGGGGCAGGCAGTCAGCAACGGCGAGGCGTTTGAAATCGAATACCGCATTCGCCGCTGGGACGGCGTCTATCACTGGTTTATCTGCCGGGGCCTACCCACGCGGAATCGGCAGGGGCAAATCGTGGGCTGGATTGGCACCATTACTGACATTGATCACATTAAGCGCAGCGAGGCTCTGATTCGTCAGGGCGAAAGGCAGCTTCAGCAGCAGCTTGCAGAAATTGAGGCCATCTATCAGTCTGTCCCCATCGGGCTGAATGTGCTGGACCGAGATCTGCGCTTTGTGCGGATTAATCAAAAGCTGGCAGAAATCAACGGCCTCCCCGTCGAAGCCCACATCGGGCGCACCGTACGGGAGGTCATCCCCGATTTAGCGGATGTGACTGAGCAGCTACTGCGCCCCATCCTAGAAACGGGAGAGCCGCTGCTGAATGTAGAAATTCACGGAGAAACGCCAGCGCAGCCGCGGGCAAAGCGTACCTGGCTGGCGCACTTTCTGCCGTTGAAGGATGGCGATCGCGTCATCGGCATCAGCACCGTCTGCGAAGAAATCACTGACCGCAAGCAGTCGGAGGCCGCCCTGCGGCAAAGTGAAGCCCGCTTCCGCACCCTGGCAGACAACATCTCCCAGCTCGCCTGGATGGCAGATGAGCACGGCTGGATCTTCTGGTACAACAATCGCTGGTTCGACTACACCGGTACCACCCTGGAGGAGATGCAGGGCTGGGGCTGGCGTCAGGTTCACCATCCCGACCATGTGGATCGGGTGGTAGAAAGAATCAGCCGCTGCTTTGCCACAGGTGAACCCTGGGAAGACACCTTCCCCCTGCGGCGACAGGACGGTGAGTATCGCTGGTTCCTCTCCCGCGCTATCCCCATCCGCGATGAGCAGGGTCACGTGCTGCGGTGGTTTGGCACCAATACCGACATCACCGATCGCCAGCGGGCGGAGGAGGCCCTGGCCCAGCGCGCCCAGGAGCTAACTCAGCTTAACCAGATCCTGAAAGCCACGGCAGCGGATTTGAACCAGCGCAACCAGGACCTGAATCAGTTTGCCTACGTTGTATCCCACGACCTCAAAGCCCCGCTGCGGGGCATTCGCAACATCTCAGAATGGCTACAGGAAGACCTGGGCGACCAAATTCCTCCCGACAATCAGGATCAGCTCCAGCTCCTCGTTAGCCGCGTCGATCGCATGGAGGCTCTGATCAACGACCTGCTGGAGTATTCCCGCGCTGGACGAGTAAAGCAGCCGCCAGAGCACATTGAAGTGGGTGAGCTGGTGGCGGATGTGCTGGAGACCCTATCGGTGCCACCGGAGGTAACGGTGCGGTTGGCCACGCCGCTCCCGGTCCTGGAAGCGAGAAGATTGATGCTGAGCCAAGTGTTTGCCAATTTGATCAGCAACGCCATCAAATATGGCTGTCCCGACGAGCGGGGCGAGGTGGTTCTATCGGCCCAGGAGCAGGGGACGTATTACGAATTTGCGATCGCCGATCAAGGCCCCGGCATCGACCCCGCCTACCATGAGAAAATCTTTGGCATCTTTGAAACCCTCCAAAAAACCGACAGACCCGAGAACACGGGCATCGGGCTGGCGATTGTCAAGAAGCTGGTAGAGGCCGAGGAGGGCACCATTCGCCTCGAATCCGCAGTGGGAGCAGGTATCACGTTCTACTTCACCTGGCCCAAGCAAGTTCCCGCTATTCGCGAGGTTGCTCCACCCACAGGCGGCGGGTACGCCCCTGGCTGAGGAGCTGATCCCACAGGCGCTCATACTGGGCCACCATGCTCTCCACCGTGAAGTGGCGCAAGGCAAAGGCGCGGGCCTGCTGACCTAGCCGCTGGGCCAGGACGGGATAGCGCTGCAGTCGCCCCAGGGCCGCCGCCAGTGCAGCCACGTCATCTTTCTCGATCAGCAGTCCCGTTTCGTCGGGGGCGATCGCCTCGGCCACACTTCCCACCCGCGTCGCCACGATGGGGCGGGCCGCCAGCATAGCCTCCACCACCGTCAGGGGAAACCCCTCCGAGCGGGAAGGTTGGGCGAACACATCAAAGGTGGGCAAATAGGGACGGGGCTGATCCACCCAGCCGGGCAGGGCAATCTGGTGAGCAATGCCCAATTCTGCCGCCAGTTGCTCCAGCGTTCCCCGATAGGCTCCGTCCCCCAGGATAGTCACATGGGCCGTATCCATGTGGGCCACGGCTCGCAGCAAGATATCGTGGCCTTTCATCGGGTCAAGCCGACCAATGCTGCCGATGCGGAACCCATGCTCCTGGCCAAATTTTGCCAGGGGGGCGATCGCCAAAGGCTTCAAATCAACCTCTGGTACGCCATTGGGAATCGACTGCACCGTATGGCGACCCAGGGCATAGAAGTCCTCCATTCGGCGGCTACAGGCTTGTCCTACCGCCACATGGGCATCCACCCGCAGGGAGAGCGATCGCGTCCGCAGCCAGGTAGGTAGGTGGGTTGTACGCAGGGGCAACTGATCCACGCGCAGGACTCGGGCTTGGGGCAGGGACAGGGCAGCGGCGAGCCCAACGGCTCCCGCCCAGGGGGTGCAGAGGTTGATATGGACAATGTCGGGCCGGAGGCGGCGGAAGGTGGTCAGGTGCGATCGCCACGCAGCTAAACCAGCGGCAGGCAAGACATGGCTTTGCGCTTGGGGACGCCCCTTGGCAATAGCCTCGACAACAGGAGGGGAAACCCCTACCACGGTCAGAGTGACGTCGGATGAAGCATTGGTGACTAGATGTCCCAGGCTGATTTCAGCGCCTCCCACCCCAGCCGAGTCGGTGTAAACAAGTACGTGCATAGCTGCCCTTCAACTGGGCTTTAAGTCTTGCAGCAAGAGAGCCAGGCGGATTTGCACCGCTTCATCAAAGCAGCGGGGATCGAGGCCGGTAAGGGACGCCACTTTCTCCAGCCGATAGCTCAGGGTATTGCGATGGATGGAGAGCTGTTTGGCCGTCGCCGATGCCGCACAGCCTAGCCGAAAGAAAGTATCCAGAGTGCCCAGCAAATCTGGCTCGTTGTCCAGAGGACTCAGCAAATGGGTGGCCAATTCGACTTTGGTTTGCTCATCAGCAACGCAGGCAAAGGCCGCAATCCCCAGTCCATCCAAACAGTAAACCTGGTTTTGGCCGCTAAATTGCCGCCCCAGTCGCAGGGCCACCTGGGCATCCTGGTAGGAGCGAGATAGCCCTAAAACCCCCGGATGGTAGCGACCAATGCCCACGCTCATGGGTGCTCCCGTATCCCGGCGCAGACGATTGAGCAAGGCATTACCGGCTCGCTTCACCGCTTCCAGGTTGGTCCAGGAAGAGGTCGCCGATTCTATCGGAGGCGGACCATCATGCATGGCCCAACTACCCATGTTGCGCGTGTCGCTGGCCTTGAGGACGGCAAATTCGCCATTGCCCAAGTTCGCGCAAATTGTGTCATTAGGCAGATGAAAAAAGCTGACAATACTATCAGTAATGTATTGCGATCGCTGTTGGGCGACCCCTCCCTGCTGCTGGGAAGGAAGACGGGTTGGGTCAGTGTAAATAAACTCACTGGCGTTAATCAAAATCACGGCTCGGGGCGGATTCAAGTCAATTCCTAGCCGCTGCGCCTGCTCCAAAACCTGCTCATCCTGCGTGAATTGACCATGCAAAATGCCGTAGATGACCTGGTCTTTGTCGCGCTGCGGTTCGACCCGATCTAACTCAGCAGAACTGCTCAAAACCAGATCGACAAACGCTTGGGCGATACGCGGGGCAATAGTTCCTGATTCGATTAACTGCTCAGTCATCATTTCACCCAACTTCTCCTAAATACCAAATATATGAAGACGCGACTAGTCATCTGTGGCAGTAAAATAATCGGCAGAACAGAGGTTGATCGTTAATCTATAGCCATCAGCTTGTTGTAGATTCTGCGATTCCATCATCTTCCTTTAGGGATATAAGAATCTGAAGAAAATCTAATGCTCCTCCGGTCAGTGCCGCAGTTAGTCAACTGCACAATGATTTGACCGTCCCACGAAAGCTTTTTCTGGCAATTGCACAATGAAACACGAGATTACACTTTCCTAGAATGGGCATCAAAGTCCGCCTCATGTCACCATGCTCGATCCGAGAACTTTCTTACCAAAGTCTATTCTGATAGTGCGATCGCTCCCCGGCCTGGGAGACTTGCTGTGTGGCGTTCCAGCACTGCGGGCACTGCGAGCGGCTTTTCCTGCCTCTCGAATTTCCTTCATGGGGTTGCCGGGGCAGCGATGGTTTGGCGATCGCTTCACCCATTTGATAGATGCGTGGGTAGACTTTTCTGGATACCCTGGCATCCCTGAAGGCTGGCAGGGTGCTGAAGTCATCCCTCCCTTTTTGATAGAGCAGCAAGGTCAAGCCTATGATCTAGCCCTGCAAATGCACGGCAGCGGCAGCTACATCAATTCATTCCTTTCCTTACTGGGAGCAAAGGTGCAGGCAGGCTTTTTCGTTCCGGGACAGTATTGCCCAGACCCGCCCCACTTCCTCGCCTATCCTGACAAAGAGCCAGAGATTTGGCGACTGCTGCGGCTGCTGGAGTACTTGCAAATTCCTCTCCAGGGCGATTATCTGGAGTTTCCCATAGATTCATCAGATCTTTGCGCCTATTTGCATCAGGCCAAGCTTTCCGGCTTACAGCCCCAGTCCTACGTGTGTGTCCATCCTGGTGCCAGTGGGGGCGATCGCCGCTGGTCACCTGCAGGCTTTGCTGCCGTTGCGGATACTTTGGCCCAAAAAGGGTATACAGTCGTCCTCACCGGAACCGCCGCTGAGCAATCTCTGGTAGAAACAGTGGCGCAAAAAATGGCTTCACGTCCAGTGAATTTGGTGGGAAAAACGTCACTGGGTACCCTGGCCGTGCTGCTGCAACGGTCAGCGCTGCTGGTGTGCAACGACACCGGGATTTCCCATCTGGCTGCTGCCATGAACACGCCGAGCGTGGTGGTGTTTAGCAACTCCGAAGTCCATCGCTGGGCACCGCTAGATGGCGATCGCCACCGTACCGTAGACGCCCGCCAGCTACAGAGTGCCACCCTTGAAAAGGTTTTAGCCGAAGTAGAGACTTTGCTGCTCCGACAGTCAGATCAAGCCGTGCCGCGGGAGGTGGCCCATGCTGGATGAGCGGCTGGCAAAGATTCAAAGTTTGCTGGTGATTCAGTTGGATAGAGCAGCGGCGGCAGCGATCGCCATCCTGCAAGCCAGCCAGCCCCATCTTTCGATCAAAGTGCTGAACGTGCGGGAAGACAGCGATTCTGGCGTGAGCTTTGTCGTTTCGGGGGATGTGCCTCTGACTTTTTCATTCAACTCCCAGATGGCCATCATTCGATGGCTCCGGGAACAGGACGCTGATGCTGTGGTGATTTTGACGGGGAGGGGGCGATCGCCCTACTGCTGGGCCTATCGCTGCTATCTGGCGGGTATTCCCATTCGCATTGGCCAATCCTCTGAATTCGGCGGCCAGGTTCTTTCCCATCCAATTTCTATCCCTGACGCCGATGGCACCGATCCCTACCTGTGTTTGTTGCAAACGTTGGGGGCGAAGCATCTGGAAAGAAGTTTCTGCTGCGATTAACGCCCTCCTGCCAGATGCTTCGCCCCTACAGATCCCCGTTTACCCATTTACCC
>JBHJGR010000190.1:0-16805 GCA_050331615.1 Elainellaceae cyanobacterium
GCGATCGCCCATTCCCGGCACGCTGCCGTCCCCACCGAGTAGACCGCGCCCGCCGTCCCTACCCCAGCCGTCCCGAGAGCCCGATCCCCGATCACGGCCTGAGGTCTCCCCATCCGCCCCGGCCACCGCTGCCCTGGCGAACCCGTCCCCAGACGGGACTTTAGTAGAAGCGGGCGTACAGGCCGTGCTGCTGGATGCCCTGACAACCAAACTGCAGTCACCGCTCCGCAATCAGAGCGATCGCCCCCTGGAAATTGACATCCTCAAGGAGGAGCGCAAGCGGGAGCTGCTATATCTAGTGCTGCGGAAGCTGGTGGCCCTGCTGGACGAGCTGCGCTACTCCCAAATTCAGCCCCGGCAGGTGGCCGAACGGCGATCGCAACTGCTCCTGGACCTCTGGCGATCGGCGCTGACGGATTTTTTTGGCAAGTACTACGTGGTGCAGGTGGAAAACCTGGAGCTGGAGGTGGTCAATATCCTTGGCCAGGATGCGGAGGTGGTGCAGGCTGCTATTCTCGACCGCATTCCGGCAGCGGAGGACCTGCTGATTCATCTCCTGTTCCGCGAGCCGCTGCTGGTGGACGGCGTTCCCCACGCGGCAGGCACTCCGGAGGCGATCGCCCGGGCCGAAGCGCTGCTGGATAATCTGATTGTCCAAACCGCCAACGCCGTGATCCAGCCTTTGCTCAACCGGCTAGCCGACGTGGAAACCATCAAGCAAAACTTCTACGACCGCCGCCTGATCTCCAGCCGGGATATTGCTAAATTTCGCAATGACCTGGCCTGGAAGTATCGGCTGGACCGGCTGGTGACTGAACCCACCGATATTTTCGAAAGCCAGTACCGTCTCCTGATTTTTCAGGGGCTGGGCATTAAGGCCACGACCATTTATGCTCCCCGCCGTCAGGAACTGGACCAGCTAACGGGTATTCCCTTCTTTGTCACCATCGCTCTGGAATTTCGCGATGCGGTCTCGCCACGGCTCCGAGCTATCCTCGCGTTTTTAGGCAGCGGCGTCATCTACGTGCTCACCGATGTGCTAGGGCGGGGCATCGGGCTGATCGGGCGGGGCATTATCAAGGGCATTGGCAGCGCCTGGCAGGATGCGCGGCTGGGACGGGAGGGCGATCGCCGCCGGTCTTAGCGAATAAAAATCGGCTGTTCGTCCGTCTGCGCTGGAATAACCGTCCCGATGATCGTGCTGTCGGCATAGTCCGCTTCGTGAAGCGCCTGGAGGCACGCAGACGCAGTATCGGCAGGTACGGCAGCCAGCAAACCACCGGAGGTCTGCGGGTCCACCAGAATTGGGAAATAGGGATGCTCGGCCATCTGACCGTAGTTGGCAATGGCCTGGACGGCTTGGAGATTTTGGGGATGGAGAGAACTGAGCAGCCCGGCAGCGATCGCCTCCCCCGCCCCCGCCAGCAGCGGCAGGGCGGCCAGATGCAGCTCTACTGCTACAGAATCAGGGTTGTGGGGCGATCGCACCATTTCCAGCAGGTGCCCCAGCAGCCCAAAGCCGGTGACGTCAGTGCAGGCAGTGGCGCGGTGGTCTTGCAAGCACTGGGCTGCCGCCTGATTGGATAGCAGCATGGACTGGATTGCCCCCTCAATCCAGCGTCCCCTAGCCTGGAGCTGCATGTCGGCGGCAAATAGGGTACCCGTACCCAGCGCCTTGGTGAGAATCAGCCGATCGCCTGGAGCCATGCCCCCTTTATGGAGGATCTGGCCTGGGGCGATGGTGCCGTTGCAGACCAGGCCCAGGGCCAGGTCGTCTCCCGTTACCGTATGCCCGCCAATCAGCGGAGCCTGGGCTGGCTGCGTCACCTTCACGACGCCTGACAGGAGGTGGTACAGCGTTTCTTCTTGTTTTGTAGACGTGGCGTGGGGCAGGGTGGCGATCGCCATCACGCTGTGGGGCGTTGCCCCCATAGCAAACAGATCGCTCAAGCAGTGGTTAGCCGTGATTTGCCCCAGCAGAAATGGGTCGTCGAGGATAGCGCGAAAATAGTCCACCGTTTGTACCCAGTGCCGCTGATCGGGCACCCGGATTACGGCGGCATCATCCGGTGCGGCCAGCCCGATGAGGATATCGGGGCGATCGCCAGGGGGATAGTCAGCCCGCATCTGAGCCAGCACCCGCGCCAGCACAGAGCTGCCCACTTTGGAGCCGCATCCGGCACAGAGCATGGCAGGAGCGGCAGTGGACGGCTCGACGGGGGCCGCAGTATCCATGGCCTGGTCCAAATTGCTGAACCGCTCCATGAACTGGCGATCGATGCGGTCTTTCCACTGCCACAGTAGGGAGAGCGGTCCCAGGTTAAACGCGCCGCGGGAGGCAATGGCGGTTTCGTTGCCGGTACCGATGAGGATGAGAAACTTTTTCTGAGGCCGGAAAGGCTGTAGCGGTTGGTTCAGGACGGCCCGCCGCAGGTTTTGGTAAAGCGGCTCCCCCTGGCGCACCGCAAAAACTCCTGCCTTGGGCCGGGGATGGTTCACCATAGTAGCCACGTCGCCAGCGGCAAACACCTGGGGATGGGAGGTGGACTGGAGGTAGTCGTTGACCGCAACAAAGCCTCGCTCGTCCGTATCCAGGCCCGACTGGGCTAGCCAGGGGGTGGCGGCGGCCTGGGTGACCCAAAAGACGCGATCGCACCCCACCTTTAGCCCCGACTCACAGCGCACCCAGTAGGCTTCCTCCGCGGCAGGTGATGCTCCAGGGGCGATCGGCTCTATCTCCATAACCGTTTCCCCCAAGTGGAGCTGAATACCCCGCCGCACCATCAGACGGCCCATCAAATCCCGCAGTCGGGGATGGCGCTCGGGCAGCAGTTCTGTTCCCCGCTGGAAGAGGTGAATCTCCAGGTGGCCGTCAGGCTGATCCGTCTGGCGATAAAGCCGCTGCAGGCGAGCCTGGGCGGATAGGGCCAGCTCCACACCACCCGCACCGCCGCCTACCACACCTAGCCGGAAGGGACGTTGGGGAGCCTGGGTAACATCGGCCACTACCTGTTCCCAGTAGTCCAAATATTTAGAGATGGGCTTGACGGGAATGGCGTACTCGTTGGCACCAGGCACCGTGACGGTGGAGGGGGTGCTGCCAATGTCGAGGGACAGCACGTCAAAGCCAATGGGGGGATGGTGGGCACAATGGATCTGATTTTGCGTCAGATCAATCTGGATGGCGCGATCGCACACCAATCGGGCTCCGGCAAAGCGGCTGAGGGGGCGCAGGTCGATGTGGCACTGATCAAAGGTGTAGAGTCCGGCCACGTAACCGGGCAGCATGCCCGAATAGGGCGTGTGGTAAACGTCGGTGATCAGGGTGAGGCGCACCCCTGGAATGGGATTCATGCCCCATTTCTTTAGGGCGATCGCATGACTGTGACCACCGCCCACCAAAACCAGGTCTTTCGTGATTTCAGGATTTGCCGATTTCATGTCGTGCTGCTACAGCTTATCCCAAAACCTCTACCGAGGCTTTCAGATAAATTCTAGGAACCGTCCTCATCCTAGACCCTATCTAAAAATTAAGCAGGATGCTGCGGTCCTACCTAACAGAGAGCCCTGGTTCAATTCAAATATCGGTCCCCATAAGAAAAGACTTGGCGCGCTGGTTGCCAAGTCATTGCAAAGCTGCTTAAATCTGTCAAACTCGTCAGAGTATCCCCTTTTTCTTAAGCTCCCTGCGTCAGGAAGACGCCGCTTTGGTGGGTGGTCGGACAACTGACCAGCGACCGGTGGCAGGATCTCGACAGGTCACGAAGGGATTGGGGCGTAGGGGCTTGGCTGAACGGCGGGCCGTGGGCGAGCTGGAAGGCTGGGAAATGGTGGATAGGGCAGTCATAATCTAAAGCAGAACTCCGACCTATCCCTAGTATCCTGAATCGGACGGCAACTCTCAGTGATAGAGCGATATCGGAAATGTGATGCCTGCGCTGATAGGCCATGATGCCGATCACAATTCTTCTGCCCACGATATTTGACCGTAATCTCTCTCTGTTGCTATGAACTACACCCCTTTTGAGCCGCCCCCCCTGCTGCGGAATGGCTTTCTCATGACCCTGCACACGGCCCTGTGGGAGGGGCAGCGCTGGCAGGCATCCGTTCCTCTCCCCGATCCGCCCTGGCAGACAAAGATTTTCACGGGCATGGATGATGTGCCGCTGTGGGGCTGGTATTCTCTGCGATCGCCTCGTCAAACGCCCGTACTAGGGCAGTTGGACCAGCCCGATGCGGCCCAAGCCCCTCACCCCTGTTCTGGGACCCTGATCACGACTTACGGCATCATTGGCAGCTTGACGGATCAGTGGTTCCTGTCGCTGCTGGCCCGCAAAGCTTATCAACGGGGGTTTGACCTAGTTACGTTCGATTGGCGAGCCCACGGCAAAACCGCCGAGCTATCGCCGACCCTGACCTCTGATGGTTTATTTGAGGGATACGATTTTCTCCACATCGCGGCTCAGGCCAAAGCGCTGGGATGTCGCCCCCCCTTCTGGTTTGTGTCCTACTCCCTGGGCGGACAGCTGGCGCTCTGGGGCAGTAAGGCGGCAGAAGACGAGGCAGTACGGCAGCAGCTTGGCCTGCAGGCGACGGACATTGGCGGGGCGGCGGTGATCTGCCCCAGCCTAGAATCGAATCGCTCCCTGGCTTACCTAGAGTCCCACCCGCTGGGGCGCTACCTGGAACGGGCTATGGCTCAGGGGCTGATGCAGCAAGCCTGGCGCATCCATGCCACCCATCCAGACAGTATTGATCCAGCCGCGATCGCCCGCGCCACCACCATTCGCAAGTTTGACCAGGAGCTGGTGATCGCCCGTCTCGGCTTTGCTTCCGTTGCTGAATACTACGACGTTACCAGTCCGCTCTATTTTCTGCCCCACCTGACTCGGCCTACGCTGATGATCTACGCCGAAGATGACCCAATTTTTCACCCATCCCTTGTAGAGGACTTGGGGGCGATCGCCGCTCAAAACCCCGCCATCGATCTGCGGCTGACCCGCTATGGTGGCCACGTCGGCTACCTCAGCAGCACTCGGTTTCAGCGGCTCATGGGCGACCGAGACCCCTGGTGGGCCTGGAATCGGCTGCTGGACTGGTGCGATCGCCAGAGTCAGCGCCTCAGAGCACCAGATCTGCCAGCCCCAAGTATTGAATCCCCGTCGGGCTAATTTGAAAGCGGCAGGGGAGGATTTCGACGCCAGTGGCGATCGCCTGCCGCAGCAGCTGTCCATAGGCGGGATCGGCCTGGTCGCCAGGGGCAAAGCGGGTGCAGTCTCCCCGATTGATGAAGTACAGCATCACCGCCCGCACGTCGGGACGTAGGGCCATCATCTCCCGCAGGTGTTTTTGCCCCCGCGTGGTGACGGTGTCGGGAAATAGGGCCAAATCCTGCTGCGCCCAGGTGGTATTCTTAACCTCTACATAAACTGGCGGCTGGCCCGCTGATCCATCCAGGAGGAAATCAATGCGGCTCTTTTTATCCTGGCCGTAGGGCACCTCCGGACGAATGCTGGAATAGTCGGCCAACTCTGGGATGGCGGCAGCTTCCAGGGCTGACCGCACGATGCGGTTGGGGAGACTGGTGTTGACTCCAACCCAGGCGGGCTGGGTGTCGTGGACCTCGATCAGCTCCCAGGTGTAGCGCAGCTTGCGGCTGGGATTGTCGCTCTCCGACAGCAGCACCCGGCTGCCCACGGTGCAGACCCCCGTCATGGGGCCAGTGTTAGGGCAGTGGGCGGTGACCATTTCGCCAGACTCCAGCTCCACATCTGCCAGAAACCGCTTGTAGCGCTTCACCAAACGTCCGGGCGTCAGGTTTGGGAAGGGATATGACCAGTCCATAGCAGGCAAGTTCTCGGTTTCAAGTGGCTTAGCTAGGGGAGTAACCGGCGGTGGCGATCGCCTCTTTCACCTGAGCGCTGGTGGCATCGGTCTGCACCGTAACAGCTTTAGTGACGGTATCTGCGTGTACCGTTGCTGCCGGATCAACCGCCTGCACCGCCTGGGTAATGGTTTCCACGCACGCGGCGCAGGCCATATCGGGGACGGTAAACTGCATCATTTGCATAGCGGTTCTCCAGCAGGCTGCAAGTAAGGATTGGTCTAAAAACTCAGTCAAGGATTCAGAATCCAAAGACTTCAACGAGCCTTCGAACCTGTGCTCAGGTACGATTTTAATCATCCAACGATTCCAGTGTAGAAACTTCCCTCCACTGGAAGGTCAAAATTATTTTCTTGGGGTTGTGCGCTCCTGGCGGAGGCGCACAACTCTCCAAAATGTAATTAATTGTGCTTCAGCGCTTACATCTATGATTATCGATCCTATTCTGATTCAGCTATTGGTCAACGGCATCGCCCTGGGCAGCATTATCGCCCTGGCGGCAGTGGGCTTGACCCTGACCTATGGCATCCTGCGGCTCGCCAATTTCGCCCACGGCGACTTGATGACCCTGGGGGCGTACTTTACCCTGGTGGCCAATCTAGTTGGGCTCAATATCTGGCTGTCCGCCATCATCGGTGCAGCCCTCACCGTTGGGTTTGCCTTGGGAACAGAGGCGCTGATTTGGCGACCGATGCGCGATCGCCGCGCCACTGCCACCACCCTAATTATCATCTCCATCGGGCTGGCCCTGTTCCTGCGCAACGGCATTATTCTCATTTGGGGAGCAGGGAACCAGTCCTACGATCTCCCGGTGGTTAGCGCCCTCACCGTTGGCGACATCCGCATCGCCTACTATCGAGTGCTGGTGGTGTTGCTAGCGCTGGTCACCATCGGCGGGCTGCACCTGCTGCTGCAATACACCAAGGTGGGGAAAGCGATGCGGGCCGTGGCCGACAACATTGACCTGGCGCGGGTGTCGGGTATCAACGTAGAGCAGGTAGTCATCTGGACCTGGGTGATCGCCGCTGGACTCACGGCACTGGGGGGCGGCATGTACGGGCTCATTACTGCCGTTCGCCCCAATATGGGCTGGTTCCTGATTCTGCCCATGTTTGCTTCGGTAATCTCGGGCGGCATCGGTAATCCCTACGGGGCGATCGCCGGAGCTTATGTCATTGGCATTACTCAGGAACTCAGCACCTACTGGATTTCGAGCGAGTATAAAATCGGCGTGTCGCTGCTGATCATGGTGCTGGTGCTGCTGGTGCGCCCCCAGGGACTATTTCGGGGCACGATCTGAGGCCAACCTAAGGATCTGGTGGGGGTGTGCGCCCCGCCAGGGGGCACACCCCTAGGAAAATATTGGGACACAGCCGGGTAGCCGTGCCCCAATCAGGCTTACTTGATGATTCCAAAGTAGAACGCTGCAACCAGGAAGTTACCGGCCAGCAGCAGCAGCGCCCAGCCCGTCCGAAAAGGATAGGGCGGGTTCCCGGTGGTTGGAACATCTTCCTTCAGTCGATCGGTTTTAGAAGCCATAGCATCTCAAGCGAATGACAGCAAGCACATCACAAATCAAGCCAACACGAGGATGCCGACTTGATTTGTTGCCCATCATTAAACACTATGACGTTCCCTCACCGGGGGCGATCGCAATAAATCAACAGAAAACTCACCCTGCTTCCCCAGCATGGTATGAGCTGCGCACCAGGGGTCCCGATCGCACATGGGAAAACCCCATCTCGCGGGCGATCGCCCCCAGCGCGTCAAATTCCTCCGGGGTCCAGTATTTCTGGACTGGCAGATGGGCTAGGGAGGGGCGTAGGTATTGGCCCAGGGTAAGGCGATCGCACCCCACCGCCCGTAGATCTGTCAGGGTTTCGATAATTTCCGCCTCGGTCTCGCCGTGACCCAGCATCAGCCCTGACTTGGTGGGAATGGCGGCATCGGTGTCTTTAACGATTTGTAACACCCGCAGCGATCGCTCGTAGGTCGCCCCCCGTCGCACTGGCCCCTGGAGCCGCCGCACCGTTTCCACATTGTGGTTGTAGCAGGCCGGCTGCGCCCGCACCACCGTCTGCACCCGCTCTGTTTGACCCGCCTGGCGCGACAGACCACCCCAAAAGTCGGGAGTAAGAACTTCAATCTGGGTGGCGGGATTGATTTGGCGAATTGCCTCCATCGTCTGCACAAACCAGCCCGCGCCCTGGTCCGGCAGATCGTCCCGCGCTACCGACGTCAGCACCACATAGCGCAGCCCCAGCAGCCGCACCGACTCAGCCACTTTTTGGGGTTCATCGGGGTCAAGGGGCATGGGGGCGTGCTTTTTATCTACTTGGCAAAAGGCACAGGCACGGGTGCAGACGGGTCCCATCAGCAGAAAGGTGGCGGTGCGGTTAGCGTAGCACTCGCCCCGGTTGGGACAGCGCCCCTCTTCGCAGATGGTGTGGATCCCCCGCTGCTTAATGATTTTCTGTACGGTGGAGAGGTCGCTGGCATTGCCCAGGGGTTGGCGAAGCCAAGGGGGAAGGCGGGTCAGGGGCGATCGCGACTGGATAGAGTTGGGGCGATCGCCGTCCTGACGGGGTTGGTTTTGAGATTTCGTTAGATTTGTGGGTATCGTCATGCTACAAGAAGAAAAAAGTAGGTCTAATGCCCGCTGGGGTTCATCTCATCGGCTGAGGTGATTGGTCGGCATGCCGGGCTAACGTAATTCGGTTTTGCCCAGGCTTTGATTGATCCCGAAAATTTGGGTTAACTATAACTGAGTGATATCAAAAATAGGGGGTCTACCCTTGAACGTAGAGTTAGGGGACGATTGGTTGGGCGATCGCATCATTTTTAAACATCCAAAGTTAAACTAGACCATGCTGGGGCAACTCATAAGAGTCTGGCCACAAGTAAAGCGATCGGGGTGCGCCCCCCGTCGATAGCTTTGTTTAGTTGTGACCACCTACTTAGTTTCCATTGATTTTTCTTGATTGTTCATATCGTTCGTTTCTATTCTGTGTTTACACTACTCACTAATCGCGACTAGAGGAGTCTATTGTGGCAAGTCACAAGATTCTGGTTATTGATGACAGCCGAGTGATCCGCAACATGGTGCGGGATATGCTGCCCAAGGGCAACTTTCAGGTGCTAGAGGCGAAGGATGGCGTTGAAGGCATGAACTCCATTCGGCAGGAGCGCCCCAACCTGATCATGCTCGATTTTCTCCTCCCCCGCATGAGCGGCTGGGAGGTGTTCCAGCAAATTCAAGAGCAACCAGAGCTGCAAAAGATTCCTCTCGTGGTAATGTCAGGTCGTCGGGAAGAGGTCGCCGAGAAGATTTCCGAGCCGTTTGAGTTTTTCGAGTTCATCGAGAAGCCGTTTGAACAGAAAGAGCTGATCGAAGCCATCAAAGCAGCGATGTCTAAAGCCAAGCTGCCGCGTCCACGGGCTGCCGCCGCTGCCCAACCCGCAGCAGCCGAGGCAAGTAGCGGAGCCGCTGAGGCCGAAGTGGCGGCACTGAAGCAGAAGATGGCGAAGATGCAGGCTGAGATCGACCTATTGAAGAAGCAGACTGCCCAGATCCTGGCTTTCATCAAGCAAAAGCTACGCTAGTCAGGCCAGCTCTCGCCGTCCCTCCAGCGCTCGTGCCAAGGTCACTTCGTCTGCATATTCGAGGTCGCCTCCCATCGGTAAACCAAAGGCAATGCGCGTTACTCGGGTGAATGGCTTGAGGAGCTGCCCGATGTAGAGGGTCGTGGTTTCACCTTCGACGCTGGGGTTGATGGCAAGAATGACCTCATCGATGGTTTGCTGGCTAACCCGCCGCACTAGATGGGAGATATAAAGCTGCTCTGGCCCGATTCCATCCATCGGAGAAATCAGCCCCCCCAAGACGTGGTAGAGCCCTTTGTATTCACGGGTTTTCTCAATAGCAATTACGTCCCGCGAATCGGACACGACACAAATCGTTGTCTTGTCGCGATTGATGGCCTGGCAGATGTCGCAGACGGGCTCGGCAGACAGGTGAAAGCAGCGGGAGCATACCCCGACGTGCTGCTTAGCCTCTAGCAGAGCCTGAGCTAGCGCCTGCACCTCTGCATCGGGACGCTTAAGAATATGTAGCGCCAGCCGCTGCGCCGATTTTGGGCCAATTCCCGGCAGCCGCTGTAGCTGTTCGATCAGTCGGGCAAGTGGACGAGTATAAACGAGACACCTCCGGAGATAGGGACTTCTCTTCCATTATCTCCAGTTCGCGGCGAATCGTGCTATTTGCATGGCCATCAATAAAAGCTAGTGGGGTGCGCCCCCCGGCGCGGGGACCGCACCCTACCATCGCTACGTTTACTTATCGCAAATCAGGTATTGGGTACGGTTTCCACATCCGTTGCGCCCTCTACCCCTTTGGCTACCTGCTCTGCTTGGGATAGGATAGCCTGCGCGTCTTCGTTGTACTTCAGGACGACCGTGCTGCCCCGCTGGGCTACCCACAGCCCGACATCGTCTGAGATATTGGCGTCATCGAGTGCTTTGGCTACCCGCTTGGCCAGCCCGCTTTCGTCGAAATCACCATCTAGCCCGACCTTTTCAGGAGGAATAGATTTCTCCTTTGCAACGGAGTGAACCGCAACCTGCGGAGTTTTAGCGGCCTTCTCCTCTTCCTTTTTGCCAAAGAGCTTACTCAAAAAACCCATCGTGGTATCTCCTAGTTAATCGATAGACAATCATTGACAGACTGACAAGAATAGGCGCGGACTGATGTACGGTGCTGCTATGCCCCGACTAGGGTCAAATCAGGCTCCATCAGGTGACCTGATTAAATGTGGCGTATGCTTCACCCATTGGAGACCATACCAGAGAAATATAAACATCTTGTAAAGCTCAGTTAGCCCAATTTCCCATATCCCAGCCGATAGCTAATTGACATAGCGGGGGGAGTTGAGATTCATTAGTTGCTATCGATGGGTATGTGCTCAATTAGCGAGGAGATTGGGATATGGCAAGACGATGGTTAGGGCGTGGGGCGATCGCCCTCCTAAAAACCGCAATTTTCGGCATAGCAATGGCGAGCCTGCCAACGGCAGCATCGGGGTCGAGTATCGCTAATCCCGATAGCCAAACAGAACCCACAGACCGCTCGGGTAATCTACTGCTGGCTCAGGCTAATGGAATCTGTCGAGAAGTTGCATCGGACGGGGGGCTGTACGTGCGGGAAGCTCCTAGCCCTTACAGTGAGGCGATCGCCGCCCTCCCCAGAGGGGCACAGGTCACGGTTCAGACTCTAGATGCTGATACGATCTGGGTTCCCGTTTCTGGGCCAGTGTCAGGATTTATGAGCGCCCCTTATCTGGTGCCCTGCGGCACAACTGAGGCTGCTGCCGTCCCCAGCGGTACGGGCATCTGCCGCCAGGTCCTGAACGAAGGGGGGCTGTATGTACGGGAAGCTCCTAGTCCTTACAGTGAGGCGATCGCCGCTTTACCGATGGGTGCCCAAGTCACCGTGCAGGTACTAGAATCTGCAGGCTGGGTTCCCGTTTCGGCACCCCAACCCGGCTATATGTTCGCTGCCTATCTAGGAGCCTGCGGCTAGCGCTTCGGGATAATCACGCCACAATTGACAGTTCGACTGACGGTTCGACTCCCAATGCAAAAGCCCCACTACCAAATTCCTATCGATGACTGCGGCGACCCCTTACAGCCCATTCCTCTGGAGGTCTTCGCAGTAGAAGCGCCCCACCCCTATGTCAGGTTAGGGGCACCCTATGGCGATCGCTCACCCTATTACCTGCGCCAGGGGGTGCTGACAGCACTGCAAATGGCTCAGGCGAGACTCCAGCAGCAGCGACCAGGGTGGCGCATCCAGATTTTCGATGCCTACCGCCCCATTGCCGTGCAGCAGTTCATGGTGGACTACACGTTCCAGCAGCAGCTACAGGCACGGGGCTTAGCTGCCCATAACCTGAGCGAACTACAGCAGCAGGCTCTCTGGGATGAGGTCTACCAGTTCTGGGCCGTTCCCAGTGCCGACCCAGCCACGCCGCCGCCCCACAGTACAGGGGCAGCGGTGGATGTCACCCTGGTGGATGCAGCGGGGGCGATCGCCGACATGGGCTCCCCCATCGACGAGGTCTCCCCCCGGTCCTATCCGGATTTCTATGCCCCCGGTTTCCCTGGTCCAAAATTGGGCCGCGCTGCCCCAGCCATTAGTCCGCCGGATGGGGTGGGTGAGGGCGATCGCCAGCGATTTCACCAGCACCGGGAGCTGCTTCACCACATCATGGCCCAGGCAGGATTTCGCCGCCATCCCCAGGAGTGGTGGCACTTTTCCCTGGGGGATCAGATGTGGGCCTGGCTGGAGAACCAGGAACACCCGGGCAGAGGAGCGGTGGCTCGATACGGCTCAGTCTGAACCCGCACAATGAAGTGCAAACTCCTGAGAATTTTTTAGGATCGGGGTGAAGTCACTCATTTGCGAGCATTGATAACGCTATGGATATTAGTGGGGCATTCCCAACCTTCGTTGTCACCCTACGAGAGGGGGTGGAAGCAGCACTGGTGGTCGGCATCGTTCTGGCCTACCTCAACAAGGCCAATCAGCGCCACCTGAATCCCTGGGTATATGGCGGCATCGCCACCGGCATTGGGGCTAGCGTGCTGGTCGGCATCCTGTTTACCGGCCTCCTGGTGCAGCTAGAAACGGCGGAGCAGGTCTATGCCCGCATTCTCAAGCCTTTACTGGAAGCAGTTTTTAGCGCGATCGCCATTGGTCTCCTGAGCTGGATGCTGATTTGGATGACTCGCCAGGCGCGATCGCTCAAGTCGGATGTAGAAGAAACGATTGCCGCTGCCCTTCAGGGCGACCAGCGGGCGGGCTGGGGCGTTTTTGGACTGATCTTAGTCGCGGTGCTGCGGGAAGGCTTTGAAACCGTCATTTTTATTGCGGCTCAGTTCCAGTCGGGCTGGATTCCCGTGGCGGGGGCGATCGCTGGACTGGTGGGAGCAACCATCATCGGCATCCTGCTTTTCCAACTGGGCGTCAAAATTAACCTCCGGCTGTTCTTCCAGGGCATGGGGGTCCTGCTGCTGCTAATTGTGGCCGGGCTGGTGGTCGGTATGCTCCGTCACCTAGACGCTGCTGCGATCGTTTTTACGGACTTCTATCCCCAGTACGCAGGTCTATGCTTCAGCCCTGGCTCTTCCTGCCTGTTGGGGCCGCAGGTGTGGGACGCCAGTCAGATTCTCCCCGACCGCGAGTTTCCGGGTATTTTGCTAAAAGCCTTTTTTGGATATACCCAGCATCTGTATCTGGCGCAGGCGATCGCCTATGTCGCGTTCCTGCTCACCGTGGGCAGCACCTACCTACAGAGCATACTCCCCATCACCTCTCCAGCTAAACCCCGGGAGACCTAGAGCCAGAACTTCAACTTACTGGAAGTCTAGCGGCAATTGTTTTGTATTCTGGTTTAAGTGGTTAAATAAAATTATTTTCTTGGGGGCGCACCTCCAAGAAAATGTAGTTAAAACTGCTCAAGCACTTATATTGCGATTCGAAAGGTGATTGAACGGATGAGCATGATTTGGATGGAAGTCCCGGCGGCTGCAAGCAACATTCCCTGGTTCACAGTTGTCTACGTGGTCGGCTTTATTGCCGCCGTCGTCATTGGCTCGGTTGCCTGGTACAACTCGAAGCGCCCCCCCGGCTGGGAAGGGGCTGAGCGGCCTAACGTTGTGCCCAAGGTTCAGAAGCAGGACGACGAAGACGGGGCTGACAGCGCCTGATGGCTACTCGTCGCTGGTGCTGGCGTTCCTCAGCTTTGCGATGAAGAAGCCATCCATGTGCCAAACCTGCGGCCAAACCTGAAGCCATCCCTCTGGCTGGATAAATGGACGGGCAAAGGATACGGCATTGGGTCGCTCGATCACCCATCCCCGATGCTCTGCCAGGAACCAGCGCACCACGTCTTCATTCTCAGCAGGGTGCAGGGTGCAGGTGGCATAAACCAGCACACCGCCAGGCTTGACCCACTGGGCACTTTGTGTGAGGAGTTCCCGCTGGATTTGGGTGAGTCCGGCGATCGCCTCGAGATTTTGCCGCCATCGCGCGTCTACATGCCGATTCAACGTTCCCAATCCCGAGCAGGGCGCATCAATCAGCACCCGGTCAGCACTGTGGCGAAACTGGGTGAGGGTGCGGCTATCCTGGACCAGGATTTGAATAGACTGGAGACCCAACCGCTGGATACTCTCCGTCAGCTTTTGCAAGCGAGCAGCACTGCGATCGCCCGCCCAAATTTTGCCGCGATCGCCCATCAGTTCAGCGATATGGGTGGTTTTTCCTCCGGGAGCAGCACAGGCATCTACAATCGTTTCTCCCGGCTGCGGATCGAGCACATGACTAACCATTTGGGCACTCGCTTCCTGCACCGTCCACCAGCCCGCTTCGAAACCAGGCAGCTTTTGAATTTGCCCCGGATTTGAGGCCAGCCGGAGGGCTTGGGGAAGATTGGCAACCGGCTGAGTTGCCAGCCCTGCCGCATCCAGCGCCGCTTTTGCTTGGTCAACTGACACCTTCAACAAATTAATCCGCAAATCCAGGTGGGGCGACCGGTTAAACCACTGGCAGAGGGCCTCCGTCTGCTGGTACCCAATCTGGTCAACCCAGGTTTGGATCATCCAGTCGGGATAGCTGTGGTCAACGCCCAGCCGCTTCACCGGATCTTCAGGTAGCCTCAAAGGATCTAGGGATTCCAGTCCACTCTTTACCAACCCGGCGCGCTTTCCGCCACCATCAGCATCCCTTAGCCGCAGGTATTGGCGGAGAATGCCGTTGACCACCCCCGATAGCCCTCTCAAGCCATTGTGCTTGGCTAAATCGACGGCGGTATTGACCGCTGCCGCGGCGGGAATTTGGGTCAGGTAGCGGAGTTGGTAAAACCCCAGTCGTAGAATCAGGCGCAGGTTGAGGGGCTGGCGGGCTGCATCTTTTGTAGAAAACTGATCAATCAGGGCATCCAGAGTTCGCTGTCGCCGGACTGTGCCGTATACCAGCTCGGTTACTAAACTGCGATCGCGCTGATCCAAGTCCGTTTGGGCTAGCACCTGATGCAGGGCTACATCAGCGAATGCCCCCCGCTGCACCAGCTGGAGGACGTTGAGGGCGACCTGTCTTGAATCTGAACTCAATCTCTTCATTCCAGCAATGCAGCGTTCCTCAGCCGTCATACCCCAGATATTACGGCTGTTTGCTCCTCGACTAATTAGGATTAACCTGCGTCAATCCGTGTCTTCCCCAATGCTTAAGCAAAGCTAATGCGGATACATTAATCAGTATCGATACCTAACCAATTGCCAAGTCTCGGGCCACAATGGCTACCTACCCAAGAAAGACTGAATCTTTATTTAGCTACATGGAAAATTGGCACTAGCCATAAGGATTCAGCAATAGCTTTTGTTAAGAGTATAGATCAGGGGTGATGTAAAGGGTGCAACACGAACTGCCGAGCAGGCCCAGTGGTTGCGAAAGGCCTGCTGGCAATTTTGCAGGCCAACGTCAATAAAGTCCGAAAACAACACCAGAGGTCGGTGAGGATATGCGTATTTTAATCTACTCGTACAACTATCACCCAGAACCCATCGGCATAGCACCACTGATGACTCAGTTGGCCGAGGGTTTGGTGCGACGGGGCCATGAGGTGAGAGTTGTAACCGGTATGCCCAACTATCCTCAGCGTAAAGTTTATGAAGCTTACCAAAACAAGTTCTACCTCACGGAAACTCGCAACGGCGTCACCATCCAGCGCAGCTACGTATGGATTCGCCCCAAGCCTGGTCTGTTGACACGTATCCTGCTGGACGGCAGCTTTGTGCTCACGAGTCTAGTGCAGGCGCTGCGCGGCTGGCGACCCGACGTTATCCTGCTGACGGTGCCACCCCTGCCCGTTAGCGTGCCGGCTACTCTCCTAGGATTTCTCTACTCCTGCCCGGTTGTGCTCAATTTGCAGGATATCCTGCCGGAAGCAGCGGTTCAGGTGGGCCTCATTAAAAACAAGCTGGCCATCCGAGTATTTGAAGCGCTGGAACGCTTCGCCTACCGCAATGCCGATACCATCAGCGTCATTGCCGATGGGTTTGTGAAGAACCTGGTTGAGAAAGGCGTACCGATTGAGAAGATAACCTGCATTCCCAACTGGGTAGACGTCAACGAAATTCGACCGCTGCCCTATGCCAACAACTCCTTCCGGCAGGAGCTAGGGCTGACCGATGAATTCGTCGTAATGTACTCCGGCAATATTGCCCTGACCCAGGGGCTGGAAACGGTGATCAGGGCCGCGTCGGTCTTGAGAGATATCTCCCAAATTGTGTTTGTGATTGTGGGAGAGGAAAAGGCGATCGCCAGGCTCCGCCAGTCCTGTCGGCAGCAAAAGCTCACAAATGTGCGGCTCATCCACTTCCAGCCGCGGGAAGTGCTGCCCCAAATGCTAGCAGCGGCTAACGTCGGGCTAATCGTCCAGAAATCAAACGTGGTATCGTTCAACATGCCGTCTAAAACCCAGGTACTCCTGGCCAGCGGTCGCCCCATTATCGCCTCGGTACCGCCAAGCGGCACAGCGGCCGGTGCCGTGTGGCAGAGCGGTGGCGGCCTAGTGGTGCCCCCTGAGGAACCCCAATCCCTAGCCGACGCAATTCTTGACCTCTATCAGCACCCCCACAAGGCGAAGATTTTGGGCGATCGCGGCAGGCAGTATGCGCTGAAACACTACACGTTTGAAGAAGCCCTGAAGCGATACGAAACCCTCTTCGAAGACGTGCTTGAGCGCTCCATTGCCGAACAGTCCGTACCAACGCCATCTATTCGGTTGCTGCCAACTTCCATCGCCTTCGCCTCTACCCACAAGCATCTGACCAAGTAAGTGGCTAAGTAGGTCGGCACAAT
>JBHJGR010000191.1:0-18792 GCA_050331615.1 Elainellaceae cyanobacterium
ATCATAGGATTAGCTCATCGGTTGGCACTCGTCTTGATTTTGCCGAATCATGGCTAAAGCTTCAAAATTAGAACGACAGATTGGGGCTTTCACAGTTTTTCTCTGGTCACGGTTTTCCACCTTGACAGGGCTGGGTGGGCACTGCCCACCAACCCTGAGGGCACTGCCCACCAACCTTGAGTGACTACCCTTCACCTACAGCCCCTTTGTCCATCACCGATGGTTCAACCCAACCAGGTAAGCCCATGCCTAACACGCCCCTCCGCATCGCCTTGTTCACAGGTGTATACGCCCCCTTCCTCTCAGGGGTTTCCATTGCTGTCCACCAACGGGTTCGCTGGCTGCTCCAGCAAGGTCATGACGTATTGCTCATCCACCCCGAGGTGAACGAACAGTATCCCGATGAAGTGCGCCGCCGCTCCATGCCGGGACTCGCGGAGCTACAAACCTTTGTCAACTTTGCCGCCTATGCTTACCCCACCAGACCAATTCCATTCTACAAATCTTTCCCGGAACCGCTCAGCCACCGCCATTGGAGCGATACAGCAGTTCTGGAGCAGTTTCAACCCGATGTCATTGTGGTGGAAGAAGCGCCCCAGATGCGGGGAGTCTATTCCCTGTTTCTGGGGGGATATGGCCGCCCGGTAGGAACAAACTACGCGCGGCAGACGAGAACGCCCATAATTTCCCTCTTTCACACGGATATCCTTGCCTACTCGCAATACTATCTGGGAGGAACTTTCCTGAAGCTATTCCGTCCCCTCATTCGCCTGCTCACGCGGCAGTTTACCAACGCCTACGATATCAACTACTGTCCATCGCGAGGACAGTTGCGCAAATACCGTGAGATGGCAGCTCAGCACCTTGAATACCTCCCCTATCAAGGGGTAGATTGCCAGAAATTCAAGCCCGAAAACCTTTGCTACAACCCCATTCCCGACGATCCCCGTCCGACTATTTTATTTGTGGGACGAATTGCACCAGAAAAAAATCTGCCGCTGCTGTTAGAGGCGTTTCCGCTCATTGTTGAACAGGTACCTGACGCCCATCTGGTGATTGTAGGATCGGGGCCACAGATAGCTGAGCTGCGGGAACGGGCTGGGGCGATCGCCTCCCCGATTACCCTTTGGGGAGAGTCCATGGGCAATGAGCTGTTGGGCTGGTTTGCCAGGGGCGATGTCTTTGTTAACCCGTCGGTGACTGAAAACTTTTCCACAACCAATCTGGAAGCGCTGGCCTCTGGCACGCCAGTGGTGGGGGTGACGGCCCCATCAACGGTGGAGCAAATTATTCCAGGGGTCAACGGGTTTTTAGCAAAGCCCAACAATCCCCAGGATTTGGCAGACAAAGTCGTGACCATCTTAAAAAATCCAGGCTTACGAATTGAAATGGCTCAGAAAGCCCGCCTATCCGCCCTGGAGTTTGATTGGGCCGCCTGTATGCAAGCCTTTGAAAGTCGCCTCTATGAATTAGTTCGCGCATCCGATGCAGTCCAGTCCTTGCCACTACATCGCGATCGCATTGGAGCCAGGTCATGAATACACTGGCAGGCAAGACAGCGTTAATTACGGGGGCATCGCGCGGTATCGGTGCTTGCCTGGTACAAGCCTTGGTCGCTGCGGGAGCAACTGTGGTTGGGGTTGCCCGCTCCCAAGACTCTCTGGACCAGTTGTGTGCTGACCTCAAGGCCCAGGGCAGTACCGTCATCGGCATTGCCTTTGATTTGAGCCGGGTGGACGAGCTGTCCTTGCTGGTGGAGCAGGTGCAGCGGCGGGTGGGAGCCGTTGATATTCTGGTGAACAATGCGGCGATTGAAAAGTATGCGTCCTTCAGCCAATATTCCAGCAGCGATATACAGTCAATCCTGGCTACCAACCTCCTTGCCGCCATGGAGCTGGGGCGCTTGCTGTTGCCGGATATGCTACGCCGCCGCCAGGGCCACATCGTCAACATCGCCTCGCTAGCGGGGAAGAAAGGTGCTCCCTACAACAGCATTTATTCGGCTAGCAAAGCGGGTCTGATCCTGTGGACAGACGCTCTGCGGCAGGAACTGGTGGGCACGGGGGTCAATGTTTCGGCCATCTGTCCAGGCTATGTGTCTCAGGCAGGCATGACGGTTGATACCCAGGTTCCTATCCCACCTTTGGCGGGAAAATCGACGCCTGCAAAGGTGACGGCAGCGGTAATGCGAGCCGTGACGCAGAACCAGGCGGAGCTGATCGTCAACCAAAATTCGGTTACTGAGTACCTGACGCGGCTGCTGTTTGCCCTGGGGCAAATCGCGCCCCACTGGAGTGACAGAGTGTACCGCTGGCTGGGGGTGACCCACCTGAACCGGATGCGAGTCAGGCAAACATTGCCCAATTCTTTAGATACTGTTGAGCGATCGCCATGAATCTTATTCGCCTGCTTCTCAGCTACTCGCGCACCCATGTCGTGATTGCCATCAGCATGGGCGTGCTCAGCGGTGCCAGTGCCGCTGGCATTATCGCCCTAATCAACTACTCCCTCGGGTGGAATGGCCTGTCCCCAACCACGCTATTTTGGATGTTTGCCTGTCTATGTACCCTGCGGCTGGTGACAAATCTGGCGTCCCAGGTGCTCCTGATTCGCCTTTCTCAGGATGCCGTCCTGGATTTAAGAATGCTGCTCAGTAAACGAATTTTGGCGTCTCCCCTACGGCATTTGGAAGAAGTAGGTGCCCATCGACTTTTAGCGGCTTTAACCGAAGATATCCAGGCTGTTTCAGACATTGCGATTATTCTTCCCTTTGTTTTAATTAATCTGTTTATTTTAATCGGTTGTCAGATTTACTTGATTTGGCTCTCGCCGACGGTTTTCCTTGTCTGCCTCGGTTTTCTGCTGCTTGGCGTTCTGAGCTATCAAGTTCCTAGTTTGAAAGCTCTGTCCCTGCTCAAACAGGCACGGGAGCAGGAAGATCGTCTCTTTCATCATTTCCGTGCAGTCATTCAGGGGACGAAGGAGCTAAAGCTGCACCATCAGCGGCGACAGGCTTTTCTCACCGAGGAACTACAGGCCAGCGCGCAAATCCATCGCACCTACAACGTTCAGGGAAACGCCATTTATGCCGCCGCCGCTAGTTGGGGCCAGGTGCTTTTCTTCGTCTGTGTGGGGCTGTTGCTGTTCACACTGCCGACACAGCAAACCTTTAACGTGGCGATCGTCTCCAGCTATGCGCTGACGATTATCTACGTCATGACGCCGCTGGAATACATCATGCGCATGTTGCCCTCGCTCACCAAGGCTGCTGTTGCCCTGCGCAAAATTGAGTCGCTGGGACTTTCGTTAGATGCAGAAGAGAGGGCCGTCAGTGAGAATGGACTATTACCAGCAGCGCAGATCCCCACATATCCAGAAGTGCGATGGACGCGGCTCGACCTGATTGAGGTCACCCATACCTACTATCGGGAGAGGGGCGAGGGAGATTTCACTTTAGGGCCAATTAATCTAAGCATTTATCCTGGTGAACTTATATTTATCGTTGGTGGAAATGGAAGCGGTAAATCGACTCTGGCTAAGTTAATTACCGGGCTTTATACCCCTGAATCCGGAGCCATTTACTTTGACGATACCCGCATTGATGACCATAATCGAGATTGGTATCGCCACCAATTCTCAGCCGTGTTTTCTGATTTCTACCTGTTTGAAAGATTGCTAGGAATCGACAACACTCGGCTTGAGCATCAAATTCAAACCTATCTGGTTCAACTCCAGCTAGACCACAAGGTCCGAATCAAAAACGGAAAGTTATCGACAACTGATTTATCCCAGGGCCAGCGGAAGCGATTAGCACTATTAACTGCCTATCTAGAAGATCGGCCAATTTACCTGTTCGATGAATGGGCCGCGGATCAGGATCCGATTTTCAAAAAGATCTTTTATACTCAATTACTTCCTGAATTGAAGCAGCGAGGTAAATCCCTATTGGTCATCAGTCACGACGACCAGTATTTTCGCCTTGCTGATCGGATTATTAAGTTGGAGTACGGCACTTTGAGATGTGAACAAGTTCCCATTGAGGTAAAACAATGAGTGAGTTGGCGATCGCCCTATTCTGGACTCTTTTCAGCTTGGCAGTCATCATGGCTGTACCCGCAGTCCGCTTTGCCCTATCGCTCTACCAGGCTAGACCGCAAATGGTTGACGACAATCAGTTACCGCCTGCTGCCGTGGTGCTTTGTGTTCGGGGAGCAGATCCATTTCTCCGGGACTGTATCAGTGGGTTGATTCACCAGGACTATCCCCACTACTGTATTTGCATCATCGTTGATAGCCACGACGATCCGGCCTGGGGGCTGATCAAAGACTTGGTCGGAGAAGACCAGATACCACACCTACGGGTTGAAACCCTGAAACATAAGTATGAAACCTGCAGCCTTAAGTGTAGCGCCTTGATTCAGGCCGTTTCAGGTTTGGAGGAGCAGTGGCAGGCGATCGCCATGATTGATGGAGATGTGATTACCCATCCCACCTGGCTCCGCGAACTGGTGACGCCCCTGCTCAACGCCAGGGTCGGAGCCGCAACCGGGCAGCGCTGGTATGTGCCTCAGGATGGGCAGTGGGGGTCAATTTTTCGCTACCTGTGGAATGCGGCGGCTGTTGTCAACATGTCAATCCACCAGTTTCCCTGGGCCGGGTCGCTGGTGATGTCGCGATCGCTCCTCCAGCAAACTAAGATGCTGGATATGTGGCGCTATGGTATCAGCGACGATGCTCCTGTCGAGCGAGCCGTTCGCAAACTAGGACTCATCGTGCAGCTTGTCCCCACCTTGATGATGGTGAACTATGAAGCATGCAGTCTATCTTCCTGTATGAACTTTGTAACGCGGCAGTTGCTGGCCACTCGCCTCTACCAAAACTGGGTCGTCGTGGTGATGCCCGTGATGCTGACGACGATCCCGTTTATCTTGACCGCAATACTGCTAATCAAAGCTCTGGTGCTGCAGGATTTCGTATCATCGGTCTGGCTGGCGAGCGGACTGCTGGCATACGTGACTACATTGATAGGACTCATGGTGTTGCTTGATCTGGCTGTGCGGCGTGTGGTTCACCTGCGAGGAGAACAGATGCCCCACCTGCCCCTACGGGTGATTCCCCAAATATTGGTTGCCATCCCATTCACCCAGATTGGATATGCGATCGCCACCCTCATGGCCACTTTTATGCGACGAATGCAGTGGCGGGGAATTATCTACGAAATCAACGGACCCTGGAAAATCCAGCGGTTAAACTACTTTCCTTTCCAATACTTTCAATCCGCTAAAAACTCCAACACCTCAATTTGAGAGTTTTCCAGGTTTATGAGATGGGATAGCCACCACCTTGAGCAAAGCTAAAGGCTCATCAGAAGCCGCTCAAAGCGGCAACGGAGCTGAGAGGTAAACATCCTGAGCTGTCTGACTCAGAAGGCTTTCATCCTGTAAGCGCTCCTAAATGCGGCAACTCTAAACCTTATGGAACTCTTGAGCTGACGAGTCCCCTGACTTTTTCGAGAAAAGGAGGATGGCGATCGCCCCGAGCCTGCTACCTGAAAAACTTTCTGCAGGGGCAAAGACTCAAAAGTGATTACGAAATGCTTCGCCCTGCATGAGGTGATATATTTCCTTCGAAAACTTTTTCAAAGTGAAGTTCATTTGTGGGAGAGTGACCTTTCACCAACTGCCCATCCTCCATATAAACAATGCGATCGGCAATGTCTAGAACGCGGTGATCATGAGTCACCATCAGCACCGAACAGCCCTGCTCTTTTACCAACTGCTGCATAATACTTACCACGTCACGACCGGATTTACGATCAAGGGCGGCAGTGGGTTCGTCCGCCAGAACTAACTTGGGATGACAAACCAGTGCCCTGGCAATGGCAACCCGCTGTTTTTGACCGCCTGATAGTTGTTCCGGATAAGCATGGAGCCGACTGGCTAAACCAACGGCCTTGAGAGCAGCGGCGGCTTTGCTGCGATCGCTCTCCATAGAAAGCGCCTCGTGGAGCTGTACAGACATTTGCACATTTTGCAGGGCTGTTAACGAGTGCAGTAAGTTGTGTGCTTGAAAGATATAGCCAATCTGGCGGCGAATATGAACCAACTGGGCTTCCGTTGCTCCCCGAAGTTCCTGACCCAGCACAGTGAGGCTGCCTTCCTGGGGCGATCGCAACCCGCCAATGAGCGTTAATAACGTTGTTTTCCCGGACCCGGATGGCCCTGATAGGATCACGATTTCCCCAGCTTGAATGGCCAGATTAATATCAGACAAAACTTGACGGCACAGTGCCCCCCGACCAAAATAATGGTTAAGGCTCCGAATAGAAACTAGGGGAGGTGATAGCATAGTAAGCCTAAAGGTTTGAGGCAGAATTAGAAAATTTCAGCGGGATCGGCCTGGCGTAGTCTGCGCATAGCAATGGCTCCAGAAACGGTGCACATCAGTAGAGAAAGGAGCAGCACTAACAGGGCGCGATCAAATACCATCGCCAGCGGTAGAAAGGTCGCCCTTTGCGTTATGTCATACAGGCAGACAGATAGTAAAAAACCAGGAATGTAGCCCAGTACTGCTAAGATAATTGCTTCTTGAAACACTACATTCAGCAAATACCCATTGCGATAGCCCATCGCTTTTAGAGTGGCGTATTCCGCCAAATGGGAGGAAACATCGGTATAGAGAATTTGATAGACAATCACGGTGCCCACAATAAACCCCATGCCCACTCCCAGGGTAAAAATAAACCCGATGGCGGTGCTGGTCTGCCAATATTGCTTCTCGAAATCAATAAACTCCTGGTGGGTTAAAACCTTGATATCATTGGGCAAGATAGCGGTAATTTGGGTTTGGATGGCTGCAATACCGGCATCTGCCTCCAACTGAATGAGTCCGATGGTTACTTCGCTCAGCTGGCGAGCGGGGAACAGCCGCAAAAAGTTGGCGGTGCTGGTGATGATGTTGCCATCGGCTCCAAAGGATGGTCCCAGAGTAAACAGACCCACAACTTTGACCGTTCTGCCATTCAGCTCAGTTGCAATGGATTTGCCTTGGGAAAAGTTGCTGGCGATCGCCCCATACTCTGAGCGGGATGCCCGATCAAACAAAATATTTTGCTCTAGTTTAATCAAATCTACCGCCTGGCTGACTTCCGGCAAATCAATGGCCTGCGCCCCCACATCAAAGCCATAGACATAGATGGTGCGGTAGGTGCCCCGCTCCGGGTTTTTCCAGTCCCCAAAGCCGACATAGACGGGACTCACCGAGCGCACGCCGTCAACTCCCAAAACCTGATACAGTCGCCGCCGAGAAAAGGGCATCATGTAGCCCAGGGACTTTGACCGAGAACTGATGAGAATTAACTCACCCTGGAGGCTTTGATGAAAGCGGGCCGCGCTGTCATAAAGGGCAGATTGAAACCCTAGCTGCATGAACATCAAAATTACGGCAAAGGCGATACCTGCCAGAGCAATGGTAAAGCGAATGCGCTCTCGACTGAGCTGGAGCCAGGCCAGGGGGATGGGCGATCGCATAGTGAATTCGGCTAAGAGTGTAAATCAATGACGACGGTTACCTGCAAATTTGTCAAAGCAGCAACCCGCTGACTATCGGCGGGATTGAGCCGAATTTTGACCTCGACCACTCTTTGATCGACATCAGTTACGGGGTCCGTGCTTAAAACATTTTGAGAGTTGACCTGAAAGCCGACCTGAAGTACTTCACCTTGCAGGGTTTCAGAAAAAGCATCACTGGCGATGGTGGCCGTCTGTCCCACCCGCACCCGACCCACGTCCAGCTCGTAGACCTCCGCAACGACGTTCATCTGCCGCGTCTGACCCAGGGCCGCAATGCCGCGATCGCCCACCACTTCACCGGGACGGGCATGAATTTGCAGGATTTGACCTGCCAGCGGCGCACGGATGGTTGCCAGGTTTAAGTCAGCCTTGGCTTTGGTGACGTCGGCGATCGCCCGCTGTACCTCGGCTTCAGCCGCTCGGATATCCGTAGGGCGAACCTCCGCCATTTGGTCCAAAGTGGCCCGTGCCGCGTTAATTCGCTCGTGAAAAGTAACCTCAATACGGCTACGCTGCTTTTGCGCCTCGTCCCACTGCTCCTGAGCCGTAATCATCGCCAATCGCTTGCTGTCCAACTGGGACGCGGTAATTGCACCTTCTTGAAACAGGCTCTGATAGCGGGCAAACTCCGCTTGACCATACTCCAGTTCGGCCTGGAGCCGAGTTAACATCCGGTCCTGGACCTCTAGCTGCCCCTGTAAATCAGCTTTGAGGCGAGCAATGGTAGCATTTTGCGCCTCCAGTTCACCCGTTTTAGCCCCAGCCTGTACTTGCGCCAGGTTTGCTTGCGCCACCTCAACCCTTCTTTCTGCCTGTGCCACCGCTGCCTGGAGGCTTTCAAAGTTGTCCAGGATGGCGATCGCCTCCCCCGCCTCCACCCAATCACCTTCCTGTACCAAAATTTGAGAAACCCGACTACCCACGCCATTGGGAAAAATGGGGGCCGACAGGTTAATCACCTCACCGTCCGGCTGCAAGTACCCCAAGGCAGAAACGGTCGATCGCTCGACTTGAGCGGGAACCGAATCGGCAGTAACGGGGCTACGGCGGAAGCGGTAGACCGTGTAAAAGGCGATGCCGCTCACCGTCAGTGCGGCAGTGATGCCCCCGATAGTCAGCCATCGAGAAGCAGGTTTTGCTAGTAATTTGTGGTCGGAAACAAAGCCAGGTTTCACGGTAGATAGTGCTCAAGCAGAATTGATTACATCGTATGGGGGGGCGTGCATCCAGCGGAGGCGCATACCTCCAAGGAAATAATTTTGCTTAACTACTTAGATAAACAAAGTTATTCTCTTTTCGCCAAGTCTGCGGCGTTTTTCCATAAAGACGGCGGAACTGTCGAAAAAAGTGAACCGTATGGTGGTAGCCGACCTGACTGGCAATCTGCTCAACGGTCTGCTCGGTCTCCAGGAGCAGGAAGCAGGCCGCAGCCATGCGATGCTGAATAATCCACTGTCGGATGGTCTGGCCAGTCTGCTGTCCCATTAGGTGAGTCAAGTAGGCCGGGGAGTAGCCAACTGCCTGAGCCACATCGCTCAAGGCAATAGGGCGGTGATAGTTGGTGGTGATGAAACGAAAGACTTCGCTCAGAGGCGGGCCGTAGGAATCAATGGGTTGAGATGGGGGTGACGGTAGGCAGGTCGGTGGGAGGAGAGCAGGTTTCATGGGCGATCGCCTCTCGTGAGTACAGTGCTGATAGAGAAGAGACTGCCTTTCTAGCTGGGCGGTAATGGTGCCCATGAGTTCTTCAATCGTGCAGGGTTTGGTCAGGTAGCCACTGGCCCCCAGCTCCATGGCTTTGTGTAAGTCTGACCGGGTCATTTTGACGGTAACAAAGATCAGAGGAATAATTGCCGTGGCTGGGCTTTCCCGCAATATTTTCAAGACAGCAAAGCCATCCAGTTCGGCCATAGCCAGTCCACAGGTGATCAGGTCCGGCAAGTAATCCTGTGCCACCTGAATGCCGGCTCGACCATTCGCAGCGCCGACTACCTCAAAGCCGCGGCATTGCAGCCCATCTAGAAACAGGCTGCGCACTGAATCCTGATCTTCAATTACGAGAATTTTCTTGACTGCCGACTCTTTCATTGGCACCCTTCCTCCAAAATGAGACAGGACTATTCTTTATCAATTTCGTCAGCCGACGCGGAGCCTAGTTCTTGCAGCTCAGCTCTTGCAGCAGGGACTCGACTTCGGCCCTGAGGTTCTGAAACTTAACTTTGCCCTGGGGGTTTTCGCTCCAGTCTTCCACCACGTTCAGCATGCCGTTCAAAAACTGAGATTGGCAGGCATAGCGCTGAATTTTGCCGCTGGAGGTTTTAGGGATGCTGCCCGTTTTGACCAGCACGGTGGCGTATACCTGGAGGCTATGCTGGGCGGCGATCGCCTGACGGATGCTGCTAACGGCCTCTTTTACATTGAGCTTGCGCAAATAGCTGCGCTCGACCTCCTGAACAATCACTAGCCTCTCTTCCCCTTTGATCTCCACGGTAAAGGCAGCACCAGAACCGGCTCGGAGGGCAGGATGGCTTTGTTCGACGGTTAATTCAATGTCCTGGGGATAGTGATTTTGTCCCCGAATAATCATCAAATCCTTGAGCCGCCCGGTAATAAATAGCTCCCCGTCTAGCAAAAATCCCAGATCTCCGGTGCGCAGAAAGGGACCTTCCTCCGTGTCGGACAGATAGGCATGAAAGGTTGCCTGGGTCTGCTCGGGCTGATTCCAGTAACCCTGGGCAACGCTCGCCCCCGCTACCCATACCTCACCCACTTGAGTGGCGGGGCAGGGGGTGAGGCTTTCAGGATCGACAATGATGATCTGTGATTCTGGTAGATTGCGACCGCATCCCACGATGGTTCGAGTTTCAGAAGTGCGAGTTCCGGGGCGATCGCTCTGCCCCACCTGAATCTGATTTCGCTCCAGGGCTGCCGCATCCACCGCATGGATAATGGGTGCCACGGCTCGTACGCCACCAGACACGATGAGCGTCGTTTCGGCCATGCCGTAGCAGGTGAGGAAGGCCGATTCGCGAAAGCCACAGGCTTTGAAAGTTTCAGCGAATCGCTCTAAGGTGGTGGAGCGAATCGGCTCAGCCCCCGTAAAGGCCACCTGCCAGCTACTCAAATCGAGCTGCTCAAGCTGTTCGGGCTTCACTTTTTGAGCACACAGGTCAAAGGCGAAGTTGGGGCCACCGCTCGTAGTGGCACGAAATTTTGAGATGGCCTGGAGCCAGCGCAGGGGCTTTTGTAGAAACGCCAGGGGCGGCATCAAAGCCATCGGTGCCCCCACATAGAGCGGTTGGAGGATGCCGCCAATCAGCCCCATATCATGGTAAGGCGGTAGCCAACTCACTCCGCGGCTGTCGGGGGTGTCCGCAAAGCAGTGGTGAATCAGGGCCGAGTTGTGCAACACGTTACGGTGACTCACCATCACCCCCTTGGGCGTTCCCGTGGACCCAGAGGTGTACTGGAGAAATGCCAGCGAATCAGGCCCAACGCCAGGAAGCTGCCAGGTTGCTGCTAGAGCGGGATCCACCGCGTCGGTTGCCAGCCACTGTAGCTGGGCAAAGTCGGTCTCTTCCTCAAAGCGTTCTTCAATGGTGGCCATCACGGTTGCTGTCGTGAGCGCCAGCGTCGCCTGGGAGGACGTCAGAATGGCCCGCAGCCGGGACATGTTTTGGTTGCGTCGGGGGGGATAGGCAGGAACGGCGATCGCTCCGGCATATAAACACCCAAAGAACGCCGCGATAAACTCTAATCCGGGGGGATAGATAAGCAAAACGCGAGAACTCGCAGCATTCAAGCTCTGGAGCTGGGTGGCGATCCCCCTCGCCTGCTGATCTAAATCACGGTAAGTGAGCTGCCCTGTTTCTGTCTCACCATCCTGAAGGAAGGTATAGGCAAGGTGATCGGGCTGATCCTTGGCTCGACCCTGGAGCAGGTCTACCAGCGTTAAAAAATTCTGTTCAATCGGGGTGGGACGGGTGAAGCAAGCAGTCATACTGATTCTCCCTGATCAATGCGATGAGTAAAATTCCCTTAGTTGCCTAATTCGTCAGACCAGACTATCGATCCAAAAGTCTCCTGCCCGGTCGTGGGGAATAGACAAGTAGCGATCACTTCCATAGAGCGGTTGGCGGTCAAAGAAGGTATTCACCTATCGTGAAACCATTATCTAGATGGCTCAAAACTAAGTCAGGCGTGCCAATGATGGTCAACGCGATCCTAACAGGCGACTCTGACGCTCATTCATAAGCAGAAATCCGCAGGTCACCAGCTTTGGCAACGGTGGGTGACGACCCAGCAATTATACTAAATCAACAAATTTATCGACTTCCATTAACCAATTAACATCAAGCCAGGGCAAAATAACGTTCTGATTGTTACGCTTTACAAAAACTTCACAAACTTTATAAATCCTCTGATGCGAAACATTAGAAGTCAAGAAGTGCCACTTACCGTTTTCCTGTAGCTACTTATCAGCGCTATTTGTCTAAGGAAATAAAACAGCGGTTTTACATCTATCCAGCGATAGAGAAAGGGGCAATTGTAAAGTGGATAACTATTTAATGGGCGCTAGGCTATGTCCATCAACCAACCCGTTCAACCAATCCCTGATCGAAAGAATAGTTAACCTGATCGAAATATTATTCATTGTGGAACTACCGAGCTTCGGTGTAAGCTGGCTCAAGAATCTTGTTACAGGCGATCGCCCCTGAGGTCAGAGTTTCTACGCCCTTGAGAAAAGAGGGGCTGTTTCCCTATGTTGAGCTTGCTGATGCGTCAGAAATCGTATTCTTTCAGCTACACTCTGATATTTACAAGCAAGAATCGCCTCCTTTAACGATTGACCTAGCTGTAGGAAAACCTATGAGAGCCCAGACTAGCCCGGAAACAACGGCATGTGGAAAATTGCTTGATTCTGCGGAGATTCAGACCTGGATCGTTAGCTACCTGGCTGAGGTGCTTGAAGTTGATCCTGACGAAATTGATCCGACCGTTCCTTTTGATTGCTATGGCTTGGATTCTGCTGTTGCGGTTGGAATGACGGGAGATCTGGAGGATTGGCTAGGCCGAAACCTGGACCCAACTTTGTTATACGACTATCCCACCGTGGAGTCTTTTGCTCATCACCTGTCTGAAGAACTCAAATAGGACCGCATTATGTTCGATACCGTTAAAGCCGTCACCGATCAGCATCCTGTTTCTGCTCAGTCCTCAGGCTCAGAGGAATGCGGGTCAGATTCCTCGCCGGATTTTCAAAGCCGTGCAAGCAAGAAACATATCAAGATTACCGAAATCAATTATCGGCGTAACACGGAGTCTGACTTCACGGAGAAGATTCAGGAGCTGGACCAAGCCTTTGACTACGAGCGCGATCGCCATCATTGGTGGAGTGAACCCGAACTATCGTTGCTCTACGGAACACCCCTTTATGCAGAAGCAACTCAGTCCCAGCGTCAGGCCCTGAACCACCTGTATTGGGCAACTCAGTACAATCAAACTGCTGCCACTGAGGCCAATGCGGTTCTCTACAATCAGGTAACGGCGGGGGTCTTTGCAGCCATGGGCGGATATGATGTCCTCTGTGAGGAGTTAGACCTGGAAACGGCCCAGGAGCGGCACCATATCCATGCCTTTCACAATATCGGCTATCGGATAAAGAAAGCCTTGCTGGGGCAAAGCGGATTTAATACGTCGATTCAGGGCAAATCCGTCCGGGGCGGTGCTGGTCAGCCGCGATCGCCGAAATCCAACCAGAAGAATCTCACGAAAAATTCAATCAAAGCGACAGGGCAGGCGTCGCGATCGCCCGTCCCGTTTAGCCGCAAAAGCCTTTCCCAGTCAACTTTCCAAAATTCAGCATTTCGCTTCCTCACCCATCAACTATTTCTTAAGGAACAGACGCAGTTTTACTCCGGCTATTTGCGTACTCTGGATCAGAAAGGCGAAGCCATTCCTGCCCAAACCACAGGTCTGCTGGGACAAATTGCGCCGCGATCGCTCCTGCAGCTGTTCACCCTCACCTGCGGCAGTTCTCCGTTCATTTCCTGCGTGTTTTTCGTAACGCGCTTTATGGCTAACATGCTGCTGAAGAATTACGAGTACCGCTATGTGCAGTACTACCGGGAGCTGGAAAAGAAAGGGGAGTTTATTCCCGCACCCACAGCGGTTTCCTTTAACCACTTGATGGATGAAGCCTTTCATACGACAACTTCCCAGCTCATTGCTCAGGACTTGTACAAGGACTTTGCTAAACCGTCCGCCTATGAAAAATTGGTGGCGAACCTAACCATCTACCGAGCCCAGCAAGTGGGGCTGCGCAGTCTTTCCGGTGGACTTCCGGCGACTTTCCGCAATGACGCCGATTTCTTACTGCCACTTTACCGCTTGCTTCAGTCCCCGGTGTTTGAAATGTCCAGCACCGATTCGCTGCACTGGCTGCGGCAGTGTGTATGCCAGGAGCATGATGGCTTTCACCAGAACCTCGCCTACCATCAGCGTCTGCTGTCTGAGCTGCGCCGCCATTTTGAACCAATGGATTACCTCTGGCCAGTGAATCGGGAGGTGCGCGTAATGGTTGCTGGCGGCTCGATTGACAAGGCGATCGCAGCAAACACCCAAGCTTTTGAGCAGTTCTCCAAGTCGATTGCCTGATGACCGAACGGTCTGCGAAAACTTTTGAAGAAAGAGGTCTGGTCGTGGAGCCCATTGCGATTATTGGTATTGGCTGCCGCTTTCCCGGTGCAAAGAATCCTGAGGCTTTCTGGCAACTATTATGTCAGGGTAAGGATGCAATCGCCGAAGTTCCTGCCAATCGCTGGAGCCTCGACCAGTTCTATGACCCAGACCCTGGCAAACCGGGGAAAATGAGTACCCGCTGGGGTGGGTTTCTGGACCAGGTCGATGGCTTTGATGCCGCTTTTTTCGGTATTTCTCCCCGTGAAGTGGAGCGCATGGACCCGCAGCAGCGGCTGGCTTTGGAAGTGGCCTGGGAGGCGATCGAGAACGCCGGGATCGCCCCCGATGCCCTCAGCGGCAGCCAATCCGGTGTGTTCATGGGCATTGGCAACTATGACTACTGTCGTCTGCTGAACCGGGATTTGAGCCGAGTCAGTGCCTATGATGGCACGGGAAATACCTTATCTATCACGGCGAATCGCCTCTCCTATTTGCTGAATTTGCGAGGCCCCAGCGTCGTTGTAGAAACGGCCTGTTCTTCGTCCCTGGTAGCAGTCCACTTTGCCTGCCGTAGCCTCCAAACCGGGGAATCAAACCTTTGTCTGGTGGGCGGCGTCAGTTTGATGCTGTCGCCGGAACCGTTTATCACCTACTCCCACGCCCACATGATGGCAGCAGATGGTCGCTGTAAAACCTTTGATGCCCGTGCCGACGGCTATGTACGGGGCGAAGGGTGCGGCGTCATTGTGCTGAAGCGCATTCAGGATGCGGTTCGGGATGGCGATCGCATTCAGGGCGTCATTCGCGGCAGTGCCGTTAACCAGGATGGTACGAGCAATGGTCTAACGGCTCCCAATGGCCCATCACAGCAGACCGTCATCCGCGGTGCGTTAGGAAACGCTGGCGTGACGCCTGACCAGATCAGCTACGTTGAGGCCCACGGTACCGGGACTTCTTTGGGAGATCCCATCGAGTTCAAGTCTTTGAAAGCGGTGTTGATGGGCGATCGCCCGTGCAATCTCCCCTGCTGGCTCGGCTCGGTTAAGACCAATATCGGTCATCTGGAGGCCGCCTCAGGAATTGCCAGCGTGATCAAGGTGGTGCTGGCCTTGCAGCATCAGGAAATTCCGCCCCATCTGCATCTACAGCAGCTCAATCCTTACATTTCTCTTGATGGCACGACTTTTGCTATCCCCACTGAACGCCAGCCCTGGAGTGTTACCGGTAGCCGCCTGGCAGGCATCAGCGCCTTTGGCTTTGGTGGCACCAACTGTCACCTAGTTATGGAGGAAACCCCTGCCACTTCCAGGAAGCTAACCGCCCAACCTGCGTCCCCGGCTGATGGCATGGAACGGCCTTACCACCTCCTCACCCTTTCGGCCAAGAGTGAACCTGCTCTCCGGGATTTGGTCGCTGCCTATCAGGACTTCTTTGCGGCTCATCCAGAGGTGACGCTAGCCGATGTTTGTTTTACGACAAATGCGGGGCGATCGCACTTTGATCATCGACTGGCAGTGGTAGCTCAATCTGTCCCTCAGCTCCAGGAGCGCTTAAATGCCTTTCAGGAAAGAAACTCGTCCGATGGCTGGGTGAGCGGCACGATCACCAGCCGCAAGCGTCCCAAGGTGGCTTTTCTTTTTACGGGGCAGGGGTCGCAGTATGTTCAAATGGGACGACAACTGTACGAGACGCAGCCAGTTTTCCGGGAGATTATAGACCGCTGCGATCGCATCCTACAGGCTTACCTTGACCAACCTTTGCTAGAGGTTTTATACCCCAAAGAAGCAGAAACAGCACCAGAAAATCTGTCTCTCCTGGACAATACGGCCTACACTCAACCCGCTCTCTTTGCCTTAGAGGTAGCCCTGGCCAAACTGTGGCAGTCCTGGGGAGTTGAGCCCGGTCTGGTCATGGGGCACAGTGTCGGGGAGTATGCGGCAGCGTGCGTGGCGGGAGTATTCAGCCTGAAGGATGGTTTACGGCTGATTGCGGCACGGGCACGGTTGATGCAGGCACTGCCGCTAAACGGGGCTATGGTGGCGGTGCTGGCTGGCCAGGAGCAGGTGCAAGAGGTGATTCAGCCCCATGCTGAGCAGGTGGCGATCGCCGCCATCAATGGCCCCCAAAATACGGTAATTTCTGGGGAGCAAGGGGCAATTCAGGCAGTCGTTGATATCTTTAGCCAGAAGGGAATCAAAACCAGGCAACTCAAAGTCTCCCATGCCTTTCATTCGCCTTTGATGGAGCCGATGCTGGCCGAGTTTGAGCAAGTTGCGGCAGGCGTTTCCTTTGCGGCACCGCGTCTTAAGCTGATTTCAAATTTAACGGGGGAGATGGCGACGGAGGCGATCGCAATGCCTGAGTACTGGTGCCGCCATATTCGCCAGCCCGTACAGTTTGCCCAAAGCATGGCGACGCTGCACCAGCAAGGCTATGGGCTGCTGGTGGAAATTGGTCCTAAACCAATTTTGTTGGGAATGGGGCGCTACTGCTTACCGGAAGGGGCAGCGGCTGGGTTGCCAAGTCTGCATCCACAACAGCCCGACTGGCAAGTGATGCTTCAGTCTTTGGCAATCACTTATAGTGTTGGAGTGCGTGTAGATTGGGCAGGCTTTGATCGGGGCTACCTCCGGCATCGCCTGCCTTTACCCACCTATCCTTTCCAGCGGCAGCGCTACTGGGTGGACATTCCCGAAGTACCTGAAATAGGTTTGGGAAGTGGCAAAGCCTCTGCCTCCGCTGCACTTCAAATCGCTCCTGATGCTCAAGCGATCGCCCAGCTAACCCAAGCTCTGACTGCAACGGGCAACCTTTCTTCAGACGAACTCAAGCTGTTGCCCAAGCTTTTGCAGCTCATTAGTCAGACTCAGGGGCGATCGCCCAGCCTCACTGAGCCAGCAACGCCTGAAGATCCTATCAAAGATTGGCTGTACGAGATCCAGTGGCATCTCAAACCCCATCCGCAAGCAATGGACACCAATGGCTCCCAGCCATCCGGGTGCTGGCTCATCTTTGCGGATGCTGATGGTATTGGTGAAGCCCTTGCCCAGCGGCTGCAGGCCCAGGGTCAGACCAGCCTGTTGGTTTACCCAGGGGTAGAATTTGAGCGGCGGCAGGAAACGGTTTGGAGCATCGATCCTGGTCGGCGGAGTGACTTTGATCGCCTGCTTTCGGAGATTGTCCATAGGGGCGATCGCTCCCTCCAGGGCATCCTTCACCTTTGGAATTTGCAGGCTCCAGCCCTGGATGACCTGCTTCCAGCTACCTTGGAGCAGTCCCAGGTATTGGGAATTGCGAGTGTGCTGCATCTATTGCAGGCTTTGGTTGGTCACTTCGAAAAGCAAGGTGATTCACTACCCCGGCTGTGGCTGATGACTCAAGGGGCGATGGCGATCGCACAAACACCTCCCGCCGTCCTTCAATCAGCGGTATGGGGCTTGGGGCGCGTCATTGCCCTAGAACACCGGGAACTGTGGGGCGGCTTGATCGACCTGCCGCCAGCAAAAGCCACTACTTGCGAGGCTATTGAAGCCGTCTTTGCTGAAATCCAACACCCTGGCGGAGAGGATCATCTGGCGTTCCGTGAAGGGCAGCGATACGTGGCGCAGCTGATGCCTTTGACCTTGTCGTCCTCAGAAGTATCCTCCCAGGGAACAAGAAATTCCCAGACTCTGCCTATTCAGCCCGATGCTACTTACTTGATTACGGGAGGACTGGGGGCATTGGGATCAAAGGTCGCCCATTGGTTAGTGGAACAAGGAGCAAAGTCTCTGGTGCTGACCGGACGGCGACACCCCTCTCCGCAGGCGCAGGAAGCGATCGCCCAACTGGAGAAGGCTGGGACCAAGGTGTCTTTCTTCCAGTCGGATAGCGCCTCTGAGGCAGATGTCCAGTGGGTCTTAGAGGCTATTGAAGCAACCTTACCGCCTTTGCGCGGCGTGATTCATGCGGCGGGCGTGCTAGACGATGGTATTTTACTCCAGCAAACCTGGGAACGATTTACGCGGGTGATGGCGGCCAAGGTTCAGGGAGCCTGGAATTTACATCACCTTACTCAGGGTCAACCACTCGACTTCTTTGTCCTGTTTTCTTCCGCGGCGGCACTTTTGGGTTCCCCAGGACAGGGAAATTACGCGGTAGCAAATGCGTTTATGGATGGCCTTGCCCACTACCGTCACAGCCTGGGATTGCCTGCCCTCAGCCTCAACTGGGGCGTCTGGAGCGAGTCGGGTATGGGGGCTACCCTGGACAGCCGCAGCCAGGCTCGTTTGCAGGCTCAGGGAATTCAGGCGATCGCCCCCCACCAGGGCCTACAGGTACTGGCGCAAACCCTGGGTCAGAATGTGACTCAACTTGGGGTGTTACCCTTTGACTGGACTGTATTTCGGCGGCAGTGGCCAGCAGGACAGGAACCGCCTTTGCTGGCGGCTATCCTGGAGACTGCGATCGCCCCTACTCTAATCGCTCCCTCAACGCTTGAGCTACGCCAGCGCATGCAAACATCCAGCCCTGGCGATCGCTCCCTTCTCCTATCCACCTA
>JBHJGR010000192.1:0-3704 GCA_050331615.1 Elainellaceae cyanobacterium
GAGGTAGGATACCACCATGCGTCAACTCTGGATTCAGGTGCCCAAAGGGGAGGGCGATCGCGTCATTGACGTGGCCAAAACCTATAAGGGAGTCAACCTGGCGCAGCTAGAGGCCGTGAGCGAGGGCGATCGCGTCGATATCGTCCTGGTTCACATTACTAACAGCCGGGTTGAGGGGTTCCTGTCGGATCTGGAGGTGATTGAGAACCTGCACGTCAACCTGTTTCCTGAGGGGATGATGGCCCTGCGTCCGCCCCCCTCGGAGGCTCCTGACCAGGTGACGGATGTGCGGCAGCGCAGCCCCATTGAGGTATTTCTGGCGGGGCTACAAAGTATTGGCTCCTGGTGGGGCTTTCTTAGCTACGCAGCAGTCGGGGGAGTGGTCGTCTGGATTGGTCTATACACCAACACCAACTATTTGCTGGTGGCGGCCATGCTGATTGCCCCCTTTGCGGGTCCGGCGATGAATGTGGCCATTGCCACGGCGCGGGGCGATCGCCTGCTGCTCTGGCGGACGCTGCTGCGGTACTTTACGGCGATTTGCGTCACCGTTGCCGTGGCGGCGCTGCTGAGCTTCGTTCTCCAGCAGCGTCTCGTCACCCAGCTCATGCTGGCCACGGCGCAAATTTCGGGGGCGGCGGTGCTGCTGCCGCTGGCGGCGGGGGCGGCGGGAGCGATTCACCTGGTTCAGTCCCAGCGCAGTAGCCTGGTGTCGGGTGCCGCAGTCGGCGTACTGGTGGCGGCCTCCCTGGCACCTCCGGCGGGGCTGTTGGGCATGGCGATCGCCATGGGCCGCACGGATATGATTCTCAGCAGTCTGTTTTTGCTGCTGCTGCAGCTGGCGGGCATTAACCTATCAGCGACGCTCATCTTTCGCTGGCGAGGGCTAACCGCACGGGGCGCAAGATACAAGCGGGGCAAGCGGGGCATTCTCCCCATTGTTGTCACGGTGACGGTGGCGGTCCTGGCAGGACTGCTGGTCTGGCAGTTCAGCGAGCCGCCGTTTCTCCAGCGATCCAGCCTGGCGCAAAGCGCCACTGCCACGGTTCAGGCGGCAGTGCAGGATGATCCCTTCGCCCATCCCGTGCAGGTAGATGCCCGCTTTACGGAACCGGATGTGTCTGGGCAAAACACTCTGCTGGTGACGGTATATGCCCAGAAGCAGGCGGGGGTGACGGCGTCGGATGAAGCGGTGCGCGATCGCCTCTCCCAAGCCATTCGTGCTCGACTGGAGGAGCAGGAATACAACGCCACTCCGCTGGTTGATATCACGCTATTCGAATCGGCTCCATCTCAACCGTAGCGGTCTGAGCAGTAGTCTGACAAGCCTGAGGTAGGGCATTGGGCGATTGGGTCAAACTTTTGCCTGGGGGGCATTGCCCTACGTCATGCTGGTGGGCATTGCCCACCCTACGCCCTACGTCTGCATGATTTTGTGGATGCCCACGGTAGGGGCAAATGGCCATTTGCCCCCCAGGGGGTTTGCCCACAAATTCGGGGGTTGCCCGCAAATTCTGAAACGCTTTTCACTGAAAGATGGGGATGGGCGATTCGCCCATCCCCACACTTAACAGGTTTTGTAGAGTTACTTCGTCGACTGATTGTCGCTCGTAAACGTCAGCCGGGTGCCGCTGTACTCCTCTTTGGTTGCCAGACCTTCGATGGAGCCACCGCAGGCTTTCCAGGCAGGCAGGCCGCCCTCGATCTCGGCTACGCGCATGTAGCCAATGCCCCGCAGCTGCTTAGCGGCATCAGACACCTGCTCCGAGTTTTCGCCATAGATGTAGATATCCCGGTTGGGCTCGATGCCATGCACGTCCCGCACCTGAGACAGCAGCTCATGCATTTCAACATTTACGGCTCCCATGATGCGCTCCTGGTCAAACTGCTCCTTGGAACGCACGTCCAGAATCGTCAGGGCTGGCTCGCCCCAGTCCAGGCGGTCCTTCATCTCCTTCGCGCTGGACTTTGCCTGCATGGGATCAGGAGAAGGAAGGGGATCGGTGATCGTTTCCTTGGCAGAACGGATGGTGTCTTGTAGGTCAGCCATAGCAAATAGCCTCGTTAATAATTTACGTTCTTGGTTGTGTGTAGACTAACGGACGATCCCTTCACACCGATTCCCCCCACAGTCAGAACCTCGCTGCTCCACCCGTCAGAAATCAGCCTATTGAATAGCACCTGGTATTATCGAAAATGCTAAACCTTACTCACGCCTCTATGGAACGGCTTGCCCCATGCTAACCATCGCACTGCCCAAGGGTGCCCTGCTCAAAGACAGCATTCGCCTTTTGCAAGACCTGGGGCTGGACTTCAGCGCCATTCTGGACGAGTCCAATCGCCAGCTCGAAATTTGGGAGCCGACCCGCACGGCGCGGGTGCTGCTGGTGCGCAACTATGACGTCCCGGTCTACGTGGAATACGGCCAGGCCCAGCTGGGCATCGTGGGCTATGACGTGCTGCGGGAGAAGCAGCCCCAGGTGGCCCAACTGGTGGACCTGAAGTTTGGTCAGTGCCGCATGTCGGTGGCGGTGAAGCAGGCCAGCCCCTACCGCTCGGTGCTGGATTTGCCGCCCCACTGCCGGGTGGCTTCCAAGTTTGTGCGCTGCGCCCGGGAGTATTTTCAAAGGCTGGATATTCCCGTGGAAATTGTGCCCCTCTATGGCTCGGTGGAGCTGGGGCCGATTACGGGTATGTCCGAGGCGATCGTGGATCTGGTGGCTACGGGGCGAACGCTCCAGGAAAACAACCTGGTGGAAATTGCCCAGCTCTACCACAGCACCGCCCGGCTGATTGCCCATCCCCTCAGCTACCGCCTAAATGTGGATGGCCTCCATCAGCGCATTGAGCAGATCAGGCAGCAGGTGAGTCAGGAGATGAGCGTTGTTGGGGGATGAGTTTGACCGCGCCATGATGCGGCGCTGCCTGGATCTGGCCCAGAAAGCCCTGGGGCAGACCGCCCCCAATCCAATGGTGGGAGCGGTGATTGCCAAAGACGGTCAGGTCATTGGTGAAGGCTTCCACCCCGGCGCAGGCAATCCCCATGCGGAAGTGTTTGCCCTGCGGGCAGCGGGGGAACAGGCACAGGGAGCAACGGTTTATGTCAATCTGGAGCCCTGCAGTCACTATGGCCGGACGCCGCCCTGTGCCGATGCCCTGATTGAGGCTGGAGTGACCAAGGTCGTGGCGGGGATGGTTGATCCTAATCCTCAGGTGGCAGGGAGCGGTCTAGAAAAGCTACGGCAGGCTGGGATAGAGGTGCTGGTGGGGGTGGAGGAAGCTGCTTGTCGGCGGCTCAATGAGGCATTTTGTTACCGCATCCAGCATCAGCAGCCGTTTGGTATCTTGAAATACGCCATGACTCTAGATGGCAAGATCGCCGCCACTAGCGGTCATAGCGCTTGGGTAACGGGGACGGCAGCCCGGTCGGAAGTGCATCGCCTGCGGGCGGCATCTGATGCCGTAGTCATTGGCGGGACCACAGTGCGGCAAGATAATCCGCTGCTGACGACCCACGGCGTGAGCGATCGCAACCCTTTACGAGTAGTAATGAGTCGACGGCTAGAGGTGCCTGACGAAGCCCAGCTTTGGCAGACTGATGTGGCTCCGACTCTGGTGTTTACGGAAGTGGGCGCAAATTCTACCCGGCAGGCATGGCTGCGCGATCGGGGTGTAGAGGTGCTGGAGCGATCGCCCCTCACCCC
>JBHJGR010000193.1:0-2842 GCA_050331615.1 Elainellaceae cyanobacterium
GGCCAAAGTCGGCAAAGGCGGCGGAGTAATCGTGCAGCTTTGAATGGACAAACCCCCGCTGATTAAAGGCATCGGCAAAGGCGGGATTGAGCTGGATGGCCTGGGTGTAGGCGGCGATCGCCTCCCGGAAGTGCCCGCGCCGCGCCTGCCGCACTCCCCTCTGGTAATAGTCAGCGGCGGTAGACGGGGGCTCAGCGCTTGGTGCCTCTTCGGCTGCCCCCTCTCTCTCTACGGCAAAGGTTTGCTGGTCATACTGCGCCCGCGCATTTGGGTCTGACAGCACCTGATAGGCCTGGGCAATCTGCTGGAACATCTCCAGAGCGGTGCGATCGCCCGGATTAACGTCAGGGTGGTAACGCCGCGCCAGCCGGCGGTAGGCTCGCTTGATCTCGTCCAGCGTTGCGTCCCGATGAATGCTAAGCAGGTCGTAGTAGGTCTGTTGCTGTTTCACGCAGTTGTGTAGATTTTGGGTTTTGGATTTACGTCTGGGTAGTTAGGAGATTTTTGAAAATGATCCCACCCGATGACGTAGGGGCAAATGGCCATTTGCCCCTACCGACCGTTCAACTGGGGTCGGCAGGAAGCCTTCCTTAGATCCCCGACCCATCCAGGAACTGCTCGATCGTCTTATCCTGGAGGCGGCACTGATCGCTGTTGCGCAGTCCAGCGGCACTGACTTCGGACTCGGCACAGGGCTGTTGAGAGGCGACAGCCATGGCATAGACTTCAGCCCGCTGGTCGGCCTGCTGCTGACGTAGAGATGAAACCTCCTGCTCCAGCGCCTCGATGCGGTCCACCAGCACGCGAATTACCTGAGCTTCTGAGTCGGGCAGGCGGCCATGCTCCAGCGGATCGACCCGCTCCCCCGACCGGTAGACGATGCGACCGGGTACGCCAACCACGGTGCAGTCGGAGGGCACATCCCGCAGCACCACCGATCCGGCACCAATGCGCACGTCATTACCGATGGCGATATTGCCCAGCACCTTGGCCCCCGCCCCCACAACAACGTTATGGCCCAGAGTGGGGTGGCGTTTGCCGCTTTCTTTGCCCGTCCCGCCCAGGGTGACCCCTTGGTAGATCAGGCAGTAGTCGCCCAGGATGGTGGTTTCGCCAATGACAACGCCCATGCCGTGGTCGATAAAAACCCCCTGGCCAATGGTGGCACCGGGATGGATTTCAATGCCGGTGAGAAAGCGAGAGACGTGGGAAATCAGGCGGGGCAGAAACGGTATTTTGAGTGTGTACAGCGCGTGAGCAAAGCGATGGAACATGAGGGCCTGGAGCCCCGGATAGCAGATGAGGACTTCCAGCCAGTTGCGGGCGGCAGGGTCCCGCTCAAAGATAATGCGGAAGTCGGCAACGAGAGTAGACAGCACGATGGATTATCCCCGCTTTGCAGAAGAGACCAATTATTACTTATGTTAACGTTCACGGTGCGCCCTGAATCGTCAGGGTGTAGTCATATCGAACGCCAGCGTCGAAGGCTCCCACCCAGATTTTGTATTCCCCTGGCTGCCAGTTCTGGCTGCGGATGCTGGCGTCTGGATTGTTACCCATATCGTCACCGCACTGAATGGTACGGGCATTGGGGCCTTGCACCAGCAGGGTAGTGTCACCCCCACGGCTATCGACGCGAATGGTCAGGTTGGCGATCGCCTCTGACAGCACCAGCACGTGATCCGGCTCAGATTCGGCAAACCCTACGCAGAGGGCACCATTTTGGTCCTGGGGGGCGATCGCCGCTAGGGGCATGGAACCCTGGGTATAACCCCGCACTGGATCGGGTGAGCTACCGGGAGACAGGGCGATCGTACCGAAGTTAGAGGCAGACTGGGCGATGGCTGGTGCCAACCCGCCTCCCAGCAGCCCCCCAGCGGCGAGCCAGCCTGCAACCAGCCAAATCGTTCTCCCGTTGCGGCGGTTCTGCTCCGTTCCCATCTTTCCTCCTCACATCCAGGCATAGCTAGCTTTCATTCCATTCTTCAACCCGGCTACCCCTCTGGTCGGAGTTTATACAGTAAAGTTTACGCGTCTTTCCAACCAGAAAGATTAAAGGAGCATGGGACCAACCTGATTGACTGACAAAAGTTTTTGGCCCTCACCCCCAACCCCTCTCCCAGAGGGCGAGGGGAGCCGAACCAATGCTCCTGTTCCCTCTCCCTTCGGGAGAGGGCTAGGGTGAGGGCTTCCGGGCAGCGGTTCGTAAGTTTTGTCAGTCAACCAGGGGACCAACCCACAAAACGCCGCAAGAGGTCAGCCCCCTTCCCCTCCGTCACAACGAGAGGTAGCAGCCCCAATCCAAAATCCAAAATCCAAAATCTAAAATTCACCTAAGCGGCGGACTCAAACGCATGAGGTGCGATCGCCCCACAGCATGAGTAGAATGGGCAGGCTATCCACTCATCCACCAGAAGCCAGGAGAATCTCTGGCTTGAGGAGAATTTCGTCATGGCAACCATTAACGGCACCAATTTCGCAGACCGCATCAGCGGCACATCACGGGACGATATCATCAACGGCTTTGGCGGCGACGACGATATTTCTGCCGGATCAGGAAATGACGGCGTTTCCGGTGGATCAGGGGACGACGAAATCGAAGGGGACGATGGCGACGACCAGCTTTTCGGTAGTCGGGGGGACGATGAAATTGACGGCGACGACGGAGAGGATTTTCTAGATGGCGGATCTGGCGACGATGAGCTAGGCGGCGGCGACGATGACGACGTCCTGGAAGGAGAAGACGGCGACGATGAGCTGGAGGGCGGAGAGGGCGACGATGAGCTAGACGGTGGGGCCGGGGACGAGAGCATCTAAGGGGGCGCGGGCGAGGAGGAGCTGG
>JBHJGR010000194.1:0-16434 GCA_050331615.1 Elainellaceae cyanobacterium
CTATGTGGACAACGCCGCCATGCAGCTTGTTCGCTACCCCAAGCAGTTCGACACCATCGTCACGGGCAACCTCTTTGGCGACATCCTCTCCGACGCCGCCGCCATGCTCACTGGCAGTATCGGCATGCTGCCCTCCGCCAGTCTGGGGGCCGATGGTCCCGGCGTGTTTGAACCCGTCCACGGCTCCGCCCCCGACATTGCTGGCCAGGACAAGGCCAACCCCATGGCCCAGGTGCTCAGTGCCGCCATGATGCTGCGCTATGGGTTGAATGAACCGGAGGCCGCCGATCGCATCGAAGCGGCGGTGGAAGTGGTGCTCAATCAGGGCGATCGCACTGGCGACATCATGTCTCCCGGCATGAACCTGCTGGGTTGCAAAGCCATGGGCGAAGCCCTGCTCAACGCTTTAGGGAAGTCGAACCTGCTAGTCTAGAGGAAGAAACGCTTAACGTTTCTTCACCCTTTGCTTGCCGTCGAGAAATTTAGAGTAAGAGCCGTGCCCCATACCATCATTACCAACACCTGTGAAGGCGTCGCCGACTGCGTAGACGCCTGCCCCGTCGCCTGCATCCATGAAGGCCCCGGCAAAAACGCCAAAGGCACCGACTGGTACTGGATCGACTTCGCCACCTGTATTGACTGCGGCATCTGCCTCCAGGTTTGCCCAGTGGAGGGGGCGATCGTCCCCGAAGAGCGTCCCGACCTGCAAAAAACGCCGTAGGTTCCTGCCCACCGATGACAACTGCCGACCCGCTGCTGCAAGTCCGCCAGGTTTATGCCGGATATGTCCCCGGTCTAGACATCCTCCAGGGCATTAACTTCACCGTCTATCCTGGGGAACTGGTAGCAGTGATCGGCCCCAATGGCGCAGGCAAATCCACCTTGGCTAAAGCAATCTTCGGCCTGCTGACACCCCACGCAGGCGACATCCAGTTCAAGGGCGAGAGCATTGCCGGTCTGCGCCCCAACCAGATCGTGCAGCGAGGGATGTGTTACGTGCCTCAAATCTCCAACGTCTTCCCGTCCCTCACGGTCGAAGAGAACCTGGAAATGGGCGCATTTATCGACTCCTCGCCCCTCAAGCCCCTCAAGCAGCAGATTTTCGAGATGTTCCCCGTCCTGGCCGAGCGGCGACGACAGGCGGCGGGCACCCTCTCCGGTGGCGAGCGGCAGATGCTGGCCATGGGGCGTGCCCTCATGCTCAACCCGGATTTGCTGCTGCTGGACGAACCCTCTGCCGCCCTCTCCCCCGTGCTGGTGAACAGCACCCTGGAGCAGATCAAACGCATTCACGAAGCGGGCACCGCCATTGTGCTGGTGGAGCAAAATGCCCGCCGAGCCCTCGCCCTGGCCGATCGGGGCTATGTGCTGGATACGGGGCGCGATCGCTTTGAAGGCCCCGGTCCCGACCTGCTCAATGATCCCAAGGTGGGCGAGCTCTACCTGGGTGCCCGTTATGGAAAGCGGTAGGTGCGTTGAGTTATCAATCCGCAGAAATCCGCAGAAATCCGCAGATGACGCAGATGACGCAGATGGATGACCTGTGGTTCTGAGTATTCACCCCCATCACCTCCGGCAGATCGCGGCCCATGCAGAGCGCACCTATCCCCAGGAGTGCTGCGGGCTGTTGCTGGGTCGGATGGTGGCTGGTCATATAGGCTCCTCCCAGTTCAGCACCCGGAAAACCGTGGTCGCCATCTGGGAAGCCACTAATGCCTGGAATGCCGAAGCCGCCGCTACCCTCAGCCACCTGACGCCTGCCACCGAAGTCTCGCCCCACAGCAAAGCCGATCGCTACTGGATTGATCCCAAAGAAATGCTAATGGCCCAGCGCTGGGGACGCGATCGCCAACTGGACATTATCGGCGTCTACCATTCCCATCCCAACCACCCGGCGGTGCCGTCGGAGTGCGATCGCGCTCTGGCCTGGAGCCAGTATTCTTATATCATTGTTGCCGTGCTCAACGGTTCGGCCCAAGATGTCCTATGCTGGACTCTTGATGAACATCATCGGTTTCAACCGGAAGGGTTTCGCTTGCTCGCCCCCTCCGGCAATCTCTGACTCACTCGCTTTACCAACGCCACCATGCTGAATCCAAACCTGGATGACATCCAGCTAACCCGTGAAGAATACGAGCGCTTTTCCCGGCACCTGATTCTGCCGGAGGTTGGGCTAGATGGGCAGAAACGCCTAAAAGCGGCCAGCGTGCTCTGCATCGGCACGGGTGGCCTGGGGTCCCCTCTGCTGCTCTACCTCGCTGCCGCTGGCGTCGGGCGCATCGGCATCGTTGACTTTGACATAGTCGATCGCTCCAACCTGCAGCGCCAGATTATCCACGGCACCTCCTGGGTCGGCAAGCCCAAAATCCACTCTGCCAAAAATCGCATTCAGGAAATCAACCCCCTCTGCCAGGTTGATCTCTACGAGACCCGCATCAGTTCCGAAAACGCCCTGGAAATCCTCAAAGACTACGACGTCGTGGTGGATGGCACCGACAACTTTCCCACCCGCTATCTGGTCAACGATGCCTGCGTGCTGCTCAACAAGCCCAACGTCTACGGCTCCATCTTCCGGTTCGAAGGGCAGGCCACCGTCTTCAACTACCAGGACGGCCCCAACTATCGCGACCTCTACCCCGAACCGCCACCGCCCGGACTGGTGCCCTCCTGCGCCGAAGGGGGTGTCCTCGGCGTCCTCCCCGGCATTATCGGCACCATCCAGGCCACCGAAACCATTAAGATCATCATCGGCCAGGGCACCACGCTCAACGGACGCCTGCTGCTGTTTGATGCCCTAAATATGCACTTCCGGGAGCTGAAGCTGCGGCCCAACCCGGTGCGCCCCGTGATCGAAACCCTGATTGACTACGAGCAGTTCTGCGGCATTCCCCAGGCCAAAGCCGCTGAGGATGCTCAGCAGTCCGCCATCTCCGAAATGTCTGTCCAGGAGCTGAAGCAGTTGCTCGACAGCGGCGCAGACGACTTTGTGCTGGTAGACGTGCGCAACCCCAATGAGTACGACATCGCCCAAATTCCCGGTGCCGTGCTGGTGCCCTTGCCCGACATCGAGAGCGGCGAAGGCATCGAGAAGGTGAAGCAGCTCGTCAACGGCCATCGCCTAATTGCCCACTGCAAAATGGGCGGACGCTCGGCCCGTGCCCTCTCCATTCTTAAAGATGCCGCAGGTATCGAGGGTACCAACGTCAAAGGCGGTATTCAGGCCTGGAGCCGGGAAATCGACGCCTCCGTTCCCGAATACTAAAGCCCTGGATTAGCCAGTTGATTTGGAAAAAATATGTAACCCCCTTTCCCGGTGGCGATCGCCATCGGGATTTTTTATGCCTGGGCGATCGCCCCCGCCGTTCATCCCAGTTGTTTCCCTGATGTGTTTCCTCCTGCGGATCTTGGGAATTCTAAACCTACGTGCGCACATCCGAATTTCACGAAGAATTCACCATAATTCCCTGACTGATCACTGACGGACTGCCATAAATAGGGATAGGTGCATCGCATCTTTGGCATATTTCCTTAGGAATAATCACGTAGAACCTATGTGCGGAAGCTGTTTCCGCCATTTTTACTCCTGGTGTCTTAGCATTATGACCACGACCCTCCCACCCGTCCCCTTTGTCGATCTAAGCGTCCAGAATCGGCCCATCGAAGACGAACTCAAGCAGGCCGTCTGGAGCACGATCCAGCGGGGCGACTTTATCCTGGGGCAAGCCGTTCACGATTTTGAACACGCCTTTGCCAGCGCCTGTGGAACTAGCTTTGGCATTGGCGTCGGCTGCGGTACGGATGCGATCGCCCTGGGGCTACAGGCAGCAGGCATTGGGCGCGGAGACGAGGTCATACTGCCCGTCAACACCTTCATCGCCACGCTGCTGGGCGTACTGCGTACCGGAGCCACCCCCATCCTGGTAGACTGCGACCCGAACACCGCCCTAATCGACCTGATTGCCGTCGAGAAAGCCATCACCCCCCGCACCCGCGCCATCATTCCGGTTCACCTCTATGGCCAGATGGTTTCTCCCCACGCCCTCCGCGACCTGGCCCGCACCTATGACCTAATCATTTTCGAGGACGCTGCCCAGGCCCACCTGGCTGAGCGAGAAGGCCAGCGCGCCGGGTCTATTGGCGTCGCTGCTGCCTTCAGCTTCTATCCCAGCAAAAATCTAGGAGGCTTTGGCGACGGCGGCATCCTGGTCACGGGCGACGAGACGATCGCCAGAGTGACCCGCTCCCTCCGCAACTACGGCGCACCTCGCAAGTATTACCACACCGACCTGGGCACCAACAGCCGCCTGGATACCCTCCAGGCCGCCGTGCTGTCTGCCAAGCTGCCCCATCTGCCGAGCTGGAATCGCGATCGCCATCGCATAGCCCAGCGCTACGATACCTGGCTGGAGCCGCTGCGAAATAGCGGCATCATGCCGATGACCAACGAAAGCGGCAGCGGGCATGTCTATCACCTGTACGTCATCCGCATCACCGATTGCTGTCGGCTCGACCGCGACACGCTCCAAACCGAACTGGCCGCCCAGGGCATTCAGACTGGCATTCACTACCCCGTTCCCTGCCATCTGCAGCCTGCCTTCCACCACCTCGGCTACGTCGGCGGCGATTTTCCCAAGGCCGAAATGCTCTGCCAGGAAGTGCTCTCCCTGCCCCTCTATCCAGGGATGACCGACGCCCAAATCTTTCGGGTTGTTAGCACCCTGCGTGATCTCATTAATCCCGCTGCTAATATCGATCCGACCGCTACAAACCCCACCTCCTCTAACACGCTGGTTGCAGGATAAGGCAATGCCGCTGAAGTCAGCCATCACCCAACGAATTCCCTCCCTCCAGGCTCCAGACATCGCCCTGTGGGGTCTCCTCCTGGTGCTGTATGGGCCACTGCTGGTTCACTGGTACGACGGCTGGCTGAACAAGTCCATCAGCCTGGAGCATGAGTACTTTAGCCACGGGGTGATCGGGCTGCCTTTTGCTGCCTACCTGCTCTGGCAACGGGGCGATCGCTGGCAGCAGCTTCCCTCCCTATCCCTGCGCAGTTCTCTCCTGGGCGGACTCCTTCTCTCTCTCGGTTTGGCCCTTTACCTGAGCGGCGTTCCAGACGCCATCAACCTCTCCCTGCCGGTCGTCCTCACTGGATTGTGCCTCTGGTTCAAAGGCAGCGCGGGGCTGTGCTTGATGGGCTTTCCCCTGCTGCTAGTCTGGTTAGCCACCCCTACCCAAATCCCCTACTTGATTGCCCCCTACACCCTGCCGCTGCAGCGCTTTATTGCAGGCGTCGCTGGGTTTATCCTTTTCCAGGCAGGGCTAGACGTGCAGGTCGAGCAAATCTATCTCTTCGTCAACGATCGCATCGTTGAAGTCGCTCCCCACTGCGCCGGTCTGAAGATGCTGTTTACCAGCCTCTATGTAGGGCTGATGCTGCTGATCTGGACCGGGGCCTGGCAATCTCGCACCAAAGTCATCACCTTCCTGTCGGGCATCGTGCTGCTGAGCGTCAGCGCCAATATCCTTCGCAACACCTTCCTCACCCTCTTCCACGGCACGGGGAACACCGGGGCATTTGACTGGCTCCATGAAAGCTGGGGCGGCGACCTCTACTCTGCCGGGCTGCTTGGCTCCCTGGTGCTTCTCCTTAACGCGATCGATCGCTGGCTTCCCGACGAGTCCCATCCATCGCCACCGTCCCCTTCTCAGGAGCAGGAGTGTTAAGTATGGCAGCTACCAACACCCCCCTCACTACGTGGTGCCAATCGCGTGTGGTGCAGCGTCTGCTACCAGTCGTTCTGTTGGCGATCGCCACGGTCATCATCCTGCCCAACTACATCACCGGAGCCTGGGCCTGGGAACAGCCTCCCCAAACTGCTATCCTGGCTCAGATCCGGTCACTGCGGGATACAGGGCTCGACCTACCCGACTGGCAAACCCTGGAGCAGCAAACCACTGAAATTAGCGGCCATCGGTGGTCGGTCCAGGCAATGGTTCCCAATGCTGAGGGATTGACGGACAGCGATCGCATCACTCCCCAGCGTCCGGTTTACCTGTTTCTGAGGCCCCAGACCGACCACGCCGACCAGCCCCAGGTGGAGTGGGTGGACATGAACGGAACCTACGACTGGACCACCGATCGCCATCGCCGCCTTGAATTCCCAGGGCTAGCATCTGCCGATTCATCCTCCTCCAGCAGTCCCATCACCGCCCGCTATCTGCGGGGATGGAATCTCGACCAAACCTTTGCCGTCGTTCAATGGTATGCCTGGTCCACAGGAGGTAGCCCCTCCACGCTAGATTGGTTTCTCGCCGACCAGGTAACCCAGTGGCGCGATCGCCAGCGCCAGCCGTGGGTTGCCGTCAGCCTGCTCATCCCCATCGAACCCCTGGGAGATGTTGAGCAGTCCCGGTCTCTGGCTGCCATCCTGGGGCAGACCGTGCAGGCTAGCCTGGTCGAGCAAGTTTTCACCCCCGTTGCCAACTCCGTTGAACCCTAATGGTCCGTTTCTGCCAAACTCCCCAATCCGTCAAAGCCTGGTCACTCCTGAGCCTCTACTCCCTGAGTGCTGCCTTTGCCAGCAGCCTGATGGGAGGGCTGGCCGCCCGCGCCACGGTTCCGCCTGCGTCGCCCATCGAACAGCTTCATGATGCCCAGCAGCGACTGCGCGATCGCACCCCATCCCCGCTCGATGCGATTATTCCTGACTCGGCTGAGTCCCCCAGCGTCGAATTCGACCGCTACCGCCTCGGCCCCGGCGACTCAATTTTTGTCAACGTCCAGGGGTTCCCAGAGGCCAACTTCCAAGCCACCCTCGACCTCCAGGGGAATATCCTCGTCCCCCTGGCAGGCATTGTGCCCCTCCAGGGAGTCACCCTGGACCAGGCCCAGGAGCTGATCCAGGCCCAGCTCAATCGCTTTTTCGTCGACCCGGCGGTGGATCTCACCCTGGTGGTGCAGCGTCCGGTACAGGTCACCATTCTCGGCGAAGTGGTGCGTCCGGGGCTCTATCCCCTGCAGCTAGCCAATCTTCCAGCGGCGCTGATCACCGCTGGGGGCACCACCCGTCTGGCTAACCTCAAGTCGGTGCAGGTGCGGCGGGTATTGCGCGATCGCACCGGAGCCGTCGTCGATGTAGTGGAAGAAAGGGTTGATTTATTTTCGCCCCTGGCCCAAGGGCTGTCCCTGCCGACCCCCCGGCTAGCCGATGGCGATGTTATCATCGTGCCGACCCTGACGGCAGCCGAAATCGAGGACTATGACCGCGCCCTAGTAGCTCGCTCGACCCTGGGGCAGGCGACGATGAATGTCCGCGTCGTCAGCTACGCGAGCCAGATTGGCAACCTCACCCTGCCCAGCGGCAGCAGCTTCCTGGATGCCATCACTGTCATCAGCCCCGACCAGACTGCCTCCGACCTGCGAAATATCGCCCTCATTCGCTATGATCCAGCCACGGGCCGCGCTGTCAAAATTGAGCTGGATGCTAAAGACGCTTTCCTCGGCGATGCTTCCCAAAATCCTGTCCTCGAAGACAACGACGTCATCGTTATTGGTCGCAGCCTCATCGCCCGTGTCACCTTCGCCCTTAATACCTTCACCCAGCCCTTCCGCGACGTGCTGGGGTTCGTCCTCTTCTTCGACACCATCCGCAGTAGTGTTGAGACCTTATTTCGTCCCGGTGATTCCGACGAATAAGACGGGAATAGTGAACTAGGGTAGGAACATGTCTACCCTTGCGACCCGCTGCCACCAACCCCCATTGCGATTTTCTCAAGATGACCCCTCCCCTGCTCAAACGCTACCTGATCGCCTGCCAGCGCCATAAATGGGCAGGGCTGGCCGGATTCATGACCGTTCTGGGGCTATCCGGTGTGGCCGCCCTCCAGCCTGCTCCCCCCACTGTCTATGTCTCGGAGGGAGTCCTGGTCTACGTTGAGCCGCCCCTGACCTTTTCGGCGACCGTCACCAGCATCCAGCAGCAGGGACAGGCCCTCACGGAAGCAAATCTCATGTCCGACGAAGTCCTGGACTTTGTATCTCAACAGCTCGAAGCCCAGGAGATTAGTGCCAGTCCGGCCAAACTCCGCCGCAACACCAGCGTAGAAGTTGACAACGAAGTGGTGCTGCAGGTCGCCGTGGAGTATCAGGACACCAACCCCGACCGGGCCAATCAGATTAATGGTCTACTCCTGGAGGCAATGGTAGAAAAGAGCCGGGCGTTCAACGCGATTCAGCTCACCCGCATCACCGAAAACCTCAACGAACTGCTGCCCCGGGTCGAGCAGGATCTGCGACAGGCCGAACAGCGGCTGGAGGCATACATTCGTCAAGAGGGACCCGTGCTCCAGGCCGCCCGCGACGGTAGCCTGGTCAGCGCCATCACCGCCAGTCAAAACGAGCAGCGGGCCATCCGATTGCGGCTCACCGGCTTAGACGCGCAAATCCAGAGTCTGCAGCAGCGGCTGGGGCTGACTCCTGATCAAGCCTACGCCTCATCAGCCCTCAGTGCCGACCCCATCATCGCCAACCTGAGAACTCAGATTTACCAGAACGAAACCCAAATCTCCGTGTTGCAGCAGCGCCTCCGCCCCGAACATCCCCAGATGGTGGAGCTGTTGAACCAGCAGCGAGCCTTTGAAAATCTGCTGCAGCAGCGGGTGCGGGAAGTAATCGGCGGCAACGAGGTCGTTGCCCCCCTGCAGAGCACGGAGCGCATCCGTCAAGACAGCAATCTGGACCCGGCCCGTCAGCAGCTTGCCAACCTGCTGGTGAGTCTGCAGGCCGAGCGCGAAACCCAGCAGCAGATCCTGGCCGCCCAAACCCAGCTTGAGCAAGAGCTGCGGGCCGACTATGAAACCCTGCCCAACAAACAGCTAGAGCAGGCCCGCCTCGCCCGCGAAGTCGAGCTGAAAGGCGCTTTTTTCAGCGAGATCCAAGCTCGTCTGGAGGACGTTACCCTGGCTGAGAAGGAAACCGTAGGTAGCCTGGCGATCGCCCAACCGCCCCAAACCACCACGGGCGACATCGAAGCGAACAATCCCCTGGTCATTCTCATCGCAGGCGGCGTTGTCGGGCTGCTGGTAGGCGGCGGCCTCATCGTGCTGCTAGACAGCCTCGACGCCACCATCCATACCCTACCTGACCTGCAAAACGCCCTGCGCCAGCAGGAAATTCCCGTACTGGGCCTACTGCCCGACCTGCCCCAGCCGCCAGAACCCGACGCCATTCCCCTCATCCGTGACCTCGATTCACCCTACCTAGAAGCGGTCGAGCGCTTTCGGTCTACCCTGCGTCGCATTGGCGGTAGTCAGCCCCCCAGAGTGGTTTTGATGACCAGCACCATCAGCCGCGAGGGCAAGTCCTTCAGCACCTATAACCTGGCGATCGCCTCCGCCCGAGCAGGCAAGCGCACCCTGATTATTGAAGCCGACCTGCGATCGCCCTCCCATTCCTACCAGCTCGACGTCACCCCTGACCCGGAGAGCAGCCTGGAACCACTGCAGTACTACGGTCAGCCCAACGAGTCCATTCGTCTGGTGCCCCAGATTGAGAATCTCTACATCCTGCCCAGCCCCGGCCTGCAAAAACAGGCCGCCGCCATTCTGGAATCTACTGAACTCCGCAAGGTGCTGGACGACGTCCGCCACCGCTTCGACCTAGTGGTGATTGACACGCCTGCCCTCAGCCGCTGTAATGATGCCCTTCTGCTGGAGCCCTACACCGACGGCATGGTGCTGGTAACCCGACCGGGATACACCGAAGAAGGCATGTTAGCCGAAGTGGCTGAGCAGTTTATGGACCCCGACGACGAGGACGTGCAGCTTCTGGGAGCGGTCATCGACGGGGCCGACATTCCCATTCCCCCGTCTCACCACCACAGGGACCTGCAGACTGAGGCACCCCTAACGCTAGATACACTCCATACTCATGACTATGCCGATTCAGTAGAGGTCGACCAGGTAGGGGTAGAGTAAATGCCGGCACAGCTGAGCATTTGCTCCACGTCATATTAAAAACCGGCCCGTGGCCAGCATTTTGTATCCAATCGCCATGGAGCTGAAAGAAACAAAAAACTGCCATAAATTACTCTGCTGATTGTTGGGTCGATCGCACCCCATCTGCCAGCCGCTTGAGAACCTGTAACACCCGATCCAAGTCGTGGTCCTGCCCCAGCACAAACTGGCGCGATCGCCCATAGACCGGCACTTCCTGACTCGCCGACTTTGCCACCAGTTTCACAAACACAAAATCCGTCCCGTTGGTCACCAGGCCATATAGCGGCTGTGGGGGCGTGGGGGTCGCCAGCATGTAAGACAGCACCTGGGGAATCCCTACTTTTGGCGAAAATTCCGCCCGCTTCGCCTCAATCACCAGCACCCAGATCTGGTCATTCAGCACCAGCACATCCATGCGGCCCCGTACCACCAGGCTGCCATCGGTGGCCTCGATTTCAACCGTATCTTCTGTGCTGACATAGAAGGGCGGCAAAAATAGCCCCGATAAGTCCAGCAGCGGTGCCACCACCGCCAGCTTCACGGTGTTTTCCAGGACTGACCGCCGCTCCAGGTTGGCCACAATTTGCCGCACCCGCGTCAGCCGCTGCTTCTCAGCCTCAGCCAGCGCTGGTAGGTCTTCCTGCCATTCTCGAAAGAAGGCGTCATCGTCAGCGACCTGAAGCCCGAACCGCTGCTCCAGGTTATATAGGGTAATCTTTTCGGCTGCGATCGCCTGCGCCACGGCTAGAGTCCTGATTCAAAACGGCAAAATGCTGAATCCATTCTGGCCTTTGCCAGCGAGATTGTCTCCACATCAACTCGACAAGTCCGAATATCACGAATTGCGAAACTGGCGCGATCGCCCCTATGATCCGCATCGGGAACGCTTTTCCCCGCGATCGCACAACCTCTAGAGACTCCATGACGCCTGAGCCACCCCAGCCACCCGAAAAATACAGCCCGCCCCAGCGCCCCGTCCGTCGCGGTCCTGGGAGCCTGATTACCGGAGCCACCTACCCGTTCCGCGCCCTGTGGCTATTTGTGAAACAGCCCCGCTATCGGTCATACATTCTCATCCCCATCGCCATCAACCTCGTCCTGGGCGTCACCGTCTATGCGGGACTGCTGACGCTGGGGTTTCGCCTGCTTGACTGGCTGGTGGCCGACGTGGGGACGTTTGTGGCCCATCCGCCCCAGATGGCAGTGCCGACTCCCCAATGGGCGCTATCCTGGCCCGACTGGTCCCTGTCCTTACCAAGCTGGCCAATCAACTGGCCCCACTGGCCGGTGAGCTGGTTTGACTGGCAAATTCATCTGCCGCACTGGTCCGTGCGCTGGCCTAATGGGTCAATCCCCTGGCCGCACTGGTCTATCAACTGGCCCGACTGGCATCTGCCCCAGTGGCATTTCACCCCGCCGGACTGGTTTTCCCAAGGGTGGTCCCGGCTCACCGACTGGTTCTCGCGACTGCCCCGTATTAACCTGCGCCTTCCGGACTGGATTGATCAGGTGCCCAACTGGTTTGCCGCCGCTTTCCTGGGGCTGGTGCGGCTGGTGCTGACCCTGGTGCTGTTGCTGATTACGGGGTTTATCTTCCTTCAGTTTGGCGTGCTGCTGGGGTCACCCTGGTACGGCAAGCTCTCAGAAGAGATTGAGCGGAGCCGCACCGGGCAGGTGATCACCATCGAAGTCGGGCTGGCGCGAGACATCTGGCGGGCGATCGCCTACGAACTCAAAAAGCTGGTGATCAGCCTGGGCATCGGCCTTCCCCTGCTGCTGCTCAGCTTTGTCATCGGGCCGGGTACGCTGGTGGGCACCATTGGCGGCATCACGGTGGCAGCTACCCTGGCCTGCATGGACTTCCTTGACGGGGTGATGGAGCGGCGGCGGCTGAAGTTTCGGCAGAAGCTGGGCATGGTGGTGCGCGCCCTGCCCGCTAGCGCCAGCTTTGGACTCATTTGCCTGGGGCTGGTGAGCATTCCCTTCGTCAACCTGCTGGCAATTCCCGTCTGCGTCACGGCAGGGACTTTGTTTGTGTGCGATCGCCTCCTGCCTGTCCTACCCCCATCATCCAGTCGGACATCTAGATAGGGGCGGAGGTTGGGAACTGACTGGCACACTCTAGCTGGCAGATAGCGGCGTCACCGTGGCAAAAGGTCCCGTGGGCAGTAAAGTGCCTGAGGATCTGTTTGTTTTTTCCGCAGATTGCGCAGATTACACAGATGGGGATGCGTTCTGATCGTGCCGCGCCTTTATCTGCGTTCATCTGCGACATCTGCGGATACACCAGGAGTCGCTAATCAAAGTAAACCTTTAGACGAACGCCATGATCGACGCGCATCCGCAGTCGGCGAACGGGTGCTGGCAACGCCATCGGGCCAACGACGGGATGGGAGGTTTTGTCGTTCAATTCGACCTGTAGGGTACTGGCAGTCGGTTTCGCGTCATCCCCATGGTGGTGCCGGGGTTTCGATCTCCAGGCATGTCCGTCCCCATGTCTGCCTGCGCCGACTGGAGCGAGGTAACCGCGATAGACACTCCCAGCCCCAGCGATACGGGTAATTCTGCTGACCGGCTGGTCGAACTCCAAAACCTGCCAGCCGCTGTGGGCGTCGATGGTGCGCACGGTGGGAGCAGTGCCGATATTGTTTTCTCCGGGGACATCTATCGGCGCATTGGATAGTGGGGCTGTGCGGTCCCGCCAGTGCTCGGTAACCAAGGCAGCGGCGATCGCCACCACCCCTACCATCAAAGTCTGTACCGATCGCTTCCAGAATCGCCGCATTTGTTGACGACGGGCCTGGGTGCGGCAAACCTGGGCGATCGCCTGCTCCACGCACTCTGGCGGAATCCGGGCAGCTTCTGCCGCGCTGATGAGATCCGTGACCGGAACGGGGGACGTATCCGGCTGCACAGAGAACTGGGCCGCTAGCCGCAGCACCTGCTCAACCTCCTCGGCGGGAATGCTGGCTCTTGTAGTGCCCGGATCTGGGTGGCTGGTTTCGGGGCGATCGCTTCTAGGAAAGTCATTCATAGGCCGTTAGGTAGGTGGTCATAAGTAAACGTAGCTATGGTGGGGCGCACCCCACTGGCTTTCATTTATGGCTATGTACTTACTGGAATCAAAATCGCTGGCCAAAGCCAAAGTGAAAACGGCTGTCGCCATTGTCATTAAAGCCAAAATCCGCCCGAATCAGGCCAATGGGTGAGCCGATGCGCACCCCCAGACCGTAGCCCAATCCCGTCCCTGGCTTGTCCCGCTCCCCTGCCGGATCGCCCTGTACGCTGCTGCCCGACCCCAGATCGGAGCCAAAGTCGGTGAACAAGACGCCCCCCACGCCGCCAAAGATGGGAAAGCGGTACTCCGCCGAGGCCAGGATGTAGGTGCGACCGCTGCCCACCTCCCCTTCGCGATAGCCCCGAATTGAGTTGGTGCCCCCCAGGTCAAAGGCTTCGTAGGGCGGCAGTTCCCCCAGAACCGCGCCTCCCTGGAGGTTGAAGGCAAAGACTTCTGGATTGCTGAGCCGTCCTCTTCCCAGCAGCCCGACGGGCACGTACTGAGCATAGTTGGCCCGCAGCCGGTTCATGAAGATGCTGCCGTTGCCGACGGGGATGGACTGGTCGGTGCCCAGGGTGAGAATGGAGCCGCCGCTGGGGTTGAGGGGGTTGAGCCGCCGGTCCTGGGTGACGTCGAATCCCAGGGTGACCAGATCGTCAATGCCCGAATCGCTGATGGTGAGCTGGTTGCCCTCCGCGTCGGTATTGGTCAGATCGCCGTCGGAGTCACGGATGCTGGTGCGGGCGTAGTTCAGCCCTAATTCTGCGTCCCACTCCCCCAGGGGTCGCATGACGGAGAAGCCGCCCCCCAACCGCCGCTCGCGAGCATCGTCGCCGTTGTCGAGGGGCACTTCATCGCTGAAGGTGCGGGACAGGGTACTGCCGCGAAAGGCGTTGACGCTGTAGCCGAGGCGATCGGGATTGCTGTCCCGATAAGGGCTGGTGAACCCGGTGCTAAAGTTCAGCCCTCGACTACCCACCTGGGTGCCAAAGCGGAGCTGTTCACCCACGCCGCGAAAGTTCTGGTCCCGGTAATTCACGGCCCCAAAGAGACCCAGCTCTGTGCTGACGCCGCCGCTCACCTGGAACGATCGCGCCAGTCGCTCCTGCAGGCTATAGGTCAGGTCAACGGTGGGAGGCGAGTCCTGCTCGTCCAGACTCAGTTCAACGGCGGCATCCTCAAACAGCCCCAGGCTCACCAGCTCCTGCAAATCTTCGGTGACCGTCTGCTGGTTGAACACGTCCCCCGGCTGTAGCTCCAATTCCCGCAGGATAAAGTTTTCCCGCGTCCGCCCCTCCACCGCTTCGCCGTCTTCATCGATGCCGCTGCCGTTCTCGTCCAGGAAGCGAAAGGTGATGTCCCCCACGACAGGCTCCACCACTTCGACGGTGACTACGCCAGACGGATCGGGGATCAGCCCCACCACCTGAGACAGCACGTAGCCCTGGTCCAGATACCACTCGTCGATGGCGATCGCCCGCTGCTCCAAAAGTTGGGGACTCACCGGGCGACCAATCTGGGGCGCGAAGATTTCGGTAGCGACCTCGGAGGTTAGCGCCTCTGCCCCGGCAAGCTGGAGCGATCGCACCACCATTGGCTCCACACCATAGGTCACGGCCACTCCATCCAGCCCTGGCGTCAGCCGCACCGTCGCATCCGTGAAAAACCCGGTTCCCAGAATTATGGCTATATCGCTCTGAAGCTGCTCACGGGTGACGGTCTCCCCTGGCTGGACCTGAATGAGTTCGCGCACCAGCAGCTCCAGGTCCGCATCCGCCCCGGCTATATTGACCTCGGTAACGGCGATCGCCCCCCCCTCCAAAACCTCATCCAGCTCTGAAAACTGGCCCGGGTCACCCACTCCCCCCGGCTCCACTGGCTCATCGGGATAGGGCAGAATGGGCAGGTCGATAGCGTCAGGGTCAGAAGATGCAGGGCTGGAACTGGGAGCAGTCCTCGGATCGGCAGCGGGATAGGGCAACACTTCAGACGCCTCCGCCGCAGGCCAGCCCGATGGGGCAGCGGTTGACCCATCCGCCGGAGCAGCAGGCCCCCCCTGGGAGAAGGGCAGTTCACCACCGAACTCAACGGATGGCTGACTGTTCTCCTCAGCAGTGGGGAGCGACTGGGCGATCGCCGTCATGGGGACAGTGGCGATCGCCCAGCTTCCTATTAATCCATATCCGATGCCTAGGTATCCCATACTCGACCCGGTCGACCAAGCGCAATCATTTGCCTACTATACCGGAAGATTTCGCCGCTGGTCGTGAGTCTGGTCTGGAGCGTCAGGTTGGCTATTGACTTGAATATCGGTTTCGATGTCGGTTTGGATATTAGGACAGATGGTCTTGGCGATGCGCTCCGGGGACGGCTGCTCCTGCCAGCCTGACAGGATGCCCCGCAGCTCATCCCGCAGGGTCTCTAGCGCCTCAATCTGGGCGGTAATCGAATCCAGCTTGGCTTCCAGCCGCTGCTTGACCTCACCGCAGGGCAAATGCCCCTGGTCGTGGACAGATAGAATTTGACCAATTTCGTTCAGGCTCAGCCCCAGAGATTGGGCGCGACGGATAAAGGCTAACCGCTCCAGCACCGATGGCTCAAACAAGCGGTATCCCGACTCGGAACGCTCCACCGTCGGCGATAGGAGACCAATATCTTCGTAGTAGCGGACCGTTTTGACCGGCAGCCCGCTCTCGGTGGCAACAGTACCAATCTTTAGCAAATCTAGAAAAGGTTGGGGATAAACTGCACAAGCAGCATTCTATCAAAGGGCGTCAGGCTGTTGCTCCGAGGGCTGTAAGAATTGGGGCAAATCCCGCAGGGGTTCATCCCAATTCTTTAGATCAAGCAAGCATTAGTCGCGGGAGCGCTGTCGCGGCGAATTGAGCGGAGGCAGATGGGGGCGGGAGGACTGGTCGGGCAGATAGCGCAGCGGGGGACGGCTGGGGACAACAACATCAGCAATATCGGGACTGTGGCGCAGCTTCCACCAGCGGAGGGCGATCGCCACCCCCATCATCGCCAGCCCTAGCAAAAATAGCGATGTCTGCAGGTCCACGCCGCCAATCACCGCATCCACAACACCGACGGTCAGGATGAAGCTCGATAGGGGTTCCTTGCGGTAAGCTGACTTTAAAAAATGCCGCATTCTATCAGATACGCATTGTGAAATATGCGGTTGACACTCCCCATAGCTAAAAGCTAGGGGATTCTTGGTTCATCCGCCATCCTTAAAACTGATCTGAGAGTTTTATCTCAAACTCCGCAACCCCTCACCAAACAGCCGCACCAAAATGGTCAAACTATCTAGATATTGGGCAGTCAGCCCCAGCGGGAAAAGTGTCCCCAAGCGTTTTTTTACCCTGTTCCGGCGTGCC
>JBHJGR010000195.1:0-10132 GCA_050331615.1 Elainellaceae cyanobacterium
GCCCAACATCTAGATAGTTTGACCATTTTGGTGCGGCTATTTGGTGAGGGGTTGCGGAGTTTGAGATAAAACTCTCAGATCAGTTTTAAGGATGGTGGATGAACCAAGAATCCCCTAGCTTTTAGCTATGGGGAGTGTCAAGACTCCTTACTGCACGGGAAACTCGAACCGAATGCCCTTGCGGTTAAGGCAGCGCTGAAACTCTACCTCGGCCTGGCTCAGCTCTGGATTGTCCTTCAGATTGAACGCTCGCTCCACCTGGTCGTTGTTCCACTCACCCAGGGCACGGGCAATGCGATCGCCCGTGTCTTTGTTCTCGAGGCTCAGCTGCTCCGGTAAACAGGCTTCGATAGCCGCCAGTCGGGGACTGTCAAACTCATCCATCGACCGCAACCTGCCGCTAAAGATATCAGAATAATAGTCATTTTCATGGGCCTGTTGGGGAGCCGCAGCATAAGCTTTACTGCCAAAAGCATAGCCACCCAGTAGCGTGATGCTAGCCATCAGAAATACGGCCAGCACAGCCCGAAACAGGCGAGGCAATATTTTTTGAATATGTTGAATAATCATGGACCTTATCCTCTTTCAGATTTCAAAACGTTCGTTGAATCATTCCTGAAACAAGAATGGAGGTCTGCTAAAAAAATGTCGTCTTGCTTTAGAGGGAAATAAAGGATGACCGAACGCTAGTTAAGTAATTAAATAGAATAGTTTGCTTGGGAGTATGCGTCCTAGCGGGACGCACTTCCCACAACATGATATATATCTTGAGGAATACTTTCGTGGGTAATTGACTAACCATCAAAAATATTGTTAAGTTAAATTAAAACTTATCATCTTAAGTAGTTGCGTCGAATAAACCTTGTCCAGTCAGCTGAGATTGTTTACGCCCCACTCGATGCCTAGTTTTACTACCGATGCCTGTTGTGAACCCTGTAAGTGCGTGGACATAAATGAGGTCAGTGGGGCGCACCCCACCAAAGCATCATTTGTTTATGGCTAATCGCTTATAAGTTTGGGAACAAGTTCAGGTTTATCACTCCACCGAGTACCCTGGAGTTCTGTCTTAAGAGCGAATTCAGGCATTAAGCGAAATTACACAATGTCTTGTACACGACATTCGTTCACGATCTCATTCCCAATGAAGTTTTCTCCTACCCTACATCAAGGTTTCTCCTAAATTTTTGATAGTTTGGCAGGCTCAACCCCAAAAGTCCTGGTTTCAAGCTGAATCCATAAGTTCCATAAGTACTTTGAAAGAACGGCTTAATCGCTTGATTCAGCCATCCAAAAATAGACAGCTTTATGAACTGCTTAAGTCCCTGTTTCGCTATTGTTAAAGACTGAAGGATCTGATGAAAACCGCTAAGACCCGCAAAGATACTGTACGCACCTACCTGGAAGAAATCGGTCGCATTCCGCTACTCACCCACGAGCAGGAAATCACTCTAGGTAAGCAGGTGCAAAAGCTCATGGCGTTGGAGGAAATTCGGCGATCGCTTGAGCAAGACACCGACCGAGAAATAACTTTGGAAGAGTGGTCTGAGCAGACTGATCTATCCCCTCAAGAGCTGCGTCAAATGGTTCGGGAGGGGCAGACAGCAAAGCTCAAAATGGTTCGCGCTAATCTGCGTCTGGTGGTGTCAATCGCTAAGAAATACATCAAGCGCGATTTGGAGTTCTTGGACCTCATTCAAGAAGGAACCCTGGGACTACACCGTGGGGTTGAAAAGTTTGACCCCCGCAAAGGCTATCGCTTCTCCACCTATGCCTACTGGTGGATTCGACAGGCAATTACCAGGGCGATCGCCGAGCAGGGTCGCACCATCCGCCTCCCGATTCACATCACCGAAAAGCTCAACAAGATCAAAAAGGCCCAGCGGCAGCTCTCTCAGCAGCTGGGGCGGAGCGCCACCATTCCCGAGCTGGCCGACCATGTTGAGCTGGAGCCAGAGCAGGTGCGCGACTATCTAGACTGTTCCCGACGGCCCCTTTCGCTTGATCTAAAGGTAGGCGATAACGACGAGAACGACCTGGGAGATTTGCTCCACGACGATAGCAATGCCTCCCCAGAGGATACGGTCACCCAAACTCAGCTGCGCCAGCAGCTAGACCAGCTCATGCTGGACCTGACGCCGCAGCAGCAGGAAGTGCTGTCCCTCCGATTTGGCCTGGCAGACGGCAATACCCATACTTTGGCGAAAATCGGCAGTCGTCTCAACGTCAGCCGTGAGCGGGTACGGCAAATCCAGCAGGACGCCATCCGCAAGCTCCGCCAGCAGGGAACTAACCTTTACGAGTACTGGACCGGCTGAGGGAACCCGATTCCGGCTGCCGGAGACGGAACTATCACACAAGCATAGACGTAGCCTCGTCTCCCCGTGTAAGCTGAGGGGCGTTATTATCGCTAATCGTGCGATCGCCCCTTCCTATGACGCAACTTGCCACTCCTCCCACTTTCCGGATTAGGGCTGCTGCTACCCCGGCGGATCAGGAAAGGTTTCTCGACGTTCCCCAGCGGGTCTACCGCGACGACCCCAACTGGGTCGCTCCCTTGCGCAGCAGCGAGGCCAAGCTTTTCCAGCCCAATCACCCGTTTTTGGAATACGGGGCGTTTCAGCCACTAATCGCCGTTCGGCCAGGAGCAGACGGAACTGAAGAGGCGGTGGGCCGGGTCGTGGCCGCCGTGAATCACCGTCTAGTCGAGCGCGAGGGTGAGGGGGTTGGCATCTTTGGCTACTTTGAGTGCGTGGACGATGGGGCGATCGCCACAGCGTTGCTAGAGGCGGCCTGCGACTGGCTGCGGCAGCAGGGCATGACTCGCGTACGCGGTCCTATCGACCTGTCCACCCACAACCGCTGCTTGTTTCTCATTGACGGCTTCGACTCGCCGCCGACTCTGATGATGCCCTACAACCCGCCCTACTATCCCCGGTTTATGGATCAAAACGGGTGGCAGAAGGAGAAGGATGCCTACGCCTACCGATACCTAGACAGTACGGGCCTGCCGCCGGAGTATGAAAAGGGCTACCGCATTGCCTGTAAGTCTGGGGTTCAGTTTCGCCAGCTTGCCACCAAAGGTGAGGCATTTTGGGAAGACGTGACGCAGATGTACCACCTCTTCACCAAAGCCTTTGCCAATAATTTCAGCTCCACTCCCCGCACTCTGGAAGAATTTCTGGAGGAGGCGAAAGAGCTGCGATCGCTAGTTGACCCCAATATTTTCTGGATTGCCGAATATCAGCAGGAGATGATCGGCTTCTTCATGGCGCTGCCCGACTACAGCATCGCCCTGAAGCACGTCAACGGCAAGCTTGACTTGTGGGGCATCCTCAAGTTCTTCTGGTTTCGCCGTCAGATCGACCAGGCTCGCGTCATCGCCATCTGCTCCCTACCGGAGCACCGCCGTCGCATGGTGCCGCTGGCGCTGATTTATCTGGGCATGACGGGCGGCACCCAGAGACGCAAGCCCTACCGGCGGGCAGAACTGGGCTACGTTTACGAAGACAACCTGCCTTCCCGCAAAGTGACCGAAGGCAGCGGGGCGAAAGCTTACAAGACCTATCGCATTTACCAAAAGCAGCTATGAGGGCATTTGTAACAGGGGCGAGCGGCTTTACCGGGTCTCATCTGGTGCGGGCTTTGCTGAACCGGGGAGATCAGGTGGTAACGCTGGTGCGACGGACCAGCGATCTTTCCCGGCTGGCGGGCCTGGATGTGGAGCTGGTGTATGGGAATCTGGGCGATCGCCAAGTCCTCAAAACTGCCATGAGTGGAGCCGATGCAGTCTTCCACCTAGCCGCCTATGTAGAGATCGGCATTGTCGATGCAGCGCTGATGCATCAGGTCAATGTAGAAGGTACCCATGCTATCCTCGATGCCGCCCAACTGTGTGGCGTCCCGAAGGTTCTCTACTGCAGCACCATCGGCGTCTATGGCGATACTCAAGGGCAGACCATCGACGAGACCTTCCAGCGCACTCAGACGGGCTTTTCTTCGGCCTACGACGTCACCAAGTATGAGGCGCAGCAATTGGTTAACCGATACGCCAGTCAGGGGCTAGCCGTCATCAGCGTCATGCCGTCCGGCATTTTTGGAGCAGATGACCCCCACTTTGGCCCGGTGATTAACGCTTTTCGGAACGGCAAGCTGCGGGTTTGGGCTGGGGGCGATCGGGTGACGGGCATCGTTCACGTGGATGATCTGGTGGACGGCATGCTGCTGGCCCTGGAGCGGGGACAGGCCGGAGAGGCATACATTCTCTCGGCAGGGGATTTGACCACCCGCGAGATGTTCCAGATTCTCAGTCAGGAAACGGGGATGCCGGTGCCAGCGGAGGTGCCCCCCTGGCTGGTGCGGCTGGCGGGCAATCTTTTGGACCCGATTGGGCGATCGCTACATTGGCAGCCCCCCATCAGTCGAGAACGGGTTCACTACATCTACGATCGCTGCGTTTGCGTCGATGCCGCCAAAGCTCGGCAGGAGCTGGGATGGAAGCCGCGATCGGTCGAGGAAACGCTACGGGCCTGTCTCTCTGGCTAGCCAGCCATACGGAACCGGACCTGGGAAACAATTAATACCATTCTACAGAGGGCATCTATCTTCAAGTAGAGTTTACAAACTCTGAAGCGGTTGCTGTGCCTGTTCTCCAGGCTACTGTAGCCTCAGGATAGCTCGGCCAAATCCGTCACTGTCCCGATAGAGATGGTTACATACTGAAGAAGATTTATGTAATTTCACGAACACGTTTCTCGCCTGAACGAGTTAGCTGAAAATCGTTCTTGCTATCCAGAAAGCTACGGATTTTTGGCGTGTCACGGTGGTTACCAGATCAGGGTTTTAGCTGAGTGTCCTACACCACCAAGCCTTATTTGGCAAGGTTTCTAACCGTCAGGGCTTTATTCTAAAATCACTAAACTTTGCAGTCTCTATATAAAGTTATTGGGTTAGTTTGGGCAAGCTTACATTGGAACCTTTAAGTTCTAATCACAGACTATTAGACACAGAGGTTTCTTCAGGTTCTCTAGTGATAGTTCTGCAAGAAGTCGCGCGTTATGAATCCTAATCAAAAAAATCTTCGCTTCCCTGTCTGGAAATATCTCAACCAGGAGCTGTTCAACGCTGAGGCTCCCGCTATCTTGCATCCCGTTCGCTACTGGCAAGTCTACAAGTGCCATCACTTGGAGCGCTGCTGGTCGCTCACCTATCAGCCCGAGCGGGAATCTAGTAATTAAGTCGTTAAACAAAATTATTTTCTTAGGGATATGCGCCCTGGCGGGGGTGCATATCCCCACAAGATGTAATTAACTGTGCTTAAGCACTTTATTCAGCGTCGCCGCCTGGCCCAGCAATCACCCGGTGAAAGGTAGATTGGGGCTGGGACTGCCGTTCCCCTTGTGCCAACTCCCATAGCGATAGTGGTCTACACCTGCTGAATACGTGAGGCGATCGCAATTTGTTGTTCTCGTCCGGAGCAGCCATCATCCTGCGGAATGTCTTAATTGTAATCTTGTCAAGGTCTAGGAACGCCTCCTGTCTAGACAGATTTCAATTGAGAATCTATCCGAGAACCCCGCTGGGGGATTTGGAACCAAAGACTCTGGTGAGTTTTCGGATAGGCACTTAGGCAATGCCTGCGTTGGTCACAAGGGGCACTGTTCCTGAAGCAGCCTCTACCCTGAGTCGGCCCCTGCTATCCAACCAGGCCAGCCCTGCTGTATGTAGCTTAGAAGGGGTTCGTAACTGTGGCGACACTATCTCACTATCAATTAGTCGACGCCAGGGGCACTAAACTGGCTATTTCCCATGAGGATCTGCGGCAACTGTTTGGCGCGGTAGAAGCAGAATTTTACCAGAGCGATATTTACAACCGGGCGCTGGCAGGACTACAGCAGCGACTAGGCGGTGCCTCGGAAGGGATTCAAGCTTTAATGCGGGCACTGGGGCGAGAAGCGATTCGGCTGGCGCTGCGGCAGGTGGTGCGGCACTATCAAGATGTTCCCAAAACGCCACGGGTCCCTGCTGCAAGTACCCTGGCGGCCACATCAGCCGCGGCTGCCACCGAAACGCCAGCCGCCTCATCGTGGTCATCGCCAGACTTGTCATCTGCGGATTCTGCATCTATGGATTCATCTGCGGATTCATCTACGGGGCTTAGGGATACTGGCACCGAGCACAGTGACTGCTCCAAAGGAAGGGGCGATCGCCCAGCGGAGGTTCCTCAGACCGTCGTATCCCCGCCACTAGTCCTAGCGCCCGCCCCATGCCAGGAAGGCCCATCTGCGATTGCTGCTCCGCCCTGCCCCAAAACATCAGAGGCGGCTAAGCTAAAGGGATTCTGGCGACGAGGGAGGCGGTCGTCCTCGGTTCAGGCTCAAGCGAGGGGCGATCGCGAGTCAGTGCTCCGCCAGATTGGGGACGAACTCTGCCAGGCTCGGCGATCGCTTTCCCTCTCAATTGAGCAGGTTCACTACCGCACCCACGTCCCCCTCCATCAAGTCAAGGCGCTGGAAGCCGGGCACATTGACCAGCTCCCTGAAGACATCTATATCCGCGGCTTTGTTCAACGCTTGGGAGATGCCCTTGCTCTAGAAGGGGCATCCCTGGCCAGCCGCATTCCCCTGCCGGATACCAGCAAAACCGTCCTACCGTCCTGGCAGAAGACTTCCCAGCCAGCGGTGTCCTCGTCCTGCCTGCGACCAGCCCATCTCTATGTTGGCTATGCGGCCCTAATGGCGGGAGCTGCCGGGGGGCTATTTTGGATGACCTGGCAGCCATCCCTCGACGGCTTGGGTGACCTGCGGCTGCCCCGACTCTTTAACTTGGGCATCCCAGACCTGCGAGAACTGGGGGGGCGGCAGCCCTCTTCAGGCCGCCAGACGGCTGCCGCTGGGGTGAATTGGGCGATCGCCCAACCTGAAACATCCCCCTTGGAAAATCTACCGACGCTGCCCGTCTGGCTCCACCCAGCACCAGCCTCACCCGGTTGAACTATCCTCTCCCCAAAAGGTAGGGCCATATCTAGGGCACCAATCCGATTGGTGCAGACGATACTCTGTCGCCCTCTGACATAGCGCAACCCATGCTGCTGGCGCGAATACTGCACTATATTTAAGGCTAAGCTAGTGTATGATACGCTGCTGGTTCGGTTGCGGTTTGTCCGTACCGGAGTCGCCTGCGCTGAGGCATCATGGTAACCGGGTATGCATCTCCGGTCGAGCAAGTCGTTTACTTGCAACCCTGATCGCCCCTAGATTTTAGGGACAATTTTGCTAATGGACGACCGCTATAACCCTCGGGAACCTCGGGATAGTTCAATCATTCGCTCAGCTCCATTCTTCAATGGGCTACCCGAAGACGTGGTAGAAAAAGCCACGTGCCATGCTGTCACTCGCAGCCATCCTCCCAATCAGGTGATTCTGCTTGAGAATGACTGGGGTAACTCGGTTTACTTCATCCTGGAAGGCTGGGTCAAAATTCGCACGTACAACATTGACGGCAAGGAAGTAACCCTCAACATCTTGGGCAAGGGTGAGCTTTTTGGCGAGATGGCCCCGCTGGACGAAGTGCCCCGTTCGACCGACGTGATTACCCTCGCCCCCACGATCATTAGTAATTTGCCCTCCCAAGACTTTGTTCAGCTCATCCACGGCGAACCGCTGGCAGGCATTCGGCTAGCCCAGCTAATGGCGCGTCGCTTGCGGCAGGTAAACCGGCGGCTGCGCCTGCGCGAGTCTGACAGCACCTCACGGGTGGTAGACATTCTGCTGTTTCTTGCCGATGGGCAGGGGAAAAAGGGCGACAAGGGCATCGAGATTCCCAACCTGCCCCACCGGGAACTGAGCAGCCTCAGCGGGCTAGCGCGGGAAACCGTCACCCGTGTACTCAGTAAGCTTGAGAAGAAGGAATACATTGTGCGCGATCGCGACATCCTGTGTATTTTAGATATCGACGCCCTGGAGCGCATGCTTGTCTAGTGTGCCGCCCCTCACCCAGCACTGATCCCCGCCGCTGCCGACCATTTAAAGTGATATTGCGAAACCGTAGCAGGCTACCTGAGCTGGTATATGCTCGAAAGTAATGCTACGGAGGGCACCCGGCCATGAGCTACGATCGAATTTTGGTGGCGCTAGATTTTTCAAACCTGAGTCAGATCGTCTTTAACCAGGCAGTTGAGCTAGCGCAGGAGCATCGAGCATTACTGCGAATCTATCACGCTGTAACCACTGATGCGCTGCTAACCCCCCCGCCTCTTTCCGGCGAATTGGGGCTGTCTCCCCACCTGGTGGAGCAGAGCTATCGGGCAGAGCATGCTTTATTTGAACACCAGCTCGCCCAGGTTAAAGAAAGTATTGAACATTATCGCCAGGTGGCGGCTCAGTCCGGTGTTGCCATTGGTGCTGACGTAAAGATGGCGGATGCAGGTGCAGGCATTTGTGAAATGGCCCGGTCCTGGAGTGCCGACCTGATTGTTCTAGGACGCCGGGGGCGGCGGGGGCTGACGGAGGTGCTGCTGGGAAGCATCAGCAACTACGTCCTCCACCATGCCCCCTGCTCGGTGCTGGTTGTTCAAGGAAAAGCCACCATAGCTCCGGAGAATCAGCCTGTGCCGATGGAAACGGTTGCCTCTTAGGTGATTTCTCGAAACGACGATACCCGATAACGTAAGGGCAAATGGCCATTTGCCCTTACTGCTCGTATAGCCGAGGGTAAAAATTTTCCCCAGAGAACACCTTAGGGCGATCGCGACGGGCTCTGTAGGGGCAGCAGCGTATGTGAGTTTGAGGTACATTGGAGGGTGCCTCGCTTACACACTCGCTAGGAGTTTTTGCGGTTTAGCATGACCATCGAACGGCAGCCATCCCCACCAGAATCTCAGCCCCCATCGCCGGAAAATCGCGCATCTAGCCGCTCTTCGTTTTGGCAGCGGCTCTGGCAAGCCCAGAAAAGCAACATCCAGACTATTGCGATCGCCATTCTCCTGGCGGTGCTGATTCGGCTGTTTATCGCAGAACCCCGCTTTATTCCCTCTGACTCCATGGTGCCGACCCTCCAGGTGGGCGATCGCCTGGTGGTCGAAAAGGTCTCCTATCGCTTCCATTCTCCCCGAGTGGGAGATATTGTGGTCTTCGAGCCGCCCCAGCAGCTCCAGGTATTTGGCTACACCAATGACCAGGCGTTCATCAAGCGGGTGATTGGGGTACCGGGGCAAACCCTACAGGTGCAGAACCACGTCATTTACCGCGACGGGCAGCCGCTGGCGGAGAGCTACATCGCTGAGCCGCCCGACTACGAGATCGAGCCGTTCCAGGTGCCAGCGGGCCAGTATTTTGTCATGGGCGACAACCGCAACAACAGCAACGACTCCCACGTGTGGGGGTTTTTGCCCGAGGAAAATATCATTGGTCGGGCCGTGTTTCGCTTCTGGCCCTGGACTCGGGTTGAGGCCATTCGCAGCCCGGCGGCTGACCTGGCCTTGGTCGCCCCACCCCGCGCTCAAGCTGCCAGCACCAGACAGTCTGTCTCGTTCCAGTAGGCGTAAATGGGGGTGTATAGCTCGGGGCGATCGCTCGGCTGGGTGGGCCGCATAATCTTTAGCTGGTCACCCGACTGCAGTTCCACCAGGTAGTGAACGTGGGTGCCCAGGTACATGACGTTTTTGAGCTGCCCAACAAAGCAGTTGACCTTCGTTTCGGGTGGGCTCAGGCTCACCTGGATCTTCTCGGGGCGAATACTCACCACCACCTGTCGGGGTGAGTCTGCCGCATTCCAGGCGTCGGGCGATCGCACAAAAATCGTCAGCCCCTGGTCGGTCACGACTTTGTGGGCCGACATCTGGGTGGACGCTTGGGGAGCATGGCCCAGTGGCTCAAGGCGGCCCCGAAACAGGTTGGTATCGCCGATAAAGTCGGCTACGAAGGGAGTTTTGGGAAAATCATAGATTTCGCTGGGGGTGCCGATTTGGGCAATTTGACCCTCGTGCATTACCGCAATGCGGTCTGACAGGCTCAGGGCCTCTTCCTGGTCGTGGGTCACCATCACAAACGTAACGCCGAGCTGCTGGTGCAGGGTAGAAAGCTCCACCTGCATTTCCTTGCGGAGCTTTAGATCAAGTGCCCCCAGGGGTTCATCC
>JBHJGR010000196.1:0-51903 GCA_050331615.1 Elainellaceae cyanobacterium
GCCCCCCCGCGGCGCGGGGGGGCCACACTCAAACCTGAGCCCGTAGGGCTATACTCAGCGTCCCCGGTCTAGAAGCCTTTTGGAGAAGTTTTGATCGTGTCAAGCCCCCGTCTAAAGCCAATCCTCGACTGGTTTCAGCGCCAGGGCTGGCAGCCGCTCCCCTTCCAGCGCGAAACCTGGGATGCCTATCTAACAGGCAATAGCGGCATGATTCAGGTGCCCACTGGCTCGGGCAAAACCTACGCTGCCGTGATGGGGGCGATCGCCCAACTCCTGCAATCCCCCAACGCCGGGCTGCAGCTCCTCTACCTGACGCCGCTGCGGGCACTGGCGCGGGACATTGAGCAGGCCATTCGTCGCCCCATCGAGGAAATGGGCTGGCCTCTGTCAGTAGAGTCCCGCACTGGGGACACCAGCTCTTCCCGCAAGGCCCGCCAGCTCAAAGCCATGCCGGATATCCTGATCACTACCCCTGAATCCCTCTCGGTGATGCTCTCCTACAAGGGCAACGCCAAGCGGTTCAGCGAGCTGAAGGCGGTGATTCTGGATGAGTGGCACGAGCTGCTCCACTCGAAGCGGGGCACCCAAACGGAGCTGTGCCTGTCCCATCTGCGGCGGCTGCGGCCCGCCCTGCAAACCTGGGCCGTGTCGGCAACCTTGGGCAATCCCCAGGAAGCGGCTCAGGCGGCGGTGGGGCTGGGCTGCCAGCCGGTGATCATCCAATCCAACCTGAAGCGGCGCACCGTCATTCGCAGCATTCTGCCGGAATCCGTAGACAGCTTCCCCTGGGCAGGACACTTGGGGCTGCGCATGTTCCAGGAGTTGGTAGATGCCCTAGACATCGAAACCTCTACCCTAATCTTTACCAACACCCGATCTCAGTCGGAGCGGTGGTATCAGGCCCTCCAGTTTGCGGTGCCGGAGTATGGCGATCGCATCGCTCTCCACCACGGCTCAATCCACGTTAAGGAACGAGAGGCGATCGAGGCGGGGGTGAAGTCGGGAGACATCAAGTGGGTGGTCTGCACCTCGTCCCTGGATTTGGGAGTGGACTTCCAGCCGGTGGAGCGGGTGGTGCAGATCGGCAGCGCTAAAAATCTGGCGCGACTCCTCCAGCGGGCGGGGCGATCGGCCCACATTCCCGAAGGCACCTCAGAAATTTTGTTTCTGCCTACTAACGCCCTGGAGCTGCTGGAAATTTCTGCCTTCCGCCGGGGGCTGGCCGCAGGAGATATTGAGGCCCGCCATCCCCTTCCCTGCCCCTACGACGTACTGATTCAGCATCTGGTGACCCTGGCCTGCGGCGATGGCTTTGTTCCCGAAGACGTGCTGGCGGACGTGCGGCAGACCGTCGCCTATGCCGACCTGACGGAGAGGGAATTCCAGTGGATGCTGGAATTTATTGAGAGTGGCGGACAGTGCCTCAGCGCCTATCCCCGCTACCGCAAGGTCGAGTCGGAGCATGGGGTTTATCAGGTGACGGATGGGGCGATCGCCCGCATGCACCGGATGGGCATTGGCACCATCTCCTCCAACCAGGCCGTGCGCATTGTCTACACCAACCGCAAGGACATCGGCACCGTCGAGGAAAACTTTGTTTCGCGTCTCAAGAAAGGGGACGTATTTTTCTTCGCAGGGCGGCAGCTTGAGTTCTGGATGATGAAAGACATGGTGGTCTACGTGCGCAACACCACCAAAAGGTCCACCGTCACCCCCGTCTGGTATGGCGGCAATCTGGCCATTTCCGATACCTTGAGCCATCACCTGCGGCGGGAGGTCGCCAACGCCCTCACGGACTCCTACCAGAATGAAGAACTCACCTGCATCCGCCCGATCCTCTCGGTACAGCAGCGTCTCTCCCGTTTGCCCGCTGCCGACGAGCTGCTGATGGAAACCTGCAAAACCCGTGAAGGGCAGCACCTCTATGTGTTCCCGTTCGAGGGACGCTGGGTGCATGAAGGACTGGGCTTCCTCTGGGGCTATCGCTTTGCCCGCCAGCAGCACGCCACGTTTACCATCTCCGTTAACGACTACGGCTTTGAGATTCTGGCTCCCAAGGACTATCCGTTTAAGGCCCTGTTCTCCGATGATTTCCTCAGCCTGGAAGCGCTGTACGAGGACGTGAAGGCCAGCCTCAACCTGTCGGAACTTACCCAGCGGCGCTTCCGCGACATTGCCCAGGTGGCGGGGCTGGTATTCAAGGGTTATCCCTCGTCTCGCAAAACCTCCAGCCAGCTCCAGGTGAGTTCTTCCCTGATCTTTGAAGTGTTCAGCAAATATGAGCCGGAGAATCTGCTGCTGCGACAGGCCGAGCGGGAGGTCATGAATCAGCAGCTCGAAGTTCATCGCCTCACCGCTACCCTAGAGCGACTCAGCCGTCTGACCGTTTGCTGGGAAGACACCAAGCGGCCCTCGCCCTTTGCCTTTCCCCTGCTGGTGGAACGGCTCAACTCGCGCATGTCCAACGAAAGCCTGCTGGAGCGCATCGCGCGCCTGAAGCAGCAGTGGGAGAAAAAGACGCCGTCATGATTGATCTGTCCCTTGCCGACACCACCCTCACCCTGCTACCGGAAAAGGCCATCTACCTGCCCGACTGGCAAACCTTGCTGGTGGCCGACCTCCATCTAGGCAAGTCGGAGACCTTTCAGCACTATGGCATTCCCATTGCCAACCGGGTGAACCAGGAAACGCTGGACCGCCTTGCCCAGCTCTGCCAGCGGTTTCAACCGCAGTGCCTGGTAATCCTGGGCGACTTATTCCACTCCCGGCTGGCTTTGGTGGATGAGGTGCTGGACCCGTGGGCCGCATTTCTGCACGGGTTGACGGCAGAAGTCGTGCTCCTCATCGGCAACCACGATCGCCCCTTTGTCCAACACCTCCCCCAGATCCTCAACCAGCACATCACCGAAACGCTCGCTCTGGGATCGCTGCTGCTCAGCCACAATCCCCAATCCCAGCCAGACCGCCTCAACCTGTGCGGTCACGTCCACCCCTGCCTGAAGCTCACAACCCGCCTCGATTCTCTGCGGCTGCCCTGCTTCTATGTCGATCGCCCCCAAAGCCTAATTCTGCTACCCTCCTTCGGCAGCTTTACCGGCGGCTATGAGATGGCGCTAACGCCAGGGACGGTGGCCTATGCGATCGCCGAAAATACGCTCATTCCCTTTGCAGGCCAATCCGCCAGGCGCTTGTCTTGGTGATAGACGACTACTCCAATAGTTGGATCCGGCCATCTTCCAAATAATGAATCTGGTCGGCTACGCTGCGGATACGGGGATCATGAGTCACCATCAGCACCGTGGCGTTGCCCTCCTTGGCTAATCGCTTCAGCAGGGAGATGACGGCAAAGCCGCTCTGAGAGTCAAGAGCGGCGGTGGGTTCGTCTGCCATGATGATGGGGGGATTGCCTGCCAGGGCACGGGCGATCGCCACTCGCTGCTTCTGCCCTCCCGATAGATGGCGGGGCTGCTGTTTGGCCTGGTCTGCCAAGCCCACCTGCTCCAGCAAGGATAGGGCCTCTTTGCGGGGTCGCCGCGACTGCCCCTTGGCCTTGACCACAATCTCTACGTTTTCCAAAGCGGTGAGGGCGGGAAACAGGTTAAACCCCTGAAAGATAAACCCGACATGGCGCAGGCGAAACTCAGCCAGCCGACGGCGGGACAGGGTTATGATGTTGTGTCCCAAAAGGTCTACTGAGCCAGCGGTGGGCGTCAAGATTCCGCCCAGAATCGACAGGAGGGTGGTTTTGCCAGACCCGGACGGTCCCATCAGCAGATGGATGTCGCCCTGGTGAACGGTTAGGGAAACCTGCTGGAGAGCTTGATAGGACTGGTTCCCCGATGAGAAAACCATGCTGACCTGGTGGGCGGCGATCGCCACGGGTTTTTCAGCGATCGCCGTTGGGCTATTGGCCGGGTGAATTGCTCCTTGTGAGGACCGCTGCATCTGCGGCTGAGAATTTGTCAAAGAAACCGTCATGAATTCTAAACATCTACGCTAACCTTCAACCGGCAAGGAGAGAACCAACGAGAGCTGCAAGACGAACCTGTGCTGCTTCCTAGTTTAATCGTCCTGCTCGCAGCGATTCGTAAAACTCGGTACGAATAGTGAATTATAGAGCAGGCTGATTCTCCCAAACCTGCACCGCCCTTGGCGACTCTCAAAGAGGCGTAGCAATGGGGGGCCTAGCTTTGCTATGATGATAAATCGTGACCCATGCGGATGTGGCGGAATTGGTAGACGCGCTAGATTTAGGTTCTAGTGTCTTCGCGACGTGAAGGTTCAAGTCCTTTCATCCGCATTCAATATCTGGTGAAGCAGGGGGTGTGACCCGTCGGGGCGTACCCCCAAGACATTCTATTTAGGCCAGGTGAAGTAGAAAGTAGCCCCCTGGCCCACGTCCGATTCCAGCCAGATGGAGCCGCCCTCGGTTTCTACCAGCTTTTTCACCAGGGATAGACCGATGCCTGCGGCTTCTAGCTCGTCGCGGGGCTTGAGGGTTTGGAAGATTTCGAAAATTTTGTCATGGTAGCGGGGGGCGATGCCGGGGCCGTTGTCGGCAACGCGAAACTCGTAGTAGTCGTCCCGTTCCTCAACCGTGACCCAGATATCGCTGGCCTGGCGATCGCCATGCTTGATGGCATTGCCAACTAGATTAAAGAAAATCTGGTGCAGCACCTGCCGCTGCGCTGTCAGCGTGGGCATGGGGTCAACGTGAATGGCGAAGCCATCGGCAGGGGCCAGCAGCTCTAGCACGTCGGCCAGCAGCGCATTGACGTTCACCGCTTCCTTCCGCGCGGTAATCCGGCCTGCCCGCGAGAACCTCAGCAGGGCGACGATCAGCATCTCCATGCGGTTCACCCGCTTGCGCAAAAGCTGGAGGTGATACTTACTGTCGTCAGAGAGCCGATCGCCGGCATCGTCCTCAATCCACTCCGAGAGATTGGAAATGGCTCGTAGCGGTGCTTTCAGGTCGTGGGAGGCGACATAGGCAAACTTGTCCAGCTCTCGGTTGCGCCGCTCCAGGTCGAGAGTCGTTTGCGTGAGCAGTTGGTTGACCTGCTCTAACTCGGTGGCCCGCTGCTGCAGATCTCGTTCAAACTGCTTGCGATCGCGAATTTCTTGCTCCAGTCGGCTATTAACCGCCTCTAGCTCAGCAGTGCGCTCCCGGACACGACGCTCCAGTTTAGCGTTGAGCTGATGCACTTCCGTCTCAATGCGGCGGCGCTCGGCCTCGGCCTGCTTGCGATCGCTGATGTCCTCCACGATATAGGCAAATCTGGGCGTGGCCCGCAGGTTGGTTTTGATCGGGCATACCGTTGCCGCCAGCCAGCATGCTTGAGCACCGTAGCGGTGGCAATACTCGAACTGCACAGGGGCCTGAATTTGCTCCGACCTACGGTATTGCTGAATCCAAAACTGAATGTATTCAGGAGCGGTGCCTATCTCGCTGGTCCGCTTCTGGCGCAGTTGTTCGGGGGACATGCCAAGGAACTGGGCAGCGGCGGCGTTGTCGCGAATGTGGATCACGTCTTCATCGCCCACCAGCTCGACAATGCCCATCATCGTCGAGGCGCTGTCAAAAAAGCTGTTGAGGGTTTCTTCCGCCTGCTGCAATCCGCAAATATCGCGGCCCTCGGCCACCAGCCACCGCACCTGCCCAGTCTCATCTTGGACGGGCTGCAGCGAGAAATCGATGACGGTGCTAATGTTCTCCGCACCCAGCACCTCAACTTCGTAGCGGACAAATTCGCCTGAACGGGCCTGGGCGATCGCCCGCCGCAGCCGGGCCTGGGTTTCGAGAGATAGGGTCCACCAGCGGGCCTGCCAGAAGGGTTGGCCCACCACCTGCGATCGCGTCAACCCACCAAAGGCCAGCGCCGACTGGTTGGCTTCAATCAAAAAACCATCGGGATTGAGCAGCGCAATGAACTGGAACGTCTGATCAAAGATGGTGCGAAAGCGATCGACGTTTTGCTCTTGAAAGCGCCTGACTTCCTGTTCGTAAAACCGCTCGGCTTCGTACTTTTGCACCTGCTGCCGCAGGATCTGTACCTCTTGCTGGAGCCGCTGAATCGTTCGTTGATCTGCTGAAGCATCAGGAGATTTAAAGGATTGAGCCATGTTATAAAAGATACCAGCTATCGCGACGGTCGGGGCCAGGTAAAGTAGAACGTTGCGCCTGCGCCCACTTCGGACTCGACCCAGATGGTGCCGCCTTCTGCCTCGACCAGTTTCTTGACGATCGCCAGCCCGATGCCCGTACTGTCAGTTCTATCTTTAGCACCGATGGTTTCAAAGATACCAAAAATCTTTTCGTGGTGATCCGAAGCAATGCCGGGGCCGTTGTCGGCAATGGTAAAGCCGTACCAGTCTTCATGCTCCCAGGTAGCGATGATGATTTCACCCTGCTGACTCGCGCAGCCATACTTAACCGCATTGCTGAGGAGGTTGGCAAAAACCTGGCTCAGCATGACTCGCTTCGCCTGAACGACTGGGGGCGGAGTAGCAAACTGGATGGTGACGCTGGGGGGCACCGACAGAGTTTCCACCAGTTCCCGCACGAGCTGGCCAATATCCACTGTTTCCAGGGGCTGATCGACGCGACCGACGCGGGAGTAGGCCAGCAGGTCGTTAATCAGGGCTTCCATGCGATCGACCCGACTGACCAGGAGCTGGAGCTGTTCCTGGTTTTGGGCGGGAATCTGGTCACCCAGATCCTCCTGGAGCCATTCGGATAGGTTGCGAATGCCCCGCAGCGGTGCTTTCAGGTCGTGGGAAACCACGTGGGCAAACTGGTTCAGGTCTTGATTGCGCTGATTAAGGGTTTCGGTTGCCGCCTGGAGACTCTGGTTGAGCTGGTTGAGTTCCTGGGTCCGCTGGATCTGGGCCTGCTCGGCTCGTTTGCGATCGCTAATATCCATCATGACACCGATGAAGCGCAGCGGTTTCCCAGTGCCATCAAAGTAGACCTGGCCCCTGGCCGCAATCCAGCGCTCGACGCCGTCCTGGAGGCCGATCGCTCGAAACTCGGCTCCATAGCTGCCGCCGTTGACTGGATTAATGGATTCGGCGACGATTTGCTCGATCCGCTGGCGATCGCCCGGATGCAGCCCCTCAAAAAAGCTCTTAGTGCTAATCCCCGCATCAGGCGGCAGGCCAAACATCGCTTTGCTACCGATGTCCCAAGCGAGCTCATTGGTGCTGAGATCCCAGTCCCAGGTGCCCAGGTTAGCTGACTCGACTGCAATGCGTAGACGGTCTTCACTCTCCCGCAGGGCAATTTCGGTGCGAATGCGATCGGTTACCTCTTCGCAGACGATGTTGATGCCGACGATGCGATCGCCCTGCCTCAGGGGCAAAAAGTGCTCCAGCCATACCCGCTTTACCCCAGGCTGGGCCGGAGTTTCGCCATAGATCTCCACATTGGACAGCGGCTCCCCCGTCTCCAAAATGTGGTAGAGATACTTTTCAGCATCCTGCGCCAAGTCGGGCAAAATTTCCTGCACGGTGCGTCCTAGATGAGCCTCGATGGACAGCCCATTGGTATCGGCCAGCCGCTGGTTAATTCGCACATAGCGCAGCTCCGTATCCAGCACGGCTAGACCTACCGGAGCCGACTGGTAGATCGCTTCGGTTTCCGCAAGCTGCCGCTGAAGCTGGGTTTGACTATCGCGCAGGGACGCTTCGATTTGGACGCGATCGCTGATGTCGCGCCAGGTGACCACAAAGCCGTCATTGAATTTGACCGCGCGAATATCAAATGCTCTGGCCAGATAGGACTGACCAAACTGGTCTTCGTAAACCAGATTTTCTTTGATGAGGGGCTGCCCCGTTTCCACCACCTGGCAGTAGTCGGCGAACAGTCCGCTTTCGATGTGGCCCGGCAAGATTTCACACAGACCAAGACCAACCTGTGCCTCCTGACTCATACGGTTATTGAAGCAGGCGGCGTCGTTGACATATTCCACCCGGAAATCTACGATTTGCCCCTGCTCATCCCGCACAGCCGAGTAGATGCCGAAGCAGTCTAGCATTGTCTCTACCGAGGTGCGGAAGAGTTCTTCACTCTTGAGCAGAGCCTGGTTGGTTTCCTTACGGTCGGTGATGTCCTCGGCAATGCCCGTGAGGCGATAGACGCGACCTGAGGCATCGTGGACGGGAAAGCAGCGATCGCGCACCCACCGTATGCGACCATCGGGCAGGATAACGCGGTACTCTTCGTCAAACTCGCCTTTGACCGCCTTTTCACAAAACGCTCGCTCCGTTGCCTCCCGGTCGTCGGGGTGCAGCAGCTCGATCCAGGTTTGCCGGCTGTCCATAAGGGTCTGTGGGTTCAGGCCCCATAGACGTTCATAGGCCGGACTCACGTAGCTGATGCGACGCTCCGGGAGTTCATTAATCCAAAAAATAGCCTCGATATTCTCGGCCAGCTGACGGAAGCGGGACTCGCTCTCCCGCAGCTCGGCTTCTACTCGGCGACGCTCCGCCAGCTCGGCCTGCGATCGCTGGTAGAGTTCGGCCTGCTGTAGGGCAATGCCCACCTGGGTGGCAAAATCCTTGAGCAGGTCAACTTCGAGGGGCTGCCACTGACGGGGAGCGGTGCAGTGGTGAGCAATCAGCATGCCCCACAGCCCGTTGTTTTGCAGAATGGGCACCACCAGGTTGGCCCGCACCTCCAGCTTGGCCAGCAGCTCCACATGGCAGGGATCGATGCTGCCGTTATAGATATCGGGCTTGAGGGTGACAATCCCCTGCCGGAAAGGCTCGATATAGTCTGAACTCAGGCAGGGGTCATAGTAAGAAGTAGACAGCAGGGGAGTCCAGCCCGCGCCGATAGACTCGCTGACGACCGTGCCCTGGCCATCGGGCTGCAGGCGAAAGACGAGCACCCGATCCGTCTGAAGAAACCGCCGCACCTCGTCCACCGTGGTTTGCAGGATTTCTGACAGATCCAGAGTTTGATGGATTTTCTGCGTGATTTGGGAAACCAGCCGCTCTCGCTCGACCCGCTGCTGCAGTTGAACCCGGAGCTGGGATGCGGCGATCGCCCCATTCACCGCCAGGTGCAGCCCTTCCGGCGTGATCTGTTCTTTGATCAAATAATCCTGGGCACCCGCCTTCATGGCGCGGACGGCGATCGCCTCACTGCCCTGCCCCGTCACCATAATTACCGGCAGAGGGTGCTGGGGTACGGGTTTCAGCTTTGACAGAAACTCCAGGCCATCCAGGTCAGGGAGCCAGTAGTCGAGCAGGGCGGCATCGGGGCGGTGCTGCTGCCAGAGCTGCAGTCCATGCTCGCCCAGATCGGCCTCCAGTATGGTGTAGGCATAGTCCTGGTTACGCATGAGGTAGCGCCGATAGAGTTCCCGGTCTTCAGGGGAGTCATCAATGATCAGCAGGGTCCGGGAATTCCGAGTCATGGCTAATCCTTTAGATAATCTGGCAGCGCCGTTACTTCAAACCAGTAGGTCACAAGCGTTTGCACATCTTGCTTGAGCCGCTCAAAATCAATGGGCTTGATAATGTAGCTGTTTGCCCCTTGTTGATAACATTCTGCGATATCCCTGGGATTATTGGAAGTCGTAAACACCACCAGCGGAATCCCTTTTAACCCCTCGTCCTGCTTAATCTGTCGCAGCACCTCCCGCCCGTCTGTCCCTGGTAGATTGAGATCCAGCACGATCAGCCCAGGCCGGGGGGCGCTGCTGGGGGTGACAAAATCTCCCGTTCGATAGAGAAAAGCCAGGGCCTGGTCCCCGTCAATACATCGCTGGACAGGAATTTGGGTGGGCGATCGCTGCAAAAATCGCTGGAGGGTTTCAAAATCTTCGTCGCTATCCTCCACAACCAGCAGGGTCGGCGTCTGTTTTGTGGAAGGCGCGATATTGAAAATCATCTACTTGCCTCAACTACTGCACAGCCTCTTCTGATGACAGGGTAAAGTAAAACACGCTTCCTTGCCCAGGGACGGATTCTATCCAGATCCGGCCTCCATGCCGCTCCACAATTTTGCGGGCGATGGTCAGCCCGGCTCCCGTGCCGCCCCCATAGTCGTCCCGCCCGTGCAGCCGCCGAAAGATCTGAAAGACCCGGTCGAGGTGCTTGTGGGGGATGCCGATGCCGTTGTCGCGAACAAAATAGATTGTGGATTTTGGGTTTTGGATTTTAGATTTTGGATTGGAGTGGTTGCCGTTGAGCTGTAGGCTCCTGACTCCTGACTCCTGACTCCTAACCTCCACCTCCTGCCTTCTGCCTTCTGCCTCCCCCTCAATCCAGCCAATCTCCACCCACTTCTCCGCCTTGTCGTTGTACTTGATGGCGTTGCTGATCAGGTTGGAGTAGAGTTCGCTGATTTGGGCGCGATCGCACATGATGTGGGGCAGCGGTTGGGGGATGCGGAATTCTACTTCCTCTGGCGATCGGGTCATCATCAGGGTGGCGATCGCTTGCTGCACCAGCTCGTTTAAGTCAACAGGTCGGCGCACCAGCTCGGCCCGATCGAGGCGGGAGAAGTGGAGCAGGGAGTTGATCAGGTCCTCCATGCGCTGGGTGAGCCGTACCAGGGTCTGGAGTTTGAATATCCCGGCGTTGTCCAGCACCGCTGCATAGTCTTCCATGAGAAAGTTGGCGTAGTTGTGAATGCCCCGCAGGGGTTCCTTCAGGTCGTGGGAGGCGATGTAGGCAAAGGAATGTAGCTCCTCATTGCTGCGCTGCAGCTTGAAGTTCATCAGGGCCAGCTCATCGGCCTGCCGCAGCACAATACCCACAATCAGGCTGCGTAACTCAATCACCGCCTCAATTTCACAGTTTTTCCAGGGGAGGGAACAGCCCCGCACCGTTTCCTGCCACAGCTCAAAGGACTTGCGGGGCGACAGGCGCAGGCTCCCGTCTGACTGCACTTCTACCGGCTTGTTGGGGTTGCCGCCCCATTTCACGGTTTGGATCACTTCGGGGCGAAACCAAAGGATGTAGTTGTGGTGAATGCGGGAGATTTCCAGAGCTAGGACACCGCTGGCGATCGCCTTAAATTCCTGGGCAGGGGGATAGTCGCGGGGAAGCGATCGCGTGGCAAACAAGCTGTGGTGCAGGTGGGGCTTGATCCAGTCGAGCAGGGCGCGAATTTCTTCGGGGGTAGGCGTTTCGCCGATATGAACGCACTGATCGCCGCTGCACACCACGGCTCCCGTAGCGTTGACTAACTTCAGCAGCCGGGTATCCAGCCGGGCCATCCCCTCCAGAAACTGCTCGGCCTGAGATAGGACATCCACCAGCTCGGTTTGCAGGGACTTTAACTGCATTTTGTAGTCCCGATCTTCGCTCTTTTCCTTGTTGGCCAGCTCCACCGATACCACCTGGCCGATAAATTCACAGGCCGTGCGGGTTTCGTAGGGGATGTACTTGGGCGAGGTGTGGTGGCAGGCAATCAGCCCCCAGAGCTGGCCATCCCGAATCAAAGAAATCGACATGGAGGCCGTCACGCCCATGTTGTGCAGGTACTCCAGGTGGACGGGAGACACGCTCCGCAGCACCGCTAGGCTCAGGTCGAGGGGGCGCTGGCTGACGGGATTCTGGTCAGGGACAAGGGTGGCAGGCTGGTACTGGCTGTTGGGAATCAGCCGCAGCCAGTTGCGGGTATAGAGCTGGCGGGCCTGCTTGGGGATGTCGGAGGATGGATAGCGCAGGCCCAGATAGGGCGTCTCCTGGTTGGTCGCTTCGGCGATGACGCTGCCCGCTCCCTCCGGGTCAAACTGGTAGACCATCACCCGATCAAAGCCCGTCATGCGCCGCACTTCTTTTACCACCATCTGGCACATCTCCAGCAAAGTGGGCGCTTGTTGTATGCGGGTAATGGTGCCCCTCACCCGGTGGTAGAAGTTCAGAAAATCGGCCTTGCCCGCCGTCTGCTGCCGCTCCAGCTCTAGCACAATCACGCCGTCGGTCTGATGCACAATGCCGTCTAGATAGACGTATTGCCCACCCTGCCGGATGGACAGATCCAGGGGATTGATGCTCTCAAAGTCTTCTGCCAGGCACTGCTGGACGGCCTGAATCTGCCTACTGGTCAGCAAGCACGACAGCGGCTGACCCAGCAGGGCTTGAGGAGAATAGCCAATGATGTCCTGGGCATTGCTGCTGACCTGGATAATCTCCAGCGCGGGGTCTTGCAAGACCAGTAAAACCCCGTGGGGCTGCACCAGACCGGGAATATGGATCGGTTCGCGATCGCAATTAGTCAAATCGACGGTCAAATTAATCGATTCCGCCACTTCGCGCTTCATGTTGCCCATTGCCATCGCTTCTGTCAAACGCCGCCCTCATTCTAAACCCACATCCTATCAGAGCAAATGGCTGTTTGCCCCAACGGTATCAGACAGCACCATTTTTGCGAATCTCCTAAGCTTGGTGGCGATCAAAATTGCTGGCGATCGCCCTCCCCTGACCCTTGACCAACTCATCCATTAGAGCGAAGTCGTATCGATTCCGTATTAGTTATGGTCAACGGTAGGATGACTCAAAAACCTCAATCACTGAATAGCAAGGGGCAGAAACATGGTCAAAATCGTCGGTATTGCGGGCAGTCTGAGAGCCGACTCTTACAGCTATCAGGCGCTAGAGCTAGCGGCGGCGCGGGTGGAGGCGCTGGGAGCAGAGGTAGAGACGCTGGACTTGCGATCGCTCAACCTCCCCTTCTGCGACGGCGGCGACGAATATCCCGGCTACCCCGACGTGGAGAAGCTGCGGCAGGCAGTACTGGAGGCAGACGGCCTAATCCTAGCCACACCGGAATATCACGGCAGCGTCAGCGGCGTCCTAAAAAATGCCCTAGATCTAATGGGCTTCGAGCACTTCTCCGGCAAGGTCACCGGCCTGATCAGCGTCCTCGGCGGCCAGTCCAACAGCAACGCCCTCAACGACATGCGCACCATCATGCGCTGGATTCACGCCTGGACAATCCCCGAACAAATCGCCATCGGCCAAGCCTGGAAAGCCTTTGACGAGAAGGGCAACCTGACCGACGAAAAGCTCTCCCAGCGGTTCGACAAATTCGCCCAGAGCCTAGTGGAAAACACCCGCAAGCTGCGGGGCCTAGTCCAAAAGGAAGTCGCAAGCCAAGCTTTAAAACCGTAGGGTGGGCAATGCCCACCGTTGCCCCCCCAGCTGAGCCGCAAGGTTATGGTGGGCATTGCCCACCCTACTTGGCTTGCTTTGCTGTCTGGAGTACGTCGCCACTTAATCTGCTTAATCTGCTCAATCTGCGGATTATCAATCTAAGGCAATTTCCAGGAAAGTCTGACCCCGTGCGCGATCGCCATCACACAGGGTCCGTTCCCTGATAACGCTGCGCTAGGCATTGATTACCCGCTGGGATGAAGCGTTAACCAGGATCATCGCCGACGGAATGAAAAACAGCGCCAGCAGGGTAGCACCGCCAACGCCGCCCGCGATCGCCACTGCCAGCGGTGGCCAGAATTCACCCCCATCCAGCAGCAGCGGCACAAAGCCAATCATGGTGGTGAAGGTGGTCGTCAAAACATGGCGGGTTGACTGGCTGACGACGGTGCGGACGGCGTCGGGGTCGCCCAGTCGCGCCTTGGGGTGCTCATTCAGGGCCGACAGCACCACAATGGAGTCGTTGATGGCCACCCCAATCAAGCCCACCGTGCCAATGATGGGGTTGAAGCCAAAGGGATAGCCAAACAGGGCGACGGAGAATAGTCCTAATCCAAACGAGGCGATCGCCACCACGCCAATCAGCCCTGCCAGCCTGAAGGAACCGAGGGACAGCACCAGGGTCGCCACCGTCAGCACCGCCAATACCCCAACGGTAGACACGAGATTGCCAATGGCGGCGGCCCGTTCCTCTGCCTCGCCCCCCAGGGCCATGCGGTATCCCGGCGGTAGGGTGATGCCACTGGTCTCAAACCCTTGCTGAAACTGGGACAGCACGGTAGCGGGCAGCACCCCGGCCCAGACGAATCCCTGAATGATATTGACCCGCTCGCCGTTGTAGTGGGTGATTTTGGCAGTCTCCGGTTCAAGGCTGAGGCGGCCCAGGGCGTTGAGGGGAATCCAGCGGTCACTACCGGCAGCAATCAGCGGCAGGGAGGCGATTTCGTCCAGGTTCGACCGATCGGCGACCCGTACCCGCACGGGCAGTTCTTCGATTTCCTCCAAAATTGAGCCGCCCTCGATGCCCTCCAGGGTTTGGTCGAGCTGCTGGGCGATCGCCCCATGGTCCAGTCCTGCCAGGCGCACGGCAGCTTCATCCAGAACAAACTGCACCTGGGGCAGGGTTTCGTTGAGGCTGGCGCGGGTGTGGGTAATGCCTTCTAGCTGCACGAGCTGCGATCGCACCGCGTCCCCTAAGGTTTGTAGCTGGGTTAGGTCACTGCCAGAGAGGCGCACCTCAATGGGGGCATCGAAGGGCGGTCCCTGCTCTAGCTGGCGCACAACGGCCCGGACGTCGGGAAAGGCGGCATCGATTTCGGCCTGGAAGGTGCGGGTGATGGCGGCGGCGGAGAGCTGCGTCAACTGCACCAGGGCTTGAGCGTAACTGGATTCGTTCTCCCGCCCGCCCGTAAGGTTGTAGTAGAAGCGGGGGGCGTTGGTGCCGACAAACCAGTGGACGTCTTCAACTGACTCGTTTTGCAGCAGGCGATCGCGCATGGCCTGAGCAATGGCCTGGGTTTGTTGCATGGAAGCGGCCGGCGAGAGTTCCAATTCGATCTGTAGCTGGTCGCGATCGCTGGCCGGGAAAAACTGCTGCTCTAGAAACGGAGCCTGGAGCAGTCCCACCAGGGGCAGCAGCAGCGCGAGCGTCACCCCCAGCACGGGGCGGCGGGTGGTCTGGGCGAGGAGGCTTTGATAGAGGTGGGCGATCGCTGGCAGAGAGAGACCCGCCTCCCACCAGGGTTGTGTGGAGGAGCGGGGAATGGCCCGATCTGGACTGCGCCGAGATTGGCGTCTTTCCCAGAACTCAAATAGATGAGTCGCCAGAGCTGGAATCACGGTGATGGAGAGCAAAAAGGAGCAGGAAACTGCCAGAATCACGTTCAGGCCAATGGTGCCGACGAATTCCCCCACGCTCCCCGGCAGCAGGGCAATGGGCATGAAGGCCAGCACCGTGGTGATGGTGGAGCCCAGCAGGGGCACGGCCAGGTGGTGAACGCTCTGGTTGATGGCTTGCTCTGACGGGCGATCGCCCGCCCGCCCGTCTCGCCGCCGATCGGAAGCAGGGGGAGGAAGCCGCCGCAATCGGTGGCGCACCTCGTCCACCATGACGATGGCCGTATCGATGAGAATCCCCAGGGCCACAATCAGCCCCGTAATGGAAATCTGGTGCAGCGGAATGCCCACCAGCCCCATCAGGCCAAACACCATCAGCAGCGACAGGGGCAGCGCTGTGCCCACCACCACCGCCGACTGCCAGCCCATCATCACCAACGTTACTCCAAACACCAGGGCCGCCCCCAGGAGCAGGTTGACGATTAGACTGTTGAGGCGGGTGGTGACATAGCGGGTCTGGTCAAAGACCGTTTCCAGGGATAACCCCTCGGCAAGCTGGTTGCGAAACTCCGCCAGGATTGGCTGGGCCTGCCTGGCCCACTGGTCGAGGCGGTAGTTGGACTGGACAAAGACGCCCAGGGCAACGGCGGGTTTGCCGCTGGCGATCGCCATCTCCTGCAAGGGCTCCCGCGTGTCCTTCTCAATCCGGGCAATGTCGCCGAGCAGCACAAACTGTCCCTCATCCCCAAACTGAATGGGAGTGCGGACCAGGCGATCGAGGGAATCCAGCTCGCCATCAATTGCCAGGGGCAGGTCGGCGGTGGCTCCCCGCAACTGGCCTGCCGCGGTTTTGCTGTCGGTTTGCACCAGCTGTTGGGAGAGGCTTTGAGGCGACAGCTCCAGGCTAGCCAACTGGGCCGGATTGACCTGTACTACGATTTCCTCGTCGGGGTCGCCAAACAGGTCCGTGGCCTCGGTGCCTGGGAGTGCATCCAGGCGATCCTTAAGGGAAGTGGTCAGACGACGGAGAATCGCATAGTTGGGCGCGTCTTCCCGATCCCAGGTGAGGGCTAACACCAGCGCATAGGCTTTGACGTCTACTTCCTCCAGCCCTGGGTCGGTGGTGCCGGGGGGAAATTCAAGGGCGGCATCATCTAGCTTGTCTCGCACCCGCGACCAGATGCCGCTGATTTCGTCTGCTGTCACCTGCTCCGACAGCTCGATCTGGACGATGGAGACTCCCGCTCGGGAGGTGGATTCGTAGGTGAGGATGTCTTCAACTTCGGCAATTTCGTCCTCGATTTTTTCTGTCACCAGGGCCTCCACGCGCTCGGCATCGGCCCCCGGTAGAAAGGTCGTGACCACGGCATTGCGAGACACCAGTTCGGGATCTTCCAGTCGCGGCAGAGCCTGGAAAGAAGCAATGCCCCACACCACCATCAGAACCAACGCCAGAATTAGCAAACGAACATTGCGGTAGAAAAGGCTAAACATCGTGTTGATGTAGATCTAGAATTCACGTAATTTGCCGATTTTATGAGCGCCCAGAGCCGATGAAATCGCTCAGAACCAAAGTAGGGTGGGCAATGCCCACCTGGCGCAACAGCTAGCGGTAGCTACGAGCCTTGCACATCGATTCGGACAGTTTGGCCGGGTACCAGCCGCTGGACGCCGTCAGTAACAATGCGATCGCCCCCATCAGCCCCACCTTCCGTCTCACCATTGAGCAATCCCCGCACGAAGGCCCGCTCGCCTTCAGTGTGAAGAACCTCCACCTCCCGACGCTGCACTTGAAACAGGTCAGATTCTTCAGACCCATCGGTCGGCATCAGGGCATAGGTCGCCCACAGTCCCCGCTCTCCCTGAATTAGGGCGGTAACCGGCAACCAAAACCCTGGTGTGGAAATGGTTTGAGCAATGGTCACCTTTGCCAGTTGTTCCGGAGCAACGGCCTCATTCCCCACTCCTCGCAGTTGAAAGACCACGGTCCGGGTTCGGGTCGTCGGATCAACCTCTGGCAGAATTGCCGTAATCGTTCCCTCATAGGTTTCGCTGCCGATTTCAAGGGGACGGGTTTGGCCAAGATTCAGATTTGCTGTTACTTCAACAGGAAGCCCGATTTCCACTTCCGGGACCGACTGCTCCACCAGGCGCAGAACCGACTGACCGGCCTCCACAATGGTGCCCTCATCCAATCGTCGAGCGGCGATCGCCCCAGTAAACGGGGCCGTGATGGTACTTTTCTCGATGGCAATATCCAGGTCGGTGATACTGGCAGACAGTTGTGCTACCACTGCTTGCTGCGCCGCAACTTGCTCTGGGCGCGTCCCGGTTTGCAGTTCCTCTAGTTGGCTGCGAGCTGCTGCGAGCCGATCTTCCAGAGCATCGGCCCCAAAAGCGACTACGTCTCGATCCTCCTGCGAAATGGCTCCTTCGGTGTAGAGGAAGTTCCGCCGCTGCTGCCGCAGGCGCTCCAGTTCGAGCTGGTTCTCCAAATCCTGCACTGCCGAACGAGCAGCGTCAATATCCTCACGGCGGGGACCATTTTGCAGCTCTGCCAACTGGGCCAGGGCGCGATCGCGCTGGGCGATGAGCTGCGATCGCTGAGCCGCTAGCCGCCGCGTGTCGAGTCGTGCCAGGGGCTGTCCCGCTTCGACGCGATCGCCCCGGTCAACCCAAATCTGCACCAGTTCGCCTCCTTGCTCAAACCCCAGTTCGCTGGTGCGTCCCGCCGCCACCTCTCCCGCGTAGACGCGGGACACGGTGTAGGATGCGGCGGCTTCGACGGGCATTGCCTCGACCCCCAAAACCGGGGCTGTTTGAACCACGGGTTCCCGAGTGGTGAGGGTCCGCACGCCAACAAGGGATAGTCCGGAGAGGAGAACGATGGCCCCCAAAGTTAAACCTGTTTTGCGGGAGAGCCGTTGGGATGGTTGAAGTTCAGAAATACTGTTCATAGCCGCAGACCGATTGGTTTGAGTGGTTGAAGTACTTGCTAGGCGAATAGATTAATTGAGTAGCAATCTCTATGTCCGGGCCAACTGCCGCTGGCGGCGTTTGACCATCAGGGAAACCCAGCGCTTCCAGGTGTTAAAAGCTGCGTCATCCAATTCGGTTTGCTGCCAGGATGGCCGGGCTGCAATTCGTTCGTACCAGGCGGCGATCGCCGGATGCCCCTCAAAGCCAATCCCCAGACGATGCAACAGGGGAAATGCCGTTCCCGCCGTGATGTCGGCCAGGGACAGATTATCGCCGCCAAAGTAGGCAGCATCCCCAAGCTGCTCAGTCAAAAAGTCCAGAACGGTGGCCACCTGCTGTAACGTTGCCTCATCAGGCTCTGGACTGGCTTCGGCCATTACGAGGGCAGGTAGCTTCGGTGTAAGCTCATTGGTGACGACCATTTGCACCATGCGCGTCTGGGCGATCGCCGCTGGTGTTAAGGGCAGCAGCGCTGGGGCAGGATACCTGACCTCCAGGTAGTCGAGAATGGCCAGGGACTCCACGACGCGCAAGCCCCCATCGACCAGCACAGGAACATGGTGGAACGGATTGAGGGCCAGAAACTTCGGCTGAAGCTGCTCGCCATTGAGGTTGACGATTATTGAATTGAAAGGAATCTCCTTTTCCAGCAGGGCAATCCAGACCCGGCGGGAGATGGGCGACAGGGGATGGTAGTAGAACGTGAGCATCAGTACCTCCAGTGAAGTTTCGCTGTTGAAAACTTTTATTGAGCTTTGAGATATTTGAGACCGATCGGTCTTTTTTCGGTCAAAAACACAAGGGACTAAGGTGATTTCTTGAAATGAAGTTACCAGCCCACGGTGCGTTACGCTTCGCTAACGGCACCCTACGGGCGGTATGGTCTTTCCCGGAAATCTCCTAAGAAGTCGCGGCAGTCATTTGAAGGCTGTCGATATATCGATTGAGATGCTCCTCGGCCCGCTGCAGATGGATGCGATCGCCATAGAGCTTGGTCATCATCAGCGCTCCCTCCAGGGTGGCAATCAGAATCGTGGCCACTTCATCAGAGTTAACCACAGGCTGAATCTCGCCGCCATCAATTCCCTTCTGGACAATTTGGTGGATCAGGTGCCGCCAGCGATACATGGCCCGCTGCGCCCGCTCCCGCAGAGCCGGATGGGCATCGTCGCTTTCGATGGCGGTATTGAGTAGGGGACATCCCCCCTTCAGAGCGAGTTCATCGGGAGCGACGCAGAAGGTATAGACAATGGCTTGTAGGCCAGCGATCGCCCCCCGCTTACCCTTCAGCGCTCGGACGTAGCGATCGCTGGTTTGCTGGACGGCAAAATCGAAGGCGGCGATCGCCAGCTCGTCTTTGCTGGCAAAGTGGTTGTAGATACCGCCTTTCTTTAAACCTGTAGCCTGCATAATATCCGACATTGAAGAACCGGCATAGCCCCGCTGGTTAAACAGGTTGGCGGCCTGCTGAATAATTTTGGTTTTGGTTTCTTCTGCTTTTGACATGGGATTTAGTAGAAAAGCGCCTCAACCGGGTGAGCTTTGGCTAAACAGGAACCGCAGAAAAAGACCGTTCGGTTTCTTTTATTCTAGCCAGTTCAAATCCAAATGTAAATCTCAAGCTGAATCTCAAGCCCCATGACTCTCTAACCAATCAACCTGTCGTGCTTCTGCGGGGAGGTGGGCTAGCCGCTGCCCCTGCGATCGCGCCCTGGTGCAAATCAAGCTCAAGGGCGTTTCCATCAAGGTGACCCAGTCGGCCTTGCCCTGCGTCGCGGCCAGCAATCCTTTGGGAATTTCCTTGAGCAGCCAGCGACCCCAGCGGTGCAGATAGTCCCTGGCCGTCAGTTCCCGCGCCAGCGCCACGCCATGTAGTTCGTGCAGGTAGCGGTTGGATCGCCCGTAGCGCCGCCACTGGCTGCGGAGTTCTGCCAGCGTGGAGCGGTGGCGGTGTTGCACGGTCGCTGTCTCGGCAAAGGCAATCTCCCATCGCCCCGTGCCCAGCACCCGCCAGCACAGGTCCGCATCGCCCCCGGTGGTCAAGTAGGGACGAAACAGTCCGGCCTGGATGAATGCCTGTCGCCGCACGGCCAGGTTGGCGGTTTGGCCATAGGGGCGAAAGGGATGAGCCAAAGTATGGGTCTGGGACAGAGTAGCCTGACGGTCGGCATAGGTTTCCAGGAGATTGCGGCTGGGGAAAGCCAGCACCTCCCCCGCCACTAGGCCCACGGCAGGATTTGCGAAGGGCTGGACCAGGCGCTCCAGCCAGTTCGACTGGGGGCGACAGTCCGCATCGGTGAAGGCCAGGATTTGCCCCCGTGCAGCTCGAACACCGGCATTACGGGCGGCGTAAGAGCTTTGGATATTCGCCTCCTGCAGGGACGTCAGGGTGATACCTCGCGCCCGACTTTGCTCAGCAAAGGTTTGGAGCTGGGTAAACGTGCGATCGCCACTGTTATTGTCTACCAGCAGGTACTCTACCTGCGCGGCGGGGTAGGTTTGCCCCCAGAGGCACGACACCAGGTCGGGGAGATCGGCCTCGCCGTTATAAATGGGAATGATGACCGACAGAAGAGGAGGAGTAGGCATGGTGGTGGAGCCCAGGGAAAGGCGATCGCCCCTATTCTGGCTGGTCGAAAACAGTCCTGCCATCCGCAAGCCTGACCAGGAAATCGCTAGAAGCTGGCTAGATACAGCCTTACGGGCTAAGGTTTGAGTGTGGAACCCCCGCGACGCGGGGGTTCCACACCGCTTGAATGTTCTAACGCGAAAGCGTAACGCCATAATACACACCTGGGACGGTTAGGCCAGGGGATATGGGTGGTATGACTAGAAGGTACCCAACCCTGTGAAGTCCATGCCTCAATCCATCTCACCCCGCCAGATTCTGGCAACCCTCTTGCCCTACCTGAAAGTAGCGGCAGCTTATGCCCAGCAGATTCAGCCCCAGATTGCGGCACGACCTGACAAAACCGAGCACGACAATATTTTCGGGGCCGCCCTCAGCGATGCCGATCTATCCGTACAAACCCTGGTAGAAGTGGCACTATTGGGCTCCTTTCCCGACCTGCGGTTTTATGGCGAGGAGTTTGAACAGTCGTACAACACGAAATACTTTCGGGCGATGGACCTGGGGGCACAGGATGATTACCTGATCACCCTTGACCCCATTGACGGCACCCGATTTTACCTAGATGGTCACGGCAACTATATGGTGATACTCACGGTGATGAACCGGGATGAGTATGAGGCCGCGATCGCCCTCGCTCCCGCCACCGATACCTACTACTACGCCCTGCGGGGACAGGGAGCCTTCGCAGGCAAATTTGCTGACGATTTGGATGCCTGTCAGCCCCTGCAGCTCAGTACAAGCAGCACCGCCATTTACCTGGGGCGCGCCCAGGCCGAACTGGTTGATGCTTTGACCGCAATCAGCGATCGCTATCGGGCCGTCTCCCTGACGACGGACTATTCTGCCGAAGTTCAGGTGCCCAACCACACCGGGGTCATCAGCGGTGATTTGGGCGGTTCAGTCCTAACCGGAGCCAAGTTTATCGACGGAGCGGCGATCGCCTTCATCGCCCAGGAAGCTGGGGCGCAGGTCACCACCTGGGAGGGCGAGATCCCGCCGCCTCTGCATACCTGTGAGAACTACGAACGCCCGGCCATGGTGATTGCCACGACGCCGGAGATCCACAGGGATTTGCTGAAAGCAGTGCGGTCCTGTCTTTAGAAAACCTCCGACTGGGGCATGTCTTCCCGCGACTGGCGCGCTTTGCCCTCAAGCTGCTCTAGCATGACCTGCTCGCGACTGGGCGGCGAAAAGGAGGGACGGGGGGTGGCCGGATTGTAGGGGACCGGAACCGGGGCGGCGGAGTAGGTGCTGATCTGGACGGTGCTGGGCGTGAAAAGAAACACGCTTCGGCCAATGCGCTCCTGGTGGCCGTCGATGGCAAACACGCCGCCCGCCACATAGTCTACGGAACGCTGGGCCTGGTCGGCTTCCATGTAGGTGAGGTTGAGGATGACGGTTTTGCGATCGCGCAGGGCCACAATCGCCTCCGGCACTTCCTCAAAGGACCGCGGCTCCATCACGATGAGCTCTGACGGCGCAGTGCGCCCTGGCATTTCGATGACGTTGTCGGGGGTCCCCCGGCGATTGTTCCCGCCTCCATCGGCTGGGGAGTCAGCCCCGTCCGCTGCCTCGCTATAGCCTGAATCGTCGTCATCGTAGGGATTGAGTTCATCGTTCATCCCCAACATATCCTGCAAACGCTGAAGGAAACCCATGACAAGCTACCCCTTGATTGTTTAGTACATAAGTCCTATTTTATTCAATCTAGACCAATTTGCAGCAATGAATTTGCCATAAATAGTACAAAAGTTGGCATTAGGGGCAAATGGCCATTTGCCCGACGCCATTGGGTGAGATCATTCTCAAAAATCTCCCCGCGTAAAGGATAGGTCGCAAATTTGGCGATCGCCTATCTGGTCTTGATCATAGCGCCTTTATTAAACGGTAAGATCTCTAGCCGCTTGCTGGATCGGGGCCAGCAGACTGAGGGGCAGGGCAAACTGATTCAGGGCCGAGGGATGGGGATCTTGGGTGGGGGTAGGGCTGGGGCCGTGGTAGTCACTGCCGCCTGTAGCCAGTAGACCGTATTGCTGACAATGGGCCAGCAGGTGGCGGGTGTTGCTGGAAGACTGGGCAGGATGGTACACCTCCAGGCCCATCAAGCCTGCGGTCACCAGCTCGGGTAATACCGAGGCCACCGTCCCGCCCCGAAACAGGTAGGGATGCGCCCAAACGGGTACTCCGCCGGTGGAGCGCAGCAGGGCAATGCCTTCTACCGCCGTAAACTTTTCGTAGTGGACGTAGGCGGGCTTGTCTTCGCCGATGAACCGCTCAAAAGCCTCCTGCGGGTGGGATACATGCCCTGCGGCGACGAGTGCCTGGGCCAGATGGGGCCGTCCTGGTGCGATCGCCCTATCTAGCGGCGGCAGTGAGATGGGATAGCCCAGCGCCGCCAATCGATCCGCCATTGCTTGGGCACGGCGCTGGCGACCTTCCCGCCGCTCCACCAGAGACGGGGTCAGCCTCTCGGGGTCGGGGTAGAAGCCCAGGATGTGGAGCGATCGCCCCCGGTGAACCGTACTCAACTCAACGCCGGGAATGATGTCGATGCCGTATGCTTTAGCGGCGGCGATCGCCTCGGGCCAGCCGCTTAGCGTATCGTGATCAGTGATAGCGAGGGCTTTTACCTGAGCAGTGGCGGCGGCGGCAACCAGTTCTGTAGGGGTGAGGGTCCCGTCGGAGTAGGTGGTGTGGCAGTGCAGTTCTAGCATGGCAGGAGTACCCCTTAAGGGCGGGAAGACTCTTTCATGCTACAGCGCTACGCATTGGCGTTAGGACACGTAAGAGGTGTGGAACTCCCGTGTCGCGGGGGGCCCACATCCAAACCTGAGCCGGTAGGGCGATATTCAGTGACGGCTACTCCAGCCCAGCCATTGCCGTGGCACAATCAAAAATGTAACGTTTTGTAATCTAGCTCCTCAGGTTCTTACGGATTTTAGAGATATGGCGATCGCCCCTACTCCTCCCCCTGCCGATATGAGTGTTCTACCGCCACCCCAGGTCTGGCAGTGGCATGGCCTGCCCATTGCCTACCAAGCTCAGGGCACTGCAGGCCCGGCGGTTATCCTAGTTCACGGGTTTGGAGCCTCCTGGGGCCACTGGCGGAAAACTATTCCCGCCCTGGCCGCCACCTGTCGGGTCTATGCCCTCGACCTGTTGGGGTTTGGCGGTTCGGCCAAGCCTGCTCCGGGCGATCCGCTGCCCTACACCTTTGAAACCTGGAGCCAGCAGCTCGCTGACTTTTGCCGGGAGGTGGTGGGTACTCCTGCGATTTTGGTAGGCAACTCCATTGGCTGCATCGCCGCCATGCAGGCAGCGGTGGACCATCCCGACTGGTTCCGGGGGGTGGTGGCCATCAACTGTTCGCTGCGCATGCTCCACGATCGCCGTCGGGCCGAACTGCCCTGGTACCGCCGCGGTGGGGCACCAGTGCTGCAGTCCTTGCTGGGGGTTCGCTGGGTGGGGCACGGCTTTTTTCGGCTCATTGCTCGACGCAACACGGTGCGCTCCATCCTCAAGCAGGCTTATGTCCGCCCGGAGGCGGTGACTGACGAACTAGTGGATTTGCTGCTGACGCCCGCTAAGGATACTGGGGCGGCGGACGTCTTTTTGGCCTTTACCCGCTACTCCCAAGGGCCACTGCCCGAAGATTTGCTGGCGGTGCTGCCCTGTCCGGCGCTGCTGCTATGGGGGGAAGCGGACCCTTGGGAACCTATTCAGCAGGGGCGGCAGTTAGCCAGCTTTCCCTGTGTAGAAGCCTTTATTCCCATTCCTCGGGCAGGTCACTGCCCCCAGGATGAAGCCCCTGAAGCGGTCAATCCAATTCTTGCAGAGTGGATTGGGGCAAAGGCGGCGACAGACTCAGCGCTGAGCAGTGGGGGGCATCCAGGGGAAGCTGCACCATAAAGCAGGTGATATTGTCACGGCTGGAGACCGAGATACTGCCGCCTAGGTAGGCAGCAATTTGCTGCGCTAGGGCCAGTCCCAACCCCGTACCGCCGTGCCGCCAGCGATCGCTCTGAGGAATGCGGTAGAACTTGTCGAAAACGCGGGACAGCTCGGCTGCTGGAATTTCCACCCCCGTATTGCAAATTTTGAGGCATAGCTGCTGGTCTCGACGGCAGGCGACAACGCTGATTTCCGACCCCGGTGGGGAATACTTGCAGGCGTTGTTGAGCAGCTCCATGACGATGCGCTTGAGCCCCGCCAAATCCGTCTGGATAGGAGGCAGGTCTGCAGGAATGGCCACGGTCAGGGTCTGCTGATTCTGCTGGGTGCGCAGCTCAAACGTCTCGGCGATGTGGGGCAGCCAGTCCTGGAGGGCGATGGAGACAATCTCGACGGCCTGGGTACCGGCATTGAGGTGCTGCAAATCCAGCAGGTCGTTGATCAGGGCCATTTCCTGCTGGGTTTCATTTTGGAGGATGGTCAGGTATTGGCCGAACCGGGGGTCGGGGGTGGGGGATTGGCGCAGCACCACCTCCAGCAGTTCCGTCGCCATCTTGATATTGGCCAGGGGGGTGCGCAGCTCGTGGGAAACGGTGCTGAGGAAATCGTCTTTGAGATGGTTGAGCCGCTCCAGTTCTTCCACCTGCTCTTGAGCCGCTCGATAGAGACGAGCCTGACGAATGGCGATCGCACATTGATTCGCAATCTGCCGCACTAGCCGCATTTCCGAACAGCTAAAGGTAATGAAGTGGGGCCGCAGGAGCCAAATGTCCCCAATCGCTCCATGAAGGGTACGAATGGGGCAGCAGAGCACCGTGGGCTGGTAGTCCGATCGCTTCGCATGACCAACGCACATGGAGAACTGAAAGCACTGCCCATCGAGGAGCTGGCTGTAGACCTCCGGACGGCTCGACAGCGGCTCTGTCACTCCTTCCAGGGAGGGGAGATCAATGGTGCAGTACTCATGCTGAATCGTCACGGTTTGAGCTGCCAAGTCATACAGCCCCGTATTGCAGCAGTCCAGCACAAGGGACTCGGCCAGCTCTCGCACTACCGTTTGCAGGATGTGCGTCTCGTCTAGACTGTCACGCACCTTGTCGGTGATGCGTTTCAGGAGAGCTTCAAAATTAAGCGCCTGGCGCAGATCATCGGTACGCCGGGCTACCTGACGCTCTAGTTCAGCGTTAAACTCGCGCAGTCGCTGGTAGAGCTGGGACTGCTGGATGGCGATCGCTAACTGGTTGGCCACCACCGCTACCCGCTCTATATCGCCAGTCTGCCAGGGTTCAGGGGCTGTGCGGATGAGGCAGAGGCATCCCCAAACGCCGGGGTTCCCATGCCCTTTAGCTTTGTCGTGGACCAGGAGCGGCACCAGGAGCCAGCTCCCCGGATGAACGCTCAGCAGGGCTCGATAGGCTTCATTGCCGGGTGCATCTGGCGAGCCGTGGCATTGAACGATTTCCAGCTGCTTCAGGCGGGCCGCCACTGCGTTGTTGCGATCGTCGATTTCGCAGCCTGCCAAGTTGTCACCCTCGGCACTGCAGTAGTAGTCAGTAACAATCCGCCAAACCGAACGGTCGGTCAGGTACTGGATAATCTCGACGCGATTGGCCCCCAGCAGCTCAGTAATCTGGGAAACGGCGGTCATGAAAATGGTGTCGAGATCGAGGGAGTCTCGAATGGCCTGAATCACCTGACTGAGGGCGCGGTGTTCCTGCACCTGGCGCTGCAGAGCGGCTTCTGCCATTTGCCGATGGGTTATTTCGGCGGCGGTGCCCAGCTGGCCGATCCGTTGACCGTCAGTATCGTAAAGCGGCATCTTGCTGGTTTCTGACCCAACAACCAAGCCGTTAGCCTGCCGCTGGGGCGTAGCATTGCCATATTCGGGTTGACTGGCCGATAAAACGCGCTGATCTGACGCCCGGTAGGAGTCTGCTTGCTCCAGCATCCAGGCCAGATCGTAATCAGCTTTGCCGACAAGCTCCCCAGCCGGAGCCGTCAGCAGGCGAGTGACGCCGTTGACCCGCGTCCCGAAGCTAGAATCGGCTTGCAGGATGACGCGACTGACGACCCAGCGGTCTTCCGGGCGATCGCCCCCATACCTGCCGCTGCCGTCGCCCTGCTCCTGGCAGAGTCGATAGGTGAGGTTGATGGGATGGCTGGGAACCAGGGCGGTCAACTGCTGCCGGACTCTGACCCGATCCTCGGGATAGATGAGGGACAGCCAGTGCTGGGAGGCACTCATTAGCTGAGCAGGACTGCAGCCATAAACCTGGACCGCGTTCGGACTCACATAGAGCAGATCCAGCGTCACTGATTTTGCAGCCCAAACTACCTCCTGCAGCGACGCGAGGACATCGTCGGTTGAAAGCTGGGTACAGCGGCTATCCTGGGGAGTTAAAGTCATAGGATTGCTGAATCTTTGACGGATGTTGGGGCGGCCCGAGGCTGGACGCGATCGCACCTCCCCGAAAATTCTATCGGCGAAGTTGCTCTAATCCAACTATAGATTTATCCCTATAGATTGATCTCTATCGGAGATTTCACACTTTATCCTCACATTTCAATTAAGGAGGTTGGAGCTCTCCCGCTACCGTTAGCAAACCGGGTTTCGGTAACTCTGCCTCCAGGGTTGTTGAGTATATGGCCATCAGTAAAGCCGTGGAGTGCGCTCCACCACAGCTTGCTCGTTGATGACTATAGCCCTACGGGCTCAGGTTTGAGTGTAGAACCCCCGCGTCACGGGGGTTCTACACCTATTGAATGTCCTAACGCGAAAGCGTAACGCCATACCTGCTGATCACTATTTCCAATCAGTATTCCCAAATTGAAGCGGACCGAACGGATCGTTAGTGCTCCAGCACAATTTACTACAGCTTATGGAGGGGCACCCCTCCAAGAGGCGCGCTCAGTTGTTTATGCCAATTTTGCATGAAGACGCATAGGAAAAGTCCGGGCAGGCAAGGGGCTTAAGCCCCTTGTTGTGTGCAGCTTTACAGAAAAACGGTATTACTTTGTGTCCATCCAGTTTTTCCCAGCGCTGGCCTCCACTACCAGGGGCACGCTCAGGGATACTGCCGATTCCATGGTTTCCGCAATCTGGGGCTTCAGCGCCTCCCACTCCTGGGGCGGCAGCTCAAACACGAGCTCGTCGTGAACCTGCAGCAGTAGCCGCGCCTGATAGCTCTTTAGAACTTCGTGGAGCCGCACCATGGCAATTTTGATGATGTCGGCACTGGAGCCCTGAATGGGCGCATTGGCCGCCGCTCGCAGCAGTCCAGCGTCGTAGCCACCGGGGGATTTGATCTTAGCCAGGTCAATTTCGTCGGGATCTTTGCCCTGCAGGTCTTTGAGCTTGCTGCTGGTGAAGTTGAAGTAGCGGCGGCGGCCCAGAATTGTGGTGACATAGCCACGGGCGATCGCCTCCTTCTGCATGCGCTGGAGGTACTCAAACACCAGGGGATAGCGATCGTTGAAGCGATCGATGAACTCTCTGGCCTCGGTGCGCCCCACCCCGGCTTCCCGAGCAAAGCGGCTGGCCCCCATGCCGTAAATTACGCCAAAGTTGATGATTTTTCCCAGTCGCCGCTCTTCCACAGAAATGTCATCTTTGTCAAATAAAAGCCGCGCCGTCAGAGTGTGTACGTCTTCGCCGCTGCGGTAAGTTTCCAGCAGTACGGGTTCCTGGCTCAGGTGGGCCAGAATGCGCAGCTCAATTTGGGAATAGTCTGCCGCCACCATCAGCCACTCCGGCTCTGGTACGAAGGCAGCGCGGATCTGGCGACTAAAGGCGGTGCGAATAGGGATGTTTTGCAGGTTGGGATTGGAGGAGGAGAGCCGCCCGGTGGCCGTAATTGCCTGGTTAAAGTCGGTATGGACCCGCTGGGTAGCGGCGTCGGCCAGGTCGGGCAGGGCGTCTACATAGGTGGACTTGAGCTTGGAAAGGGTACGGTGCTCTACAATCGCATCAATCACGGGATGATCCCCCTGGAGCTTTTCCAAAGTGGCGGCATCGGTGGAGTAGCCGGTTTTGATCTTGCGAGACTTGCGCTTGTCCAGCTTGAGGGTGTCAAACAGCAGCTCGCTCAACTGCTTAGGCGAGCCCAGGTTGAATTCTGCCCCAGCACTGGCGTAGGCCGCCTGCTCGATACGCTGCAAATCTGTCTCCAGGTTTCGAGACAGAGACTGGAGATAGTTCTTATCGATGCGAATGCCCCAGGACTCCATATCCGCCAGGACGGGTTCGAGGGGCAGCTCCACCGTTTCAAACAAGCTTCGCAGCTCAGGAAATTGGGCCAGCTCTGCCCGCAGCTTGGGGACTAGCAGATAGGTGGTGCGCACGTCTTCGGCACAGTAGGCCGCCACTGGCTCAATGTCCAAATCGGCGATGGTCTGCTGCTTGGGCACCAGGTCCGTATAGCTCTGTACCGTGGCGTTGAGGTAGCGCAGGGACAGATCCCCCAGATTATGGGTGGCCTCTGGGTTGAGCACGTAGCTGGCCAGCATGGTGTCGAACACCACGCCTTCGAGCTCAATGCCCTGCGATCGCAGCACCAGCCGGTCAAACTTAGCGTTTTGCAGCGCTTTGGGATGGTCCGCACTTTCCAAAATCGGGCGTAACGCCTCCAATGCCGTTTTTAGCTCCAGGTTCTGGCCGACTTTGTGCCCGACGGGAATATAGGCCGTTGCCGTCGGGTCTTCTCCCCAGCAGCAGCCCAAACCGACCAGGTCAGCCTTGCGGGGATCGAGGTCGTTAGTCTCCGTATCCCAGGCAACGGGGGACTGGCGATCGCGCTGAGCCTGCAAAATCGCCACCAGTTTAGCCAAATCCTCAGGCGTATCCACAATCAGGGGCTGGACGGCCAGGGCTGTCGCCTGCTGGCTGGTCTCCGTATCTTCGGCGCTGAAGAACCAGGTGTCGTCCTGCTCGGGGGCCTGGCGCAGCCGTTCTGCCACCGACTGAGGCGAGGGCGACGCAGCGGGGGGCTCGCCCCGAAAGATTTGCTGTAGTCGGGGCAGGTTTTGCAAAAACTGGCGAAACTCCAGGTTTTGCAGCAGGGGGGTCATCGTCTGCTCGTCGAAGCCCTCCAGCTTGCAGGCGGGCAAATCCACCTCTAGAGGCACGTCCAGGTGGATTTGGGCCATGTATTGGGACTTGAGGGCATCCTCCTTGCCCACCTCCAGCTTCTTCTTCTTAGCGCCCTTGATCTCATCCAGGGACTCGTAGATCTGGAGCAGCGACCCGTACTCACCCAGCAGCTGCACCGCCGTCTTCTCGCCAATGCCCTTGACGCCGGGAATATTGTCCGACGTGTCGCCGCACAGGGCCTTGTAGTCCACCACCTGGTGGGGCAAAACCCCCAGCTTGTTCTGCACCTGCTGCCGCCCCATCTCCTGCGCCCCGGCACTGCCCCGGGGTCCAAAGGTGCTGCTCAAGTAGAGGACACTCACCCCCTTCTCGTCGTTCACCAGCTGAAACAGGTCGCGATCGCCGCTGAGAATTTTCACCCGGTAGCCCGCATCGCTGGCCCGCCGCGCCAAAGTACCAATAATGTCGTCGGCTTCATATCCCTCTGCCGTAACCACGGGCACGTTTAGGGCGGTCAAAATCTCCTGGAGGTTCTGCAAATCCGGTAGGAAATCTTCTGGCGCTTCCGGTCGGCCTGCCTTGTAGTCGCCGTCGGCCTCATGGCGAAAGGTGGGGGCACTCAGGTCAAAGGCGATCGCCACATGACTAGGCACCTCCGCCTCCATCATGTCGAGAAACGCCCTGAGAAAACCATAGGAGACGCTGGTGGGGATACCTGTGGAGGTGCGCAGCCCGCCATCGCGCCCTTTGGCGTGGGCGTAATAGGAGCGGAAGGCGAGAGAGTGGCCATCGACAAGGACGAATAGGGGCTGGGCCTGGGTGTCTTTGGCTTGGGCATCAGATGATGGGGAGGCGGTTGACATAGGGCGGCGGGGAAGACTGGGCTGACTTTGTCTCTGATCCTAACGCTGGATAGCCCCGTGTTGGAGGGTGGACGCTGTGGACCCCGTCGGCATTGGGGAAGTCTTTAGGGACGGCGATCGCCCTCCAGGTGAATCACCACCCGCACCGGACCATACCGCTCCCGAATCCGAGCCTCTAGCTGCTGGCAAATCTGCCGCGAGATGCCAGGAAATTCTGGCTGGAGCACCAGCCCCAGCTCGACCCAGGTAAAGCGACCCACCAACCCCTGGGATCGCACCCAGCGACACTTCATCACGCCGTCTACCTGCTGGGCAAGCTGGGCCAGGGCTTCAGGGGCGATCGCCACCTGTTTGACCAGGAATGGGAGCTGCCGATTGATGATCCGCCAGCAGTGGCTCGCTAACAGTAGCACGAGTCCAACGGCAATCAGCGGATCGAGCCAGGCCAGGCCGTACTGCACCCCCAAGAGCCCCAGCAGCACCAGGCTGGTGAGCCAGACGCTGCGCAACCCCTGGATGGCGCTGAGCCGCAGCAGAGGGCTGGCAAGTATCCCGGCCTCGTAGCGCTCGAAGATGACCAGACAGATGTTGATGGCGATGACGACGCCCAACAGTTGAATCAGAGGCGGGCTGGCGTTCACCGTATCGGGTAAGCCCAGCCGCTGATGCAGCCGCTGCAGTGCCAGCATCAGTATGGTCACTCCCGCAAATCCCAGAAGTGCCACCAGGCTCAAAAAAAAGGCAGCTTCCCGGCGTCCATGACTCCAGATATTGTAGGCAATTAGTGGCGGGGGAGCGGCGATCGCCACTAGGCTCAGCACGAGGCTAAAGCTATCCAGCAGGGTGTGGAGTGCCTCCGCCAGCAGGCTGAGGGAGCCCGTTGCCCACGCCGCCCAAATTTTGATCCCCACCATCAGCAGCGTTAACCATAGCGCTGCCAGCAGAACGCGATAGCTCGCCCAGCGACGGTCGTCTAGCTCAGTCATAGGGGCTACGCTACCACGGAACTTCGCGGCAGCATTATGGTGCCTGACCCTCAATATTGGCTGCGAGCCTAGGGTAGAGCGATCGCCCAGAGCCCAACCAGCGCATTTCGGCCAAACCGGTAAGATAGGGTGGATCCGCCCCAGGCCAATGTCAGTTTCCGATCTCCCGGACAGTGTCTGGGGCAAGGAGTTCTCAACCCATCCCACACCTGACTCAATCCTGAATCAATGCCGCAAATTCCTCCCGTTGAACCCACCCCTCCGGAGGCTGCCCGTGCCGCCGCTGCTGCCGATATTCGGCTCCTGGTTCTGGATATCGATGGCACCATTGCTGGGCAGTCCAACCAAATCCGTCCCCCCGTCCTTCAGGCCGTTAAAGCTGCTCAGGCCCAGGGGATTCAGGTGGCGATCGCCACTGGCCGCATGTACCGATCTGCCCTCCGCTTCCACCAGAGCGTAAACTCGACCCTTCCCCTGATGGCCTACCAGGGGGCTTTTATCAAGGACCCGACTACGGATCAGCTCCACCGTCACTGGCCAGTGCCCGTGGCGATCGCCCATCAGCTTCTGGACTACTTTGAACAGCCCGATCTGCGTCCCATCCTATCCATTCACTTTTACGTAGACGACCAGCTCTACGTGCGGGAGCTGACTCCCGAAACCCAGGACTACGGCAAGCGCACCGGCATTGAGCCAATCGTGGTAGGCGATCTGCGCTCTATTACCGAGCGGGAGCCAACCAAGATCCTAGCCCTCAGCCATAGCTCTGATCTGGTCAACTACCTGCTCTCGGACCTGCGCCAGCAGTACACGCCAGCGGAACTGTATTTCACTAAGTCGGTCGCCACCTTTTTCGAAGCCGCCAACCCGCGAGTTAATAAGGGCGTCGCGGTGCAGTATCTGGCAGAGGAAGTTCTGCAGCTCCGACCTGAAAACGTCATGGCGATCGGTGACAACCTCAATGACGTGGAAATGCTGGATTACTGTGGCATCGGCATAGCCATGGGCAATGCGCCCGACGAAGTGAAGGCCTGCGCTAACTGGATTGCCCCCGATGTAGAGGAAGACGGGGCGGCGGTGGCCATCGAAAAGTTCCTGCTGGGCTAAGGCTTCGCTAGCGATAGCCAGGAGCCAGAAATCAGAAAGAGCGCCGACGACTGACCGTGTTTCGTCTCGGCGCTCTCGCTGGTTCGCTCCTCACACATTCACAACTTACCACAGCCTATCCGTGCTGTCACCACACAGGTTCCCAGAATCCTGCTTCAAAAGATTGGAACTTCTTATATGGTGTTACGCTTTCGCGTTAGGACATTCAAGAGGTGTGGAACCCCCGCGTCGCGGGGGTTCCACACTCAAACCTTAGCCCGTAGGGCTATAGCTCTGCGCTTTCGCGCCAGGACACCCCAACCTTAGCCCGCAGGGCCATATGGAACAGCCGATGCTGGCGGGAGTGTCTGGCCTGCCCGTCATCACTAGAGTTCTGGAGGGGGAATCAGCCCCCACCCCTGGCAAAACAGCGTTTGCAGGACCCGACCAGTGACGCTGATTAAGCCCAGGCGGGCCTGTGTCCGTTCGATCTGTTGTCGGGCATTGCCCCAAATCGGACCCCTGGCGTAAAAGGTCGCAAAGGCATCGCTCAGCTCTTGTATGGATTTAGTCGCCACGGAAGTAGATTTGAGATCAGGCGGGCTGGCGATCGCATCGATTGTTTGCACCAGCTGATGCAGCAAAGTTTGCTCGGCTTCGCCCTGCAGCCAGAGGGTCGCTTCTGGGGTTAGCCAGGGGAGGGGGCAGGGGCGATCGATGCGCCAGGGGTCTGCCAATGGGCCTGACTGATGATCATAAGGCTGACGAATGCAGACATGAGTCGTATCACGGGCAGGACCAGACTCAGCATTGAGCGCACCACCGGGAAGCCTGCAGAGCTGGAGAATTCCCTCCTGGTGAGCTAGCCGCAGCAGCGAGCAGCAGCGGGCATAGGCATGAAACCCGGCAAAGGGCGGGTCGGATGTACTGGAAAATACATTTGTTGCGGTCGAGGTTTGGGTAGGCGCACCTGTTAAGTCGGCAGGCATCATCGCTGGGGTGGCAGGAACATCGATCAGCCACTGCAGCCAGGGGGCGATCGCTGCATCCCTGACAGTGAGCCGCAGATAGCCCTGCTCCAGCACGTCAACAGTGATGTAGAGCCGCAGTAACTCGGCTAATCCCGCTGGCGTTAATTGAGACTGGAGGTTGGGTAAGGTCTGGGCAGGCTTCTCGTTAATTCTGCTGACATCGTTCCAAATTTCGGTAATGTTCTTTGCAATCTGGATCGGGCATAAGCCCGACATTTTTGCTAATCTGAGGGCAATCGCGCAGGTATAGCAAACTTGGCGAATATTTTTTACCTTCTTTAGAGGAAGAGTCTCGGGAGAGGCCCGCTGCCACGCAGATGTAGGGGCGGTACCACCTCCCGCTTCTGGTGCTTCTATTGCGAGCTGCCACTCGCGAACCGTCTCGTGAAGCAAATTGTCTAGAAGCGATCGCAGGGCAAGCAGTGTCATGCCGTAGGTGTCCAAGTCCGAATGAGTCGACTACTGGGAGGTTCGCATAACGGGAAAAGCTTTGTAAATTGCCTAACAGACCCAAACCGCTCCCACCACCGAAGATTTGGAGCAGATCTAATTAACCGTAAGATCACCTAAACACCATACGATTGTTGTAAAGTTTTCAAAGTGTCTCAGCCAAAGTTCCTGACATCAGATTCCAGCAGTTGTGCTAGCTAAAATTCACGTAATCGACACCCTGCTGGGGTCCACGCTCAATATCCCGTCACTCAATCGCTCCCCTGTTTGCCCCTGTTCAGCAGTTGTCCTCTAAACTTGAAATTACTGCGTCCTGCTATGTACTCAACACCCTCGCCCTCAGAAACATCCCGTCCCTTTTTAACCTGGCAGCGCATTATTGACTGGGCTCAAGAACACTACCGTTGTCGAACCTTTAATAAGGATGAGCGGGTCCCTGCTCGCCCAGGGCTGCTCTATCTGGTGCAGCGAGGGGCTATCCGGCTGGTTGGCGATGCTCAGGTGAGTGCTACCAGTAGCGGCAGTTCGGTGCGGGCCGTTGCTCAGATGAACGCTGAAGAAGCTTTTTTGGGATTTGTAGGGGCAGGACAACCCTTTGAAATCGTGGCACAGTCGCCGTTTACGCTGCAAAGCTTTGCCCACGTGGACCAGACCTCCGTCATTTGGATGTACTGGCACGATCTGGACAACTGGCCCCACTTCCGCCGCGAGGTGCTAGACGCCTTTCGCTACCAGCACCAGCGTAAGCTCCTCTGGCTCAGCACCCTGGGGCAGCGGCGCACGATCGATCGCCTGTTTGGTTTTCTCACGCTGCTGATCGAAGAATTCGGCGAACCCTGCGAAGAGGGCTACTGCCTGCCCTGGGCACTCACCCACGCTCAGATTGGCAGCGCCATTGGCTCCACTCGCGTCACCGTGACGCGCCTGATGGGCAAACTTCGGCAGAAGGGCATGATCCGCACCTATGGCGATAACCTCCTGTGCCTGCCGTCTCAAGAAGAGGCCAGGGTGCAGGCGTAGCGAGGCCCGCTAACGGATGCGAACAAACCCGGCTTCACTTAAGAGTTCCTGACCCTGATTAGTCAGGAGTAGGTTGGCATAGGCTTCCCCTGCCTGCTGGTCGATCTGCCCCGTCTCTTTAATAATCACCAGGAGGGGGCGAGTAATGGGATATTCGCCGCTCTGCAACACGGCAGTGTTGATCTGGTTGCGCTGGGCAGGACATTGGGCAGGGGGAATTAGCGGCTCGACGAAAGGAGCCACGAGCTGGTCAGCCGTTTGCCCCACCGGGACGGGCTTGACCGTGCATTGACCCACCACTTCAGGGGCAGAGGCATAGTAGATGCCGCCAGGGTCGTTGGAAATAGCCCGCAGCGCCTCGGTCGTCGTGGCGATGTACTGCACCCCAGGGGCAAAGGGGGCACCCCCCAGGAGGTTCTCGGCGAAGAACTCGACCGTGCCTCCATCTTCGATGCGGCGGGAGTAGGGGGTGATCGCTAGATTAGGACCTCCCACCTGACTCCAGTTGGTGATCTGCCCAGTGTAGATGTCTCCAATTTGCTCAGTGGTTAGTCCTGAAACGGCGAGGTTGGGATGAACGGCGATCGCAATTCCCTCCAGCGCCACCGGCACCTCCCTGAGGGGAAAGCCCCGCTGCTGGGCCGCCTGCAGCTCGTCGGGATTAACCGAGCGGGACGACTGGGCAAACGCCAACTGGTTGTCTATGAGCATACGAATTCCGCTGCCTGATCCGGGGGTACCCGTTGGCGGGTTGGTGTAGCGTAACTGAAACCCCGGATGGGCCTGCTGAATGATGGGGTCGACCATGCCACGAATGGGAGCCCAGGTGGTGCTGCCGCCATAGGCAAATAGGCCAGAGGGGACGTTTTCCACATCGGCGAAGGAATGGCCCCCTGAGGCCGGAACCGCCACCGGCGAAGACGACGGAGCCTGGCCGGGCGATCTAATGCCCGCTAGAAAATCATTGAGGTCAAACTGCCGCGAAAACCACCAAACCCCGGCACTCAGGAGGGCAGCGGTTAGCAGGAAGGCGGCAATTAAAGCAGTAGTGTCACGTTTCTGAGCCATGAATTCTAGCAATGATGAGAGTCTTGCAGGCTAAAGCAATAGAGAGATGATGCGATAGAGAATTAGAAACAAAATCGCGCCTGCTACAAACAGCAGTCCAGCCATCACCGGCAGAAACACGACCAGCACCAGAGGCGTCCCTACCACTTGGAGCAGGGAAAAGCCCCAAAACCATTCATAGATCAGGGCCACAGCTAGAAAGATGCCCAAGAAAATGGCCAGGTCAATCCCTTCAATCATGCGGCTCAACTGCAGCCCGGCTACCACCAGGGCCACCAGCGCCGTTAGCCCCAGACTGAGACCCGATAGCCCCAGCGCACTAATCAGGGCGATCGCCCCCAATCCAGTAACAAATCCCGTAAAGCCTGCCCCCGCCACAATCGGCAGCGGCGATAGGGACCGGCGGGCGGCAGACGGAGCGACGGGAGCGGCGGCTGGGCGGGGCTGCCGGGCAGGGGTTGGCGCTGGCGGCGGAGTCGCTGCCGCCGGGGGGGGCGGTGGCGGAGTTGCTGCCGCCGGGGGGCGGGTGGCAGGGTTTGGGGCGAGGCCGCCCCTGGAGCGGGGGGCGGGGCCGTGGGGCTTTTAGCCGCAGCTTGGCCGAGGGGACGGCGCTTGAGGGCATCCGCCACCTCTGATACTGACTGAAAGCGATCGCTAGGCGTTGGCTGCAGCATCCGATTGAGAACGGACTCAAACCCGTCGCTCACCTGGGCATGGGCGCGCCAGGTCCAGGTGTTGGAGTAGGAGTCGTAGACCTCGGTGGGCTGCTTGCCGGTGAGCAGGGTGACGCAGGTGACCGCCAGCGCATAGAGGTCAGTGGCTGGATAGACCATGCCGCCCGCCATCTGTTCGGGAGGGGCGAAGCCCATGGAATAAATGCCCGTCGATCGCTGCTGCGCTTGACCGATGCCCTTGCCGGTGGTCACCTGCTTTACCGCACCAAAGTCCAGCAGGTAAATTTGCCCGTCGCGCGATCGCATGATGTTGGACGGCTTGATATCGCGGTGAATCGTGCCGTGGTCGTGGACAAACTTGAGAATTTTTAACACTTCGATGAAAATTTTGAGCACCTCCGTCTCGGAAAACGGTCCCCGCTGCTCCAGTTCCTCCTCCATGTTCTGCCCGTCGATGTACTCCTGCACCAGGTAAAAATACTCTTTCGCCGCCCCCGTCGCATCCGGAGCGCTCAGCTCAAAGAAGGCATAGAGATCAGGAATTAGGGGGTGGCGATTGCCCAGCTTTTCGAGGGCCTCGGCTTCCCGCTGGAAGAGAGCCTGGGCAATGTCAAGCTGGTCAGGGCTGAGGTCGCCCGACGGCTGGAACTGCTTCACGACGCACTGGCGCATGGTCGGGGTGTAGCGGTCGATCGCCAGAAAAGCGGCTCCAAATCCTCCCTGTCCCAGCAGCTTCATGGGAACGTATCGGCCCAGGAGAATCTGCGGCATACCGCAGGTCGTACAGTATTTTTGCTGCACCGTTTTGAAGACGGTCGAATCGTCCAGGTCCGTAAATATATTGATTGGTCGAGAACAGCCTGGACGCGTGCAGTAGGTTTTCATGGATGGGTCTGAGGGGTGCTCACCCTAGGAGCTACTGGAATTAGGCGTCGTTGCCTTCACTGGCAGCGAGTCGTCGGGGTCAACCACCGCAGTGGTTCCCCCCATCCCTACATTAGCGGAGCGGGTGGAATCCGCCGAGAGGCGGTCGGCTTTGGCATCGGCCATGGAGAATTGGGGCAAAATTTCCTGAATGAACGCATCGGCGGCCTTCGAGCGGTAGCGGTTGGGGTTGATGATGACTGCCAGCGTCCGGTTGACCACTACGCCATCGATGCGAGACCGATGCAGAACTCCCATCTGCAGCTCTTTCTCGATGGCCGAAATCGATACAAACGCAGCCCCCAACCCGGACTGGACGGCGTTTTTGATCGCCTCTATTGAGTTTAGCTCCATCTCAATTCTGAGGCGACGGGTTTCGATTCCCGAGCGACTCAGCACCTGATCGATGACTTTACGGATAGTGGATTGGGAATCAAGGGCAATAAACTGCAGTTTATAAAGGTCTTCTTTTTGCACCGTGATGTTGCGAGCAAACGGATGGAGAACCGGCAGAATCAGTGCGAGTTCGTCTTCGGCATAGGGAACAATTTCTAATGAGTCCTGCAGTTCAGGGGGCACTTCGCCACCAATGATAGCCAGGTCAATCTGGCCATTGGCAACGCTCCAGGCAGTGCGGCGAGTGGAGTGGACGTGTAGCTGCACCGCCACGTCAGGGTACTGCTGACGGAATCGGCCAATCATGCGGGGTAGCAGGTAGGTTCCGGTGGTTTGGCTCGCTCCCACAATCAGGGTTCCGCCCTGGAGGTTTTGTAAATCTTCGATGGCGCGGCAGGTTTCTTGGCACAGCGACAGAATGCGATCGCCATACTTAAGGAGCAGGTGGCCAGCCTCGGTGAGCTGTGCCCGTCGTCCTCCCCGGTCAAACAGGGGAACGTCTAACTGCCGCTCCAGGTTCTGCACCTGCAGGCTAACAGCGGGTTGGGAAACGTAGAGGCTGTCTGCAGCCCGCTTGAAGCTGCCCTCGGCGGCGATCGCCTTCAAAATTCGCAACTGATCCAAAGTAAATGGAAGATCAGACATGACAACTAAACCTGACAAAAAGGGAGGTAAAAACAATGTTCAAGAGGGAGCCGTAACCAGGTCGAATAAGCTTTATTGCAAGAAATTGCAGAAGTCATCGTTGACGGCAGGAATAATGAACGGATGAACAGTAGCCACGGGCACTAGGCTTTCAGTGTGGGTAGACTAGCAAAAGACCGCTCTACCAGATCGATAGACACGAAACTTTAAAATTGCTAAACATCGTATGAAGCGGGAAGTTGTTCAAGACTTTCTGAATTTACCAGGAATTGCGGGGGTTGCCCTAATTGATGGGCGATCGCGCCCGTACTTTTATGGAATCGACCAGATTTTAAACTTCCAGCAAAAGCAGGCCCTCGCCCAGGGTATTCAACAGGTGATTGAAACGACCCCGGCCACGTTTCAGTGCTTTGAGTTCCAGTTCAGTGGGCATCGGGTCTACATATACAAATTAGACCATGGCATCATCCTACTTGTTCTAACAAACAACGAGCTAATTTACCCAGCCTATGCGGAGGTTATGGCGCGGCTCACCCAAGAGCTCCAGGACGACATCACCAACGCGATCGCCAACTTCCGCCTCTCTGCTGGAACCGTGACGCTCAACAATCAAAACTTCTGGAAGCGGTCTACCGAGTCCCCCGCTGCGACTGCCACCGCCACTCCCAACTCTGCCGCTAGCCCCCCTGCCGCTGCTGCCGATTTCCCCGAAACCCTCTCTCCCCCAGCGGTCCCTGACCCCTCGGCAAGGAATGGTCGTCCCGTCGTCGCCTCCACCGCCCAACCTGGGAACACTGTCTCTGACGGGGCGATCGCCCAGTCCATCACCCTGAAGGACATGCTGACCGCTCTCAATCGGTTCAGCCAGCAAACTACTCACTACCTGGGGCCGACGATGGTCGCTAACTACTGGAAATCAAGCCGACCCGCCATTGACTGGCTGAGTAATTTTCAGGTTGACCGCTCTGGGCAAATTTCATTGTCGGGCGCATCTTCAGTAGCAGGAAGTCAATCCGTCACCGATGAGCAGCATCGCTGGCTAAAGGACTGGGTTGCGGCCTTCATTAAGCGGTGCTCCGTCGTGATTCGGGACTTCCCGTCGATGATTCGCAAGATGGAATTAGATCAGCGGCAGAAAATCTTACTGCTGTCCGATGAATTTCACTGAATGCCTTAATTGAGCGCTTAGACCCCATAGCATCGGCAGACTCATTCTGGAGATTAAGGAAAATTTCGATGGTTAAAACAATCAGACTGGAGCCAATTGGTCAGGAATCTACGGTTGAAACAAACGGGAATCTACTCTCTGTTTTGCTGAATAAAGAGCTAGACGTGCTGAAGGAGTGCGGTGGTCGGGGCATGTGTGCCACCTGTCACGTGTACGTTAAGGAGGGCATGGAGGCCCTTACCCCCATTAGCCGCCGCGAGCAGCGCACTCTGGAGGTCATTACCTCCTGCAAGCCCAACTCCCGTTTGGCCTGTCAGGCCCGCGTCCAGATGGAGGGCGTCATAGTGGAGCTGCCCCCCGGTATGTACGTCAACTCCCTGCAGGACATCGAAGCCCTGGTAGGCCGCCGGGCTGAGCAGGATATGCTGCACCCGATTACGGGGCAGGTGCTGGTAGAGACAGGAAAGCTCATCACCCGCTCGACCCTCAAGCAGCTAGAGGCCAGCCCCAGCTTTAAGGTGGGCGAGTACTTCGCAAATACAACAGGGGCTTAGCAGCGCGAGAGAAACGCGAATTTGGGTCATTCCATTCGGTCTATCACCGAGGTCGAGCAGTGGCGGTTTCCCCGCGAAGGAAACGCCACTGCTCAAAATGGCTTTGGCTATAACAAAAAACCCAATCCCAGCAGCAGGCCGCTCCAGAAGTGCAGCGAGACGGCAATGAACTTGCTGTTGCTGACCCGATCGGGCTGGTCGTGATGGGTCATAACGTGGCGCACCAGGGTACGGGCGGTGGGCAGACTAGCCACCAGCAGCAAGGTCCACTCCGGAAAAGCACCCAGCAGGACAAAGGCTCCGGTGAGCGCAAAAATGCTGCCAACCGTCCAAGGCATCAGGTAGGCACTGCGCTGGGTGCCCAGGCGAACGATGGGCGATCGCTTCCCTGCCGCCCGATCATCCTCCACCTGATGAAAGTGGGAGCAAAACAGAATCAGGCTGGTGCTGACGCCGATGATCACCGAGGCGGCCAGGGCAGGCAGCGACCAGGACTGGGTCTGGCTGTAGTAGGCAGCCAGCACCGCCAGGGGACCAAAGGTTACAAAGCAAATCGGTTCTCCCAACCCCTGATAGCCCAGGCGGAAGGGTGGTCCCTGATAGGTGTAGCCCAAAAAGCAGCAGACCAGGATCAGGGCCAATACGGTTATGTCTCGCTGCCACCAGGCGATCGCCAGGATGCCCAATCCTCCCAGGGCCAGAAATAGATTCGCCAGCCAGAAAATTAATGCCTTATTCTGAGTCAGATTCACCAGGGAGTGGGCCTTATTGCGGTCGATGCCCGTCTCCGAGTCGAACACATCATTACTGAGGTTGAGCCAGGCGACAATGGCGATCGCCCCCAGGGTAAAGGCGGCGAAGATGGGCAGGTCGAGCTGCTGAGTGCTGCCCCAGGCCACGGCGGTGCCCACCCAGATGGGAATGACCGCGACGCTGTACATGGGAGGTTTAATGGCGGCCAGCCACAGTTTGACTTGAGGATTGACTTGGGAACTGCGGGCCAGCAACGGCAGCCCTGCAAGCGGGAAAAGCTTTTTGGAAGACCACTTTGTCGTCATCGGTATCGGTAACGCAACGGCTAGTAGGGAAAGTCGGGCGGCTTCATCATTGTATGTCGATGGGGTCTGCCGATGGCGGGATGACAACGGCTAACAAGGGAAAATTGTTAACTTTTAATTAATTGCTGCTGCGTAAATTTGCGCCCGTTGCCTGAGAGGCGGGGACTGGTGCTGGGAACACTGGGACTGTTACTGCAGCGGGGACTAACCCCAGGAGTTCAGGGATGTCGGGTGCAAAAGCTTCTCAAACCGCTATTATCCTGGCGATCGCCACAGTCACCACGATTTTCACCACCATGGCTACCAGCTATCTCCTCAACCGTCCCTGGTGCATGCAGCCTAGAGCCGATGGGGAATATGCGATCGCCTACGGAGACCACCAGTGTGACAGCCTGGATCGGCAGCGGCCCAGTCGCAGCATGGTGTTTCAGTGGGAGCCTGGTATGAATAACTCCCACAAACCTCTTTAGGCAACTGGCGGGCGATTGGCCACTGGCTCAAGTAGCCCCGATTGGACTGAACGGGACTGATCCTGAGCCGGAATCACAACCCGAGGCTGGGACGGGTGGATGCGGGAAATGACCTCATAGTTAATCGTGCCCATCCAGGCCGCGAGCTGCTCGGCACTCACCTGCTCGTCGCCGTCTGTCCCCAATAGGGTGGCCACGCTGCCCACTCCCACCTCAGGGATGTGGGTAACGTCCACCATCATCATATTCATACAGATGCGCCCGCAGACGGGTGCCCGCATACCGTGTAGGAGTACGTAGCCCAGATTGGACAGCCGCCGGTCATAGCCCTCGTGATAGCCCAGAGGCAGCACGGCAATCTTCATAGGATGGGTAGCCCGATAGGTGCGCCCATAGCCCACATAGCCGCCGACGGGGACGGTCTTCACCTGGGCGACGCGGGTGCGCCAGGACAGCACTGGGCTGAGCTCGGGAATCGTTGGGTCGGGGCGATGACCTGCCGTTTGTAGCAGGGTGACGTAGGTTTCCGTCGAAGGCCATAGACCATAGGCGGCGATACCCACCCGCACCAGGGAACCGTGGGCCTCCTTCCAGAGCAGCGTGGCCGCCGAATTGGCCGAGTGGATTATGGGCACCTCGAAGCCCGCCTCATGGAACGCGGCCTGCGCGGCCTGGAGCGTCGTGAGCTGCTGGCGGGCGAAGCGGTGATCGGTGGTGTCTTCAATATCGGCGTAATGGGTAGTGATGCCTTCCAGCACCAGTCCGTCCAGGGCTTGAACGAGGCGGGCCAACTCCAGGGCCTCCGCTAAAGGCAGCCCCTGGCGATGGGTGCCGGTTTCAATCTTGAGGTGGACGGGGACGATCGTATCCGTGCCCTGGGTGGCCTGGTGGAGGGCATGGGCCACGTCGGCATCGTAAAGCACAACCCGGGCCTGGGTGGCAACGACCTGAGGGGCCTGGGCTACAGAGACATTGCCGCAGATATAGATGGGGGCGGTGATGCCTGCCTGACGGAGGGCGATCGCCTCATAGGCAAAATTCACAATCAGCCAGTCTGCCCCTGCCTCTACCATTGCCGTAGCGCAGGGAATCAGCCCGTGCCCGAAGGCATCGGCTTTGACCACCACCCCCAGCCGCACCGCTGGGCCAATCCGCTGGCGCAGCAGGGCCATATTGGCCTGAATGGCCGCCTGGGAAACCTCGCACCAGGAAGAGGCGGTTTGGATGACCGGATTCTGCCGGGGGTCTGGAAACGTCGGGGGCTGATTGCTGTTCTGGCAGTTTTGCTCGCTCTGGATATTTAGATGGCTCTGGCCGTTTGGATGACTCTGACCGTTCTGCCCTGTTTGATGCCACACCATTGCACTCCTCCTAGTCTGGACTCACACCTATCGTTCATACGCTGTACCGTTACGCTTTCGCGTTGGGACACTCAAGAGGTGTAGAACCCCCACGCTGCGGGAGTTCCATCCTCAAACCTTAGCCGGTAGGGCTATAGCTAGACTTTAGGTGATTTCTCCCCCTGGCGCAGCGAAAATGCGCTGTTGGAAAAGTTAACGGGTGGGCTGGGCCAATTTATCAGGGCGATGCCATAATGGCTGCGTCTTGCAAGCGGCCCAATCAGCTATTGTGCCCACGGAAAACCATCTCTAACAGGCCGCCGATGGCTCGATACGGCCCCGGAAATGTCCAACTTCATACAATGTCACATTATGGCTGGAAAACTGGTTTTGAGGGCGATCGCCCGGCATCTCCATAAGTATTTAGACTCACTAATTTGACGGGGACTTTGGGGCGATCGCCCTCAGAACGCCATTACTCGGTTCAGGCACCTCGACTCTCACTGTGACAAAAAAGTAAACAAAATTTTAAGTTTTCTCTGGATTTCCGTATCAGAATTTATCGCCAGCAGTAACTCTTAACAACTTGTAAAAAACAAACACCCAGGCACAGTGTATAAAGAATTCTGGAGGGAATGGAAAGCAGATAGAACCTAACCCGGTCGCTAGTTCGAAGGTTGTTCAGCTCTCTCATATTTAGAGGAGCGGTTTCTCAGATTTCTCTGGCAGTGCGTTTAGTGAGGCTCGGGGAGTTTGGGGATTAGCCACAGATCGGTCAGCAGTGGGTAGACCTTCTATCTGAACCGCGCCTCCAGTTATCTGCTTAAGTCAAATAGGAGTTTAGTCAATGTTTGACGCATTTACGAAGGTTGTTTCTCAGGCTGACGCACGGGGTGAGTATCTGACTGGTTCTCAGCTCGATGCTCTGAAGCAAATGGTTGCTAACAGCAACAAGCGCATGGATGCCGTTAACCGGATCACCAGCAACGCTTCCACCATTGTTGCTGACGCCGCTCGTGAGCTGTTCGCCGAGCAGCCCCAGCTGATTGCTCCTGGTGGTAATGCTTACACCAACCGTCGTATGGCTGCTTGCCTGCGCGACATGGAAATCATCCTGCGCTATGTAACCTACGCTATCTTCTCTGGCGACCCCAGTGTCCTCAACGATCGCTGCCTCAACGGTCTGAAGGAGACCTACGTTGCTCTGGGTACCCCCGGTGCTTCCGTTGCCGTTGGCGTACAGAAGATGAAGGAAGCTGCGCTGAAGATCGTTGGCGATCCTCAAGGCATCACCCCTGGTGACTGCAGCTCTCTAATGTCTGAGATCGGCAGCTACTTCGACATGGCTGCTTCCGCAGTTGCTTAATTGCGCGAGCCGCAAGGCGGCAGCGATGCCGTCATCATACTTCGATTACATGGGTTCAAGTTCTGTAGGGACGACCGTCGGTGTCCGTTCACTACAGACGATATCGACGAAACATTTGCAAAAACTAGGGAGATACGTTTATGAAGACCCCTCTCACTGAAGCAGTTGCAGCCGCTGATTCTCAGGGCCGTTTCCTCAGCAGCACCGAGCTGCAGACCGCTTTTGGTCGCTTCCGTCAGGCTCAAGCTAGCCTGGAAGCAGCTCAAGCGCTGACCAACAAAGCTGACCAGCTAGTTCAAGGCGCTGCTCAAGCGGTTTACAACAAGTTCCCCTACACCACCCAAATGCAGGGACCAAACTATGCTTCCACCGAAGTTGGTAAGCAAAAGTGCTCCCGCGACATCGGCTACTACCTGCGGATGGTGACCTACTGCCTGATTGCTGGCGGTACCGGCCCCATGGATGAGTACCTGGTTGCAGGTCTTGATGAAATCAACCGCACCTTCGAACTGTCCCCCAGCTGGTACGTTGAAGCTCTCAAGCACATCAAAGCTAACCACGGCTTGAGCGGCGACCCTGCTGTTGAAGCTAACTCCTACATCGACTACGCGATCAACGCCCTGAGCTAGACCGCGACCGTATGCCCGGAGAGGCAGGCAGTTGTTAGCTACGCGAGGTTAGCAAGTGTTTGTCTGTCCGGGCATTGTTGTATCTATTTTCCTGATTGATTGCCTGATTGATTCGTTTCCTGATTGGCTCAGAGAATCAATCACATTAATCATTTCTGACCGATTATTTCTGACGCATACCGAGGAGGTCGGTTATGACCAGTTTGACGGCAGCAACGCGGTTGGGGATTGCAGCGTATGTCGAGGCTCCGCGGGTTGAGCTACGGGCCAACGCCACGGAGGATGATTTACAGGCCGTGATTCGGGCAGCCTATCGTCAGGTGCTCGGCAACGACCACATTATGGCCAGCGAGCGGCTCACCAGCGCCGAGTCGATGCTGCGCCGCCGGGAGATCACCGTGCGCGACTTTGTGCGGGCGATCGCCCAGTCCGATTTATACAAACAAAAGTTTTTCCACTCCAATCCACAAAACCGCTTTATTGAGCTGAATTACAAGCACCTATTGGGGCGTGCCCCCTACGACCAGTCAGAAGTGGCGGAGCACACCGCCATCTATGCCCGGTCGGGCTACGAAGCGGAGGTTAATTCCTACATTGACTCTGCCGAGTACCAAGAGCGCTTCGGTGACTGGATCGTGCCCTACGCGGCAGGATTTGCCACTCAGCGCAACCAGAAGACCGTGGGCTACAGCCGCATGTTCCAGCTCCATCGGGGCTATGCCAACAGCGATCGCGCCCAGGGCACCGGCAATCGGGCCAGACTGGTGCAGGAAGTGGCCCGCAACAGTGCTTCCCCCGTGCGGTCGGGCGAAGCAGGCAAAACCATCGTGGGCACCCTCGGCGGCAACCGGGAAACCCTCTATCGCGTGCGGGTGACCCAGGGAGCGGCAGCGGGCGTCCTGCCCCGGGTCCGACGCAGCAATGCGGAATACCTGGTTTCCTATGAGCAGCTATCCCGCCGACTGCAGCAAATCAACCGCATGGGCGGCAAAGTGGTTAGCATCACCACTGCTTAGGGTCTATCCGATAATCCCGCCAGGGGTTCTGAATGCCAAAAGCTCCAGCGAGTTTTCGGATGGGTTCTTAATGGCAGTAAAAAAGCCTCTATTGCCGTCAGCAATAGAGGCCACCTCCCAAACGGGAGTTTTTGTGTCTAGATCTAGATTATAGGAGAATCTTACGTGGCGATTACAGCAGCAGCGTCTCGGCTGGGCACCTCCGCCTTCAGCGACACCTCCCCAGTCGAACTTCGGATGAACTACACCGATGAGGATGTAGATGCCGTTATCCGTGCCGTCTATCGGCAGGTGCTGGGCAACGACTACCTGATGAAGTCGGAGCGCCTCACCAGTGCGGAGTCCCTTTTGCGCAACGGCTACATCACCGTGCGGGAGTTTGTGCGATCGGTGGCCAAGTCCGAGCTTTACAAGAGCAAGTTTTTCTACAACAACTTCCAAACTCGTGTCATCGAACTCAACCACAAGCATCTACTGGGTCGCGCTCCCTATGATGAGTCCGAAGTGGTGTTCTTCCTGGATCTCTACCAGAACCAGGGCTACGACGCCGTTATCAATTACTACCTCGACAGCGCCGAGTACCAGCAGAGCTTCGGCGAGAACATTGTGCCCTACTATCGCGGCTTCAACACCCAAACCGGGCAGAAAACCGTGGGCTTTACCCGCATGTTCCGCCTGTATCGGGGTTATGCCAATAGCGATCGCGCCCAGCTTGAGCGCAACCGCACCCGCCTGGCTACGGAATTGGGCCGAAACACGGCTACTTCCGTCGTTGGCCCATCTGGCGCAAATGAAGGGTTTGCCTTCCGTGAGTCCAACAAAGGCAGAACGCCCCAGAAGGCATTGGGCGGTACGGTGCCCTTCGGCCAAACGGGCGATCGTATGTTCCGCGTAGAGGTCGCCGGTATTCGCAATCCCGGCTATCCCAAGGTACGCCGCAGCAGTCAGGCGTTCCTGGTGCCCTACGAAAAGCTGTCAGCCAAGCTACAGCAAATCAACAAGCTGGGTGGTCGGGTTGCCAGCATCACCCCGGCTGACTAGATCCCATTGGGACATCACATACCCTGTCCACACCGCCATTCGGCAAGGTCCCCTGCTTGTCAAACAAGCGCAAACAGATTAGCGTAATGGCAAGGGTTGTCCCGCATTCAAAGATTTGCTGATAGGAGAATAGAACTCATGATCGGTCAGAGCACGGTTGGCATGATGGAGACCTCTCCGTCTAAGAATCGGATTTTTGTCTACGAAGTCAAGGGCTTGCGCCAGAACGAGATGACGGACAAGCAAAGCTATCCCATCCGCAATAGCGGCAGCGTCTTCATCAAGGTGCCTTACAGCCGCATGAACGAAGAAATGCGTCGCATTACCCGCATGGGTGGCGAAATTGTCGCTATTCACCCGGTGGGTGCCGAAACCAACGGCGCACAAGGTTAAGCAACGCGAATCATTCCACATACACCCTGTAGGGGCGAAGCATTTCGTCGTTACCTTTGGATCTTTTCCTGAACGTATTGCCGAAATGATTCGCCCTTACGCCACGTTAAATTGATGCAATTTCCTAGTTTCTATGGGTTCCAACGCAACGCCGACTGGGATTACGGAAGAATCGCTGACGGTGGAGCAGGCGATCGCCAACCTCCAGCAAACCGAAGACCCCAGCAGCCGCTACTATGCTGCCTGGTGGATTGGGCGGTTTCGGGTGCGGGAACCGATTGCCATTGATGCCCTGATTCAAGCACTAGATGATGAAACCGATCGCTCCCCCGATGGTGGCTATCCCCTGCGGCGCAATGCAGCCAGAGCCTTGGGAAAGGTGGGCGATCGCCAGTCCGTTCTCCCCCTCACCGCCTGCCTGACCTGTCCGGACTACTACGTTCGGGAAGCCGCCGCCCAGTCCTTGGAAGAACTGGGGGACGCTAGCTGCGCCGCCGCCTTAGCTGCCTTACTGGATGGGGGCATGGAAGACACGGAGCTGCGCCCTGGAATTCCCCACCTGCGCCAGCCCTACGATGCCGCAATTGAGGCATTGGGGACGTTGGGCATTAAAGATGCTGTTCCGATTATTCAGCCCTTTGTCGAGCATCCGGTGCCCCGCATTCGCTATGCGGCGGCAAGGGCTATGTACCAGTTGACCCAGGAAAATCGATATGGCGATCGCCTCGTACAAGCCCTGGGTGAAACCGACTTGCAGCTGCGGCGGACGGCCCTAATGGATTTGGGAGCCACGGGGTATGTACCAGCGGCGGGGGCGATCGCCCAAACCCACGCTGAAAATAGCCTCAAACTCATCGCCCTGAAAGGTCTGCTGGAATCCCACCTGGCCTCCCATGGTCCCACAACTGCAGAGAAATTTGCGCTGCCTGCCTCCGCCATCCACATTATGGAGCTGATGGACAGCTTACTTTGATCGGGTTTCAAGCACCATGACCGCCACTATTCACACCCTGATTCAGGCCGTCGAAGTCGCCGATTCCAAGCCGCGCATGGTGGAAGCCGTGCGGCAGCTTGCTTTGGCCCAATCCCCCGATAGCATACCTGCCCTGATTCAGGTGCTGGGCTACAACAATCCGGGGGCGGCGGTGGCGGCGGTAGATGGGCTGGTGCGCCTGGGGGATGTGGCCGTGCGTCCGCTGTTGAATGAGCTGGACGGCTACAACTACGGGGCCAGGGCTTGGGCCATTCGGGCGCTTTCGGAAATCGCCCACCCGGACGGGTTGGAAATCCTGCTGGCTGCGGCCCAGGCGGATTTTGCCCTGAGCGTGCGGCGGGCGGCGGCACGGGGACTGGGGCGACTGCGCTGGCGGGTACTTCCCGCCGATGAGCTGGAAGCGGCCCAGGAGAAGGCTTTGGCGACCTTGCTGACCGCCTCTCAGGATCAGGAATGGGTGGTGCGCTATGCCGCTATTGTGGGGCTACAGGCACTGGCAGAGGCGATCGCCTCCGGTCGTGATGAGTGGCGATCGCAGATCCACATTCGCTTTGAGCAACTGACCCACACAGATGATACGCTCGCCGTCCGCAGTCGGGCACTCTGGGGGCTTCAGTGCTTGAAATCATCGGTAGAGTAGTTGGCTGCTGGTAGCCAGTCCTCATCGAGAACAAATGCGATGGGGTAGGGACACTCAGCGGGAAACTGGGAGAGTTCCATCCCGGTCTGGCGAGCGGCTTGGCGACAGGCCCGCTGGTAACATTCGGCTAGCTGCTCGGCGGGATAGGACTTGAGGCTGGGACTGGCGGCGATCGCCAGGTCAATCTGGGTCCGGGCATCGGTGATGGAGTCTACCCAGCTATCGGAGCGCCGCTGGGGCTGATATTGCCACTTGAGCAAGTGCAGCAGCAGCCGGATGAGCTGGCTGGTCACGCCCCGCCGTTCGCTCTTGCCCAGGCCTTCGACCTCCTCGATCAAATGCTCAACGTCCAGGTCATGCCAGCGATGCTGCCGCAAGAGCCGGGCAGTTTGGGCGACCCAGGCGCTGAAGTCGGTTGAATAGAGGCCGTCTGGACGTCGATCGCTCACAGGTTGTCCTTGAGGTGGGGGCTGAGGCGGGCCAGCGGCCCATATTCCCTCTTGAAACAGTCTAGCAGCCGGCCATAGATGGGAATGAGGGGCTGGTAGCAGACCACGTTCTCAGCAACGGGCGTCTGCTCATGGCTGGCCTGCACCCGTTTGGCGGCCTCCTCCAGGGAGGGAATGTCTCCCAGGGCACATAAGCCCAGCAGGGCCGCCCCAAAGCACGAGGCTTCGTAGCTTTCAGGCACGGTGATGGGGCGATCGCAAATATCCGCCAAAATCTGCCGCCACAGCTCCGACTGGGCAAATCCCCCCGATGCCCGAATGGTTTCAGCCTTACCCGCCGCCTCTTCCAGGGCCTCCAGCACCAGCCGCAGGTTAAACACCACCCCTTCCAGCACAGCTCGCACCAGATGGGCCTTGGTGTGGTGCAGCGCCAGCCCAAAGAAGCTACCGCGAGCGTCGGCATTCCACAGGGGCGATCGCTCCCCCGCCAGGTAGGGATGGAACAGAATCCCGTCTGCACCAGGGGGAATGGTGGCCGCCATGTCTGTAAGCAGTTCGTAGGCGTCTTGCTGCAATAACTCGGCGGTGGCGACCTCGGTGGCAGCGAGGCGATCGCGCACCCACTGGAACACGATGCCGCCGTTGTTCACCGCGCCGCCAATCACCCAGTGCTGGTCCGTCAGCGGATAGCAGAACAGAATTTCGCTGGGGTCGGTCTGGGGCTGGGGCGCGACGGTGCGAATGGCCCCACTCGTCCCCAAAGTGATGGCAACGGTGCCAGGGGCGATCGCCCCCACCCCCAAGTTCGCCAGACAGCCATCACTGGCCCCCACTACCACGGGGGTTTCCCGCGCCAGCCCCATCTCGGCGGCACAGGCGGGCTGGAGGGGAGGCATGACGTGGGTCGTCGGCACCAGGCGGGACAGCTTCTGGGGCGAGACGCCTGCCAGCTCCAGGGCATCGGCATCCCAGTCTAGAGTTTTGATGTTGAATAACCCCGTTGCCCCCGCGATGGAGTAGTCCACGACGTATTCCTGGCAGAGCTGGAACAGCACATATTCTTTGATGGAGATGAAGCGCTCGGCCCGCTGAAACAGGTCGGCATGGTCGTGCCGCAGCCAGACCAGCTTCACCAGGGGCGACATGGGATGGATGGGCGTGCCCGTGCGCCGGTAGAGGTCGTGTCCGTGGTGGTTCTGCCGAATTTTGCTCACCCAGTCGGCACTGCGGTTATCGGCCCAGGTAATGCTGGCGGTAAGGGGTTCGTTGGCGGCGTCCACCAGAATCAGGCTGTGCATGGCAGCGCTGAAGGACAAACACCGCACCTGGGAGGGCGCAAGGTCGCTCTGGGCCATCACGTCGCCCACGGAGGCTTTCACGGCGGCACAGATTTCCACCGGGTCTTGCTCGGCGGCCTCCGGCGTGGGGCGATTCAGGGGGTAGCCGACCGCTGCCTTTGCGACAATGTCGCCCGTTTCGGTGAACAAAACGGCCTTGGTACTGGTGGTGCCAATATCAACGCCGAGAACGTAAGTAGGGGAAGTCATGGTTTACTAAATCAAAAAATGAATAGGAAAAGCGGAGTTATGCCTGCTGTGAATTAAACGGCTGGTAGGGGCAAATGGCCATTTGCCCCTACGGCATTGGTATCGCATTCAAAGAAATAGGCTGATCACCAGCACCACCAAAAAGCCCACGCCGCCCAGGATGGTTTCCAGCACCGTCCAGGAGCGCAGGGTGTCTTTCTCGTCAATGCCGAAGTAGCGGCTCACCAGCCAGAAGCCGGAGTCGTTGACCTGACATCTCCCTACGTCTAGAAGCCGGGGGGTTGATGAAATCCGCCTGACTCTGACTGGCTCTCGGATAGACCTACATCATCCAGCCTCTTATCAGGGTTCATCCATGCTTCTCGGTCGTTCTTCTCTGACGCTGGCACTGCTGCAACGTTGACAATCCGAGGACTGCCAATCGAAGATTGTCTA